>JAZLGQ010000050.1:0-16153 GCA_045616385.1 Candidatus Cryptobacteroides sp.
AGCATTTTGGCAAGTATGAAGACGTACGAATCCTGTCTCCGCCGCGAGGTGGTGATGGAAGATATCCTGAAACTCGTGGACAAGCCTGTCCGCAAGATATCCCGCTTTGACGTCAAGGCTCTCGACGAGAAGATCAAGGGCATCGAGGATGAGATGGCTGTCGTGCAGGACCATATCGACCATATCGACAGATTCACCATCGACTGGTTCAAGTCCCTCAAGAAAAAATACGGCAAGGACTTCCCGCGCCGTACCGAGCTTACCGGCTTCGAAACCATCGCCGCCACCAAGGTTGTCAACAACAACGCCAAGCTCTACGCAAACCTCGCCGAAGGCTTCGTCGGCATAGGCCTCAAGAAGGACGACGGCGGCGTGTTCATCTGCGACTGCTCCGACCTCTCCGAGGTCATCGTCATCGGCAAGAACGGCAAATACAAGATATCAAAGGTGGAGGACAAGGCGTTCTTCGGCAAGGACCTCCTCTTTGTCGGCCTCTTCAACCGCGGGGACTCCCGCACGATCTACAACGTGATCTACAGGGAAGGCAAGACTTCGATCTACTACGCAAAGCGCTTCGCCATCACCTCCGTCACCCGTGACAAGGACTACGACATCACCACCGGTGTTCCCGGCTCAAGGATCGAATGGTTCACTCCTAATCCCAACGGTGAGGCAGAGGTCGTGAAGATCAGCCTGCGCCCGAAACCGAAGCTCAAGAAGACCTCTTTCGAATATGATTTCTCACAACTCGCCATCAAGGCGAAGACCGCCCGAGGCAACCTTGTGAGCAAGAATGTCATCCAGAGGATCACGCTCAAGAGCCGGGGCGTGAGCACGATTGCCGGCAAGGACATCTGGTACGACACCGACATCCAGAAACTGAACGAGGACGGCCACGGTCTGTATCTCGGCCAGTTCACGACGACCGACAAGGTTCTAGCGGTGTTCAGGAACGGCACGTTCTACACCACATCCTTCGAACTGGTGAACAAGTATCAGGGAGACGTGCTCCGCATCGAGAAGTTCGACCCGGACAAGACGTTCACCGCCCTCTATTGGGATGCTGCGGCAAAATCTTTCTACGTAAAGCGTTTCTCTTTCATCCTGAGCGACAACACGCCTCTCAGTTTCATCGCCGAAGGTGCCAAGTCATATCTCGTGGCCCTGTCCGACGACAAGCACCCTCAGTACGAAATCATCTGGAAACTTGAAGACAAGGAACCGGAGAAGGTCGATGCCGAGGAATGGATTGGAAAGAAGGGTTATGCGGCGAAGGGAAAGAAGTGCGCAGAACGCGGAGAGGTCAAGAAAGTCCGCTTCGTGGAGCCGCTGCAGAAGCCTGAGGACGATGTCGTCCCTGAAGATTCCGAGCCAGCCGGCGACAGTGAGTTGATAGACATTGACCTCATCGACACTGTTCAGGAAGACATCCCGGCACTCCCGAAGACAATCGTCGATCTCCCTCCGATGTCTTCAGATGACGAACCGATAGACCTTGAGATAGAAGAACCTACGCTGTTCTGACAGCAACGATAAAGCCCCTGTCCCTATAATATGTCATCGCGCTCGCGCATATCGCGCACGCGCAGCTGGATGCTGGAGTTGCCACGATAATAGTTCTCGACTATCGCATAGCAGACGTCGAAAGGATTGCCTTCCTTGATGTAGTCGGAGAAATCGGCCATATTGAAGGCGATGGCAGGAATCTGATGGTAAGGCTGAGACTCCTGGATGAGATCCAGCTTCAGGTGCACTCCGCCCGCGCCGACCTTGCGTCCGCTGCCGGCGTCGTAGACGTTCTCGGTGACGAATATAGGATTGTTGTTGCCCGGCCCGAACGGCTGGAACTGCTTCAGTATACGGAAGAACTTGGGGGTTATCTGAGCAAAGTCGAGTTTCGCGTCCACATCCACTATAGGAGTGAGCATCTCAGATGTAATTTTTCCCGCCACGAACGCATCCATCCTGCGGGCGAACTCCTCGAGATTCTCCTCCTTGAGGGTGAGACCCGCCGCATAAACGTGGCCGCCGAAATTCTCAAGCAGGTCAGCGCAACTTTCGATGGCGCCGTACAGGTCGAATCCGGCGACGCTGCGGGCGGAGCCGTTGACGAAGCCGTTGGACTTGGTAAGGACGACCGTCGGCTTGTAGTAGGCCTCGACAAGGCGGGAGGCCACGATGCCCACGACGCCCTTGTTCCACTTCGGATTATAGACTATGGTGACGTTCTCGCTGGCGAGGCATTTCCCTTCCTGTACCATTTCCAGCGCTTCCTGAGTGATCTCACGGTCTATGTTCTTGCGGTCGTTGTTGTTCTCGTTGATCTTTTCCCCGATGAGCATCGCCGTTCTGGTGTCGGTAGCCTTGAGGAGTTCGACCGCCAGACGTCCGGACTCCATACGGCCGGCGGCATTGATGCGCGGGCCGATCTTGAAGACTATGTCATCGATGGAAATGTGGCCCGGTTCCAGGTTGGAGAGGTTGATCATTGCAAGAAGGCCCTTGCAAGGGTTCTCGTTGAGCTGTTTGAGACCAAAGTGACTCAGGACGCGGTTCTCGCCGACCATTGTCACAAGGTCTGAAGATATGCTTACCACAAGAAGGTCCAGAAGCGGGATAAGGCTTTCGAACGGCACTCCGTATTTCTGTGAATATGCCTGGACAAGCTTGAATCCCACACCGCAACCGGAAAGGTCGTCGAAAGGATAATGGCAGTCTTCACGTTTCGGGTCCAGGACGGCAACCGCCTTCGGCAAGGATTCCTCAGGGAGGTGATGGTCGCAGATGATCATCTCGACGCCCTTGCTGCGGGCATATTCAACCTTGTCGATGGCCTTGATGCCGCAATCCAGCGTTATGATGAGGTTGAAGCCGCCTTCCGCAGCCCAGTCAAGGCCCTTGTAGGAGACGCCGTACCCCTCGTCATATCGGTCGGGGATATAGAAATCGACATTGCCGGTGAACCGTTGGATGAAGGAATAGACCAGTGCGACGGCGGTCGTGCCATCAACGTCGTAGTCGCCGTAGACAAGGATTTTCTCGCCTGTCGTGACGGCCTTGTGAAGACGCTCGACCGCCACGCCCATATCCTTCATCAGGAACGGGTCGTGAAGGTCATCGAGGCTCGGACGGAAGAATGAGCGGGCCTGCTCGAAAGTTTCGACACCGCGCTTCACGAGAAGCTCGGCCAGGACTTTGTCAATCCCGACTTCGGTGGCAAGACGCTCGACCTTTGATGGGTCAGCCTGCTCCTTGAGTATCCACTTGCACTCTTTAGCCATAATCATACAAAGTTAACAAGAACTTTGCAAAAAAGAAAACGGATGGATATCTTTGTATGATTTTAGACAATCAACATCTATGGCACTTAGCGAACAGGAACTTCTTCGCCGTGAATCATTGGCGAAACTCAGAGAACTCGGCATCGAGCCATACCCGGCTGCCGAATATCCGGTCAACACCAACGCTGCAGAGATTGAAGCCGGTTACGACCCGGAAAAGAACAATTTCCAAGAAGTCTGCATTGCAGGCCGCCTTATGAGCCGCCGCATAATGGGCGCCGCTTCATTCGGCGAACTTCAAGATGAAACGGGCCGCATCCAGATCTATGTCAAGCGTGACGAAATCTGCCCGGACGAGGACAAGACGATGTATAACACGGTCTGGAAAAGGCTGCTCGACATCGGCGACGTCATCGGCATCAAGGGTTTTGCATTCATCACCCAGACAGGGCAGCTGAGCGTTCACGCCAAGGAGCTCACCCTCCTCAGCAAGTCCCTGCGCGTACTGCCTATCGTCAAGGAGCAGGACGGACAGGTATTCGATGCTGTCACCGACCCGGAGCTGCGCTACCGCCAGCGCTACGTCGATCTCATCATAAATCCGCAGGTCAAGGAGACCTTCGTCAAGAGGGCCAAGATCATCGCCACGATGCGCGAATATTTCAACCAGGCCGGCTGCCTTGAGGTAGAGACACCTATCCTCCAGAGCATTCCGGGCGGCGCCACCGCACGTCCGTTCATCACGCACCACAACGCCCTCGACATCCCTCTGTACCTGCGCATCGCCAACGAGCTCTACCTCAAGAGACTCATCGTGGGCGGATACAGCGGCGTCTATGAATTTGCAAAGGACTTCCGCAACGAAGGTATGGACAAGACCCACAACCCGGAGTTCACCTGCATGGAAATCTACGTGGCCTACAAGGACTACAACTGGATGATGAAATTCGTCGAGACGATGCTCGCCAAAATCTCCCGGAACGTCAACGGCACCACCGTCGTCAACATCGGCGGCAACGAAGTCGATTTCGGAGGCACGTACCGCCGTCTGCCTATCCTCGACGCCATCAAGGAATACGCCGGAGTGGATGTCAAGGGAATGTCAGAGGACGAACTCCGCGACACCTGCAAGAAGCTCCACGTGGAAATCGAGCCTTCAATGGGCAAGGGCAAGCTCATCGACGCCATCTTCGGAACATTCTGCGAAGACAAGCTCATCCAGCCTACATTCGTGACCGACTACCCCGTCGAAATGTCTCCTCTCACCAAGCGCCACCGCGAGGACCCTACCCTTACCGAGCGCTTCGAACTCTTCGTATGCGGCAAGGAACTCGCAAATGCATATTCCGAACTGAACGACCCTATCGACCAGCTCGAACGCTTCGAGGAGCAGGCGCGCCTCAAGAGCAACGGCGACGACGAGGCGATGTTCATCGACTACGACTTCGTCCGCGCTCTCGAGTACGGAATGCCTCCGACCTCCGGCCTCGGAATGGGAATCGACCGCCTGACAATGTTTATGACAGGCCAGACCACCATCCAGGACGTTCTCTTCTTCCCTCAGATGCGTCCGGAGAAAGTAAAGAAAACCGAAGAATAGTGACCGAAACAATCACATCGGTTCAGAACCCGAAGATCAAACAGCTTCTCGCGCTCCAGGAAAAGTCAAGACTGAGGCGCGAGACTGGTTTATTCGTTGTCGAAGGCCGACGCGAACTCCAGCATTGCATTGATGCAGGATTCGAAGTCAGGACAATATTCGCCTGCGACGAGATATGCGCCTGCGAACTGCCGCACATCTCGATTTCGAGCGGGCTGTACCGCAAGATGGCCTACCGCGAAGGCACCGAGGGTATAATTGCCGAGGTGAAGGTCAGGAATCGCAGGCTCGAAGACCTGATGCTCAAGCCGGAGCCGCTGATCATAGTGCTCGAGAGCGTTGAGAAGCCGGGGAATCTGGGCGCGGTGCTGCGCAGCGCCGATGCCGCCGGGGCCGACGCAGTGATCGTCTGCGATCCTCTCACCGACCTCTTCAACCCTAATCTGATCCGTGCCTCGTTGGGAGCCGCATTTACCGTGCCGACAGTCGCTTGCACCTCCGCCGAAGCCATCGTCTGGCTG
Source organism: Candidatus Cryptobacteroides sp. (assembly GCA_045616385.1). Classification (GTDB taxonomy): domain Bacteria; phylum Bacteroidota; class Bacteroidia; order Bacteroidales; family UBA932; genus Cryptobacteroides. The sequence continues at coordinate 5,403 of JAZLGQ010000050.1, forward strand.
AAGGCTCACGGCATACAGATACTCACCGCACAGCTGCAGGACAGCGAATGGTACTACAACACCGATATGAAGCGCGGCACGGCGATAGTCATAGGGACAGAAGCCACCGGACTGACGCAGGCGTGGCGCGATACCGCCGACGCACACGTCAAGATCCCTATGCTTGGCGCAATGGACTCCCTCAACGCCTCCGTTTCCGCCGCCATCCTTCTTTTCGAAGCAGTCCGTCAACGCAATGCATAAATTCGGTCTCATAGGGTACCCTGTCGGGCATTCCCAGAGCCCTTCGCTGTTTGCGGAGCTCTGCGGAGGAGCGTGGGGGTACGACCTCATTGAGGAAAAAACGTTCGAAGATGCCTGGAGGCGTTTCATAGAAGGTCCGTACAGGGCCGTGAACGTGACGGCGCCTTACAAGACGCTGGCGGCAGAAAGGGCTGACATCCGCAGCGAAGCCGTGGAGCATACGGGGGCTGCGAACATCCTGGTCAAGACGCCACGCGGGATTGCCGCATACAATTCCGACTATCTCGCCATAAAGGAATTGCTGAAGAAGGCATCAGCGGCATCCGTGACCGTCATCGGGCTCGGTGGAGCCGGACGCGCAGCGCTCGCCGCCGCCGAAGACCTGGGGCTTCCGGTCAGAGGTCTTCATCACAATGAGATTGCCGGCGGCGTTGCAGACGACGTCATCATCTACACACTGCCTTCAGCCGCACCCGGCTTCGACAGTCTTGACTGCCGCATCATCATCGAAGCAAACTACAAGGACCCGTGCCTCTCAGGTCACAAAGGCTATATCTCAGGCCTTGAGTGGCTGCGCGGGCAGGCCCTTCTGGGATTCCCCATCCTCACCGGGCGGAATACGGAAGAGACAGGCCGTTCCCTCTGATTTTCCTGCGCTGCAAAAATAATTGCTGAATTCAAGTAATTATCGCTATATTGCAGGAGCAACGGACGCGTTGTCCGGAGCTTAAAAACATAACACTATGTCATTGAATAAAGTAATGCTTATCGGTAACGTTGGTAGAGACCCGGAAGTACGTTACCTTGATGGAAATTCTGCACAGGGGACAAAAGTTGCAACCTTCACACTGGCCACATCGGAGAGGTACAGGGACCGCAATGGAGAGCTGAGAGAGAACACCGAATGGCACAACATCGTAGCCTGGAGACAGTCTGCGGACGTTTGCGAAAAATTCGTAAGAAAAGGCACCCAGCTCTATATCGAGGGTCGCCTCAGAACCAGGTCATACACCGACTCCACGGGCACCAAGAAGTACACCACCGAAATCACTGTCGACAACCTTCAGCTTCTCGGCCGCAGGGACAGCGGAGACGATGCGGGTGCTGCTCCTCAGGGAGGTTACCAGCCTCAACAGGCCCAGCCGGCATACCAGCAGCCTGCATACCAGGCTCCAAGGCCGGCAGCTCCGGTTCAGCAGGCCCCGGCCGCAGCGGCGCAGGAGCAGCCGATCGACATCAGCCTTGACTCGCCTACCGACGATCTACCGTTCTAGGAGAGCAGTAATTTCTGCAGCTATCATCTGCGGCGTTTTACCATCGGTTTCGACGGTGAACGCCGCTTTTTCATACAATGGTTCACGCGAAGCAAGCAACGCAGCGGCATCCGTGTTGAACAGAGGCCGCTCGGTAGAGCTGTGCGCAAGATTCTCACAGATGCGTTCGAATGAGGATTTCAGATAAAAGGAAATTGTCTGCGTGAGGACAAGGTCGAGCACCTCCGGCGTTGTAACGGATCCTCCTCCAAGTGCAATGACCACAGAATCACCCGTATATCGCGACAGGACGGAGCGCAGGGTATCGAGTTCGACGGTACGGAAATACGGTTCGCCATTTTCGAAGAGCTCTCCGATGCTCTTTCCTGTGCGGAGCACAATGGCCCGGTCGAGATCCACGAAACGCAGTCCGAGCTTTTTGGAAAGTTCGTACCCGACACGGCTCTTGCCGCTACCCATAAATCCTGTAAGAGTGATCGTCATTTTATTCGATTTCAGACCCAAATATACGGATAAATCGAGAAAAAGCCGTATCTTTACACGATTAAGGATTTTATAAAAATGTCTGAAAAAGTTAACAAACTGATGAACGACTCCTTCATTGCAAGATGGAGTGTCCTCATACTGGTGGCGGCGATGATGTTCTTCGCCTATATGTTCGTGGACGTTATGTCCCCGCTCAAATCCCTTGTTGAAACAAATCTCGGCTGGAACAGCGGAGTGTTCGGAAAATACGCGGCATCCGAATATATACTCAACGTCTGCGGTTTCCTCATCATCGCCGGCGTGATTCTCGACAAGCTCGGCGTACGCTTCTCCGGCGTGCTCTCAGCCGCCCTGATGGTAGCCGGAGCAGGAATCAAGTTCATCGGTATCAGCGACTGGTTCCAGACCACGGCCCTATGCCAATGGCTCGGGACCTGGTGGGTCGAAATGCCTGCCAGCGCCAAGATGGCGTCACTCGGTTTCATGATCTTCGGCTGCGGCTGCGAGATGGAGGGCACCAATGTTTCCAAGATTCTCGCAAAATGGTTCAAAGGCAAGGAAATGGCACTCGCAATGGGTCTTGAGATGGCCATCGCCCGACTCGGCGTGTTTGCCGTGATGTGGATCGCCCCTATCATCTCCGCCAAGTTCGACAACTCCGTCATCGCGCCTCTCGGATTCTGCGGCGCGCTCCTTGTGATAGGTCTCATCAACTTCATCATCTTCGGCGTTCTTGACAGCAAGTTCGACGGACAGCTCAAGGCCGCCGGTCTCGCCATAGGCGAAGACTCTTCGGAAGAGGAATTCCACATCAGCGACCTCGGCGCAATCTTCAAGAGCAAGATGTTCTGGATTGTCGCCCTGCTCTGCGTACTCTATTACAGCGCGATTTTCCCGTTCCAGAGATATGCCACCAACTTCCTTGAAGAGACGCTCAACATCGATGCCGACATCGCGGCTCGCCTGTTCAGCTGCTTCCCTATCCTCGCGATGGCGCTCACCCCTTTCCTCGGATTCTTCCTTGACCGCAAGGGCAAAGGCGCAACAATGCTGATGGCAGGTTCCGTGATTATGATTGCCTGCCACCTCTGCTTTGCGTTTCTCCTTCCTGCAGTGCCGTCAAAGGGTCTGGCAGTCACCCTGATCGTCATCCTGGGCGTAAGTTTCTCACTTGTTCCGGCCGCTCTATGGCCATCGGTGCCGAAAATCATTGACGAAAAGATTCTCGGCAGCGCTTACTGCCTCATATTCTGGGTTCAGAACATCGGCCTCTGCTTTGTCCCCATGCTCATAGGTACGCTCCGTCAGAATACGGGCAGCTACCTTGTGCCTATGATCGTCTTCTCCTGCTTCGGCGCGCTCGCATTCCTCCTGAGCATCCTTCTCAAGCGAGAAGACAAGAAGAAGGGTTACGGCCTCGAACTTCCTAACATACAGAAATAGATGCACGAGATTCTGGACAAGGTCAAAGGTCCGTCTGACATAAAGCAGCTGAGTGTCGGCGAACTTGAAAGGCTCTGCGCGGAAGTGCGCGACTATATGGTTGAGTGCTGTTCGCACAATCCGGGCCATCTTGCCTCCAGCCTAGGCGCAGTGGAGCTCATTGTCGGTTACCACTACGTGTTCGATTCTCCCTCAGACAAAATCGTATTTGACGTAGGTCACCAGGCCTATGCCCACAAGATACTCACCGGCCGCAAGGACGCCTTCGCATCAATGCGCACCAAAGACGGAATAAGCGGCTTTCCGCGCCGCGAGGAAAGCGAGTTCGACGCTTTCGGGGTCGGTCATTCATCCACTTCCGTTTCCGCAGCCCTCGGCCTCGCCGAAGCCGCACGCATAAAGGGAAGCGCGGAGAAAGTCGCCGCCCTCATCGGCGACGGTGCGCTTACGGGAGGGATGGCGTTCGAGGGTCTGAACAACGCCGGCGCCAGCAACGCCGACCTGCTCGTGATCCTCAACGACAACAACCAGTCCATCGACCACAACCGCGGCGCTCTCCACAACTACCTGCTGCGGATAACCACCAGCAACCACTACAATATAGTCAAGGACCGCGTCTGGCACCTCCTCGGTGACCGCAGCCTGCGTCGGTTCATCCAACGCTGGGTCCGCAGTTTCAAGTCCTGGCTGGTAAAGAAGACAGGAGGCGACCTGTTCGAGTCGCTCGGCTTCCGCTATTTCGGTCCCATCGACGGAAACGACATACATCAGGTCGTGGAGACATTCATCAAGCTTCGCTCGATGCAGGGACCGCGCATAGTTCACTGCCTTACCACAAAAGGCAAAGGATATGCTCCCGCCGAAGCCGATCCCGTCACCTGGCACGCTCCCGGCAAGTTTGACCACCTGACCGGCGAAAGGATTGTCAGCAAGCATCCGCACGCACGCTACCAGGACGTTTTCGGCAAAGTCCTCCTGGAACTTGCCGAGATGGACGGCAAGGTCGTCGGCATCACCCCCGCAATGTCGCAAGGCTGCGGGATGAACCTGCTTGCCGAAAAACGGCCGCAGCAGTTCTTCGACGTGGGCATAGAGGAGGAACACGCCGTGACATTCTCCGCCGGACTCGCTGCAGGCGGGCTCAAGCCGTTCTGCAACCTGTACTCCGCATTCTCGCAGCGCGCGTACGACCAGATTATCCACGACGTCGCCCTGCAGAAGCTGCCGGTGACGCTCTGCTTCGACAGGGCCGGGCTTGTCGGCGAAGACGGAGCCACGCATCAGGGCATATTCGACCTTGCAGCATACCGCAGCATACCCGACACCATAGTCAGCGCGCCTAAGGATGAACTGGAGTTGCGCCAGCTTATGTACACTGCATACAGACATTCCACCGGGCCTTTCATAATAAGGTACCCGCGCGGAATGGGAGAAGGCGCAGCGTGGGAGGACGCATCCTTTGAAGAATACGAGATAGGCCGTGCAGAGACCCTTCTGGAGGGTTCCGACGTCGCCGTCATCACGATAGGGCCTTCGGCTTACGCGGCAATGGAGGCCGCGAAGTCATTCCCCGGCAGGGTCGGAGTATTCAATTTCCGCTTCCTGAAGCCACTTGACACCGATGCCCTGAACCGCATCGCAAAGCACTACCGCACAATCGTCACCGTCGAGGACGGAACGCTTGCCGGAGGCCTGTATGGTGCTGTCTGCGAGCACCTTGCCTCCCTCGGCCTCAATATGCGCGTGGAAGGTATCGGAGTGCGCGACGAGTTCGTGCAGCAGGCCCGCCAGAGCGACCAACGCGAAGAATACGGCATCTGTGCAGCGGGGATAGAAAAAAGTTTGCGCAAAGTATTTGGAGAATAGAAAATAGTTCCTATCTTTGCAGTCCCCAAAACTGAGGGGTCTTTGACATACATTGCCGATGTAGCTCAGTTGGCTAGAGCGTGTGATTTGTAATCTCAAGGTCGTGGGTTCGATTCCCTCCATCGGCTCATCAGCAATCTCTTACGGGCAAGTACCAGAGTGGCCAAATGGGGCAGACTGTAAATCTGCTGGCGCACGCCTACGGTGGTTCGAATCCATCCTTGCCCACAAATACAAAGCGGAAGAGAAATGCTTCTGTCCAAGCGGGGTTCGTATAATGGCTATTATGTCAGCCCTCCAAGCTGAAAATGGGAGTTCGATTCTCCTACCCCGCTCAAGAAATGTCTGCCGATGTAGCTCAGGGGTAGAGCGCATCCTTGGTAAGGATGAGGTCATGAGTTCAAATCCCATCATCGGCTCTTTTTTGGTGTAAACAACTTTAAAGAAACACATAATATTATGGCAAAAGAAGTATTCCAGAGGACCAAACCTCACGTCAACATTGGTACAATTGGCCACGTTGACCACGGTAAGACCACTCTTACCGCAGCCATCACCAAGGTGTTGGCTTCCAAGGGTCTGAGCGAAGTCAAGTCATTCGACCAGATCGATAACGCTCCAGAAGAGAAGGAGCGCGGTATCACCATCAACACTGCACACGTCGAGTATCAGACCGCCAATCGTCACTATGCGCATGTCGATTGCCCGGGCCACGCCGACTATGTAAAGAATATGGTTACCGGTGCTGCTCAGATGGACGGTGCTATCCTTGTAGTAGCCGCTACCGACGGTCCGATGCCTCAGACCAACGAGCACGTTCTTCTTGCAAAGCAGGTTAACGTACCTAAGATGGTCGTTTTCCTCAACAAGGTTGACCTTGTTGACGACGAGGAGATGCTTGACCTCGTTGAGATGGAAGTTCGCGACCTCCTCAGCAAGTACGATTTCGACGGCGACAACGCTCCTGTAATCCGCGGTTCTGCACTTGGTGCTCTCAACGGAGAGCCACAGTGGGAGGAAAAGGTTATGGAACTTATGGACGCTGTTGACAACTATATTCCGCTCCCTGAGCGCCTCGTCGACAAGCCATTCCTTATGCCTATCGAGGACATCTTCTCAATCACCGGTCGTGGTACCGTTGTTACCGGTCGTATCGAGGCTGGTACCGTACACGTCAACGATCCTGCAGAAATCGTCGGTCTTTCACACGACAAGCCGAAGACCACTGTAGTTACCGGTGTTGAAATGTTCCGCAAACTCCTCGACCAGGGTGAGGCAGGTGACAACGTAGGTCTTCTCCTCCGTGGTATCGACAAGAAGGATGTCAAGCGTGGTGAGGTTATCGCAAAGCCGGGTTCAATCAAGGCTCACGATCACTTCGTAGGTCAGATCTATGTCCTCAAGAAAGAGGAAGGTGGCCGTCACACTCCATTCCACAACAAGTATCGTCCTCAGTTCTTCATCCGCACACTCGATGTTACCGGTGAGATCAATCTCCCAGAGGGTGTTGAGATGGTTATGCCAGGCGACAACGTTGAGATCAACGTCAACCTTATCTACCCTGTAGCCCTCAACGAAGGTCTTTCATTCGCTATCCGCGAAGGTGGCCGTACAGTAGGTGCAGGTCAGGTTATCAAGGTTATTGACTAATCAGTATAAGAAAGGGCGCCGTTCCGACGCCCTTTTTCCCGTTAGGGGAATAGAACAATGGTAGTTCAGCGGTCTCCAAAACCGTCCATGTGGGTTCGATTCCTGCTTCCCCTGCAAAATATCAAAGGTTACGATTTGGTAATTGTTTAACAGACGCCGCCCCTTCCGCTTCCATTTCGCGGTGTCCACTTAAAAGTAAAGATGAGAAAGTTTATCAATTACTGCAAAGAGTCATTCGTAGAGCTTGCTAAAAAGACTACGTGGCCGACTTGGGAGAAACTTCAGAGTTCTTCTCTCCTCGTTATTGTCACCACAGTCCTCCTGGCGGCTTTGCTTTGGGTTATCGACCTGGCTTTCCAATCTCTGATGTCCGGTATTTACACACTGTAATCTAATCGTACTCCTATGGGCGAAATGAAATGGTATGTTCTGAGGACCGCAGGAACAAAGGAAAGAAAAGCTGCGGATTATCTTCAGAAGGAGATCGAGCGCAGCGGACTTGAGGATCAGGTGGATCAGATACTTGTCCCCGTTAAGAAAGAAATCGTCACAAAGAACGGCAAGAGAAAGGCAGTTGACAAATTGCTTTTCCCGGGCTATGTTCTTATTCACGCCGAACTTAGCGCCAAGCTCGAAAACATCATCCGCAATCTTGTTCCGGGTATGTCAGGTTTCCTTACCGAGAAAAAGTCGGCCAATGGGACGATGGAGAGAGTGCCCGTACCTATTCGTGACGAAGAGGCACAGAGGATACTCGGCAATCAGGACGAAAACGTCGACAGCGCGGCCGAGACGGTGGTCAACTACGAAGTTGGCGAGTCTGTCCGCATCACCGATGGTCCATTCAGCGGATTCAGCGGTGTCGTTGACGCAATTCTGGAAGACAGAAGCAAGGTCAAGGTAATCGTTGTGATTTTCGGCAGGAAGACCCAGCTTGAACTCAGCTTTACACAAGTAACTAAAGAATAACAATCAATCATGGCAAAAGAAGTTACCGGATTCATCAAGCTCCAAATCAAAGGCGGGGCTGCTAATCCAGCACCTCCGGTAGGACCTGCTCTCGGTTCCAAAGGCTTGAACATCATGGATTTCTGCAAGGCTTTCAATGCAGCTACGCAGGATAAGGCAGGTAAGGTCCTCCCAGTAGTGATCACTGTCTATTCAGACAAGTCTTTCACATTCGAGGTAAAGCAGCCGCCGGTTGCAGTTTCTCTCAAGGAGGCTGCCAAGATCTCTTCGGCTTCAGGTGAGCCGAACCGCAAGAAAGTTGCGTCTCTTACCTGGGATCAGATAAAGACCATCGCGGAAGGTAAAATGCCGGACCTCAACTGTTTCACCATCGCTTCTGCAATGCGTATGGTAGCAGGTACAGCAAGAAGTATGGGTATCACCGTCACCGGTGAATTCCCTAAGGACCTTTAATTGACACACGACTATGAGCAAAATGACAAAAAACCAGAAAGCTGCAGCTGAGAAGTTCGATTCTCACAAGCTGTACACTCTCGCAGAAGCGTGTGCTGTAGTAAAGGATATTACATTCACAAAATTTGATTCTACCGTAGAGATTTCCGCGAACCTCGGCGTTGACCCTCGCAAGGCCAACCAGATGATTCGTGGCGTCGTCACCCTCCCTCACGGAACCGGTAAGGTTGTCAGAGTCCTCGCACTCTGTACTCCTGACAAGGAAGCCGAGGCCAAGGCGGCAGGCGCAGACTATGTAGGCCTTGACGAATATATCGAGAAGATCAAGGGCGGTTGGACTGACATCGACGTCATCGTCTGCACCCCTTCAGTTATGGCCAAGGTCGGTGTCCTCGGTAAGATTCTCGGTCCTCGTGGACTTATGCCGAACCCTAAGACAGGTACTGTCACAATGGAAATTGGCAACGCAGTCAAGGACGTCAAGGGCGGTAAGATCGACTTCAAGGTCGACAAGACCGGTATTATTCATACGGGCATCGGCAAGGTTTCATTCTCAGCCGAGCAGCTCTACGAAAACGCAGCAGCTGTACTCAACGAGATTGCAAAGCTCAAGCCGCAGGCTCTCAAAGGCACATACATGAAGAGCGCAGCATTGTGCTCAACCATGAGTGCAGGTGTTAAGATTGATCTCAAGGCATTCCTCAACAGTGCTGAGTAAAAATTCAATATTATGAAAAAAGAAGAAAAAGGTCAGATTATTGAAAGCATCTCAGCGCTCATTCAGCAGTATCCTAATTTCTACATTACCGATATTGCCGGCCTGAATGCAGGACAGACATCAAAGCTCCGTCGTGAGTGCTTCAACGCAGGCATCACTCTCAACGTCGTTAAGAACACCCTTTTCGCAAAGGCTCTCAACGCTTCTGAGAACGAAGATATGAAATCTCTCGTCGAGACCCTCGTTGGCAACACTGCAATTATGTACACAACTGTACCGTCAGCTCCTGGCAAGCTCATCAAGAAGCTCCAGAAGGAAGGCTTCTCCAAGCCTGTCGTCAAGGGTGCTTATGTACAGGATTGCGTATTCATCGGCGAAGACAAACTCAACCAGCTCGCATCCATCAAGACCAAGGAAGAACTCATCGGCGACATCATCGGTCTCCTCCAGTCTCCTATCAGGAACATCGTTTCAGCTCTTGAGAACGCAAGCGAGGGCAAGGCTGACACCGACAAGATCGGTTCAGCAAAACCTGCGGCAGAGGCTCCGGCAGAAGCACCTGCAGCAGAGGCTCCGGCGGCAGAAGCTCCGGCAGCAGAATAAGAAAAATATTAACAATTTAAAAATTATACAATTATGGCAGATGTAAAAGCCCTCGCAGAAGAGTTGGTAAACCTTTCTGTAAAAGATGTTCAGGAACTCGCACAGATCCTGAAAGACGAGTACGGTATCGAGCCTGCAGCAGCAGCTGTAGTAGTAGCTGCTGACGGTGCTGGCGCTGGCGCTGCAGAAGCAGAGCAGACCGAATTCGATGTAATCCTCACTTCAGCCGGTGCTGCTAAGCTCCAGGTCATCAAGGTCGTCAAAGAGGCCCTCGGACTTGGTCTTAAGGAAGCAAAGGATGTTGTTGACGGAGCTCCTTCAACAATCAAAGAGAAAGTCTCCAAAGCAGAAGCCGAGCAGCTCAAGGCTACCCTTGAGGAAGCTGGCGCCGAGGTTGAGATTAAGTAACTCAACTTCCTCCCTGCTAAGGGATCAAACAGGTTTAGAGCCGGGGTTAATAGGCTCTAAACCTTTTTTCCGTATTTAAGTTTTTCTCTATATCCAAAGGCAGAAATGTCAAAAAAGACTGTAAACAAGCGCATTAACTTTGCTACTTCCAAAATCCTGGAATATCCGGATCTTCTGGAGGTCCAGCTTAGGTCGTTTAAAGACTTCTTCCAGCTGGAGACCACCCCTGAGAACAGAAAAGACGAAGGTCTGTTCCAGGTGTTCCAGGAAATATTCCCAATCGAGGACACGAGAAACAACTACAAGCTCGAGTTTATTGATTATTTCGTAGACCCGCCGCAGTACTCGATTGAAGAATGTCTTGAGAGAGGACTCACATACAATGTTCCTCTTAAGGCAAAACTCCGCCTTTCATGCACAGATCCTGACCACGAAGACTTCCAGCAGAAAGTCGAGGACGTGTACCTGGGCAACATCCCGTACATGACCCCTGCAGGCACCTTCGTAATCAACGGGTCTGAGAGAATCATCGTCTCTCAGCTGCACAGATCCCCTGGTGTTTTCTTCGACCAGAATATGCACGCCAATGGTACCAAACTCTATTCTGCACGTATCATTCCGTTCAAGGGATCCTGGAT
>JAZLGQ010000051.1:0-28583 GCA_045616385.1 Candidatus Cryptobacteroides sp.
GGAACCGCAGGCGGTGCACTTCGACTCGTCAACCACAGGGAGTCCGGTGTCAGGATCCATACTGAGGGCTCCGAACCGGCAGGCCTCGACGCAGTCGCCGCAGCCGAGACATCCGAACGGACATCCCGTGTCACCGCTATAAAGGGCCGCCTTGACCCTGCAGGAGGCCGCACCGTCATAGGCATTGGTGCGGGGACGGTTGGAGCAGGTACCGTTGCAACGGACAACGGCGACCTGCGGCTTCTTCTCCTTTACCTCGTAGCCAAGGATGGCCGCCACTTTCTTCATTACCTCATTCCCCCCGACAGGGCAATAGTTGTCGTCGAGGTTCGGTGCCTTGACCGCGGCATCCGCGAAAGCCCGGCAGCCCGCGAATCCGCAGCCGCCGCAGTTGGCTCCCGGCATAACCTTCTCGACCTCGTCGATGCGGGGGTCTTCCTCAACCTTGAATTTCTTCGCCACCCAGAAAAGGACGAGCGACAGCACAAGACCGAGGGCAGTCAATATCACTATGGTCCAAATGATAGTGTCTGTCATAGTTTTTCAATATTAAAAATATATTCGTTTTGAAGTTTTTTCCTGAAAAGCCAGATGGCCAGGTAATAGAGAGCCACTGCGCCGATGGCGGAGAGCCCGGCAGCCAGTTCGCCCAAACCGGCGGCATGCAGGCCCAGCAGCACTGCGAGGAGGACGAACAGAGGCACAACGTACGCGACCCACACAGCCTTCAGGCCCATTGTGGCCTTGAGCTGGACATTAACTTCCTCGCCCGGCTCGAACGGTATCCACCCGCGGGTGGGTACCACCACCTGCTTTGTCTTGGATTCAGAAAGGGTACAAAGCGACTTTGCATGGCAGGCGCTACAGGCCGACTCGGATATGATGTCGACCGTAGTGAACTCGGGGGTGATGTCAACGATCTTGCCGCGATGTGAGATTACGTCATTCGAACTCATTGTTCATTGCAGAATCAAATGTCATTGAGGATGCTCTTACATCCAAAGCGTCATCCAACTCTATGAACTTGACCTGCTCACTCTTGAAGAGCATATCGATGTCGCAGGTCTCACCATTACGGTGCTTCGCGATGATGATCTGGGTCTTTTCCTTGTCTTCAGGATTGTCGCTCAGGCCGATGTAATCCGGCCTGTGGATGAACAGGACCATATCTGCGTCCTGCTCGATTGAGCCGGATTCACGAAGGTCGGAGAGCTGTGGCTTGCCGCCGCCACCCTGGCGCTGTACTGCCTGACGGGACAACTGGGAGAGTGCGATGATAGGCACTTCGAGTTCCTTGGCGGTCGCCTTGAGGGTACGGGATATCGCCGCAACCTCCTGCTCACGCATACCCTTCAGTTCGCTCGGGCCCTGCATAAGCTGAAGATAATCGACAATGATCAGCCTTACCTGCTTGTTCTTGACCAGATTCTTGGCTTTCGTACGGAATTCCATCAACTGGAGTCCCGGTGTGTCATCAATATAGAGTGGTGCCTTTGTAAGGGCTTTCAGTTTATACTCAAGCTGCTCCCATTCGAACTGTTCGAGCTTCACGCCGCCCTTGATCTTGTCCGGGCTCAGACCCGACTCCGTGGTCATAAGCCGCTTGGCCAGCTGGATGGCCGACATTTCAAGGGAGAAGAACGCAACCGGCATATGGTGGTCGACGGCGGCGTTGCGGGCGAGATTCAGGGAGAACGCGGTCTTACCTACGGAAGGACGGGCGGCGAGGATGATGAGATCGGACTTCTGCCAGCCCATAGTGATTCTGTCGATGCTGACAAATCCGGAAGGGACTCCGTTCAAGCCGGTGTTGTCCTGCATCTTCTCGATGTCGGACATCGCGCTGTTGATCACGGAGCCTATGTCCTGGACCTCCTTGCGCACGTTGCTCTGGATGGCATTGAACACCTTGGTCTGAGCCTTGTCGATGAGTTCGTCAACCTTGATGGAGTCATCGTAGGAATCGCGGAGGATATCGTAGGAGGCCGTGATGAGGTCCCGCTGGATGGTCTTCTGCTTGAGGATCTTGATGTAGTACTCGATGTGGGCCGCCGAGCCGACCTTCTCGGAGAGGTTCGCGAGGACGACGGCGCCGCCGACGGCCTCGAGATTACCTTTCTCCTTGAGCTTGTTGCTCACGGTGATGATGTCCACAGAGACGTGTTCGTTGACCAGCGAGGACATCGCCTCGAAGATCATCTTGTGCTTCGGATCGTAGAAACAGGATGCGTTGAGCTCCTCCATCGCCACGTCGACACACGACGGTTCGAGGAGCATTGCACCGAGCACGGCTTCCTCGACATCAATGGCCTGAGGTGGCTTGTTGCCCATCTCAAGACCGAGGTTGTCGAGATTGACCGGCTGTTCCTTTTTGCGCGGAGCGCGCTGTTTCTGCTGATCCGCCATAGGAGATTACTGTTCCGGATTTACGATGATGCGGCCGCAGTGCTCGCAGATGACGAGCTTCTTGCAGGAAGCTATGTCGATGATGCGCTGCGGAGTGATGGTGCTGAAGCAGCCGCCGCAGGCTTCTTCGTTGTAAACGGGAACCACTGCGAGGTGATTGCATACGCTGGCGCGGATGCGGTCGTAGGCACTGAGGGTGCGTTCGTCAATCTTTGCCGCGCAGGCATCTCTCTTCTCGCGGAGCAGCTCCTCCTCCTTGGAAGTGGACTCTACGATAGTCGAGAGCTCTTCCTTCTTCGCTGCGAGATCGTCCTCACGGGTGGCAATCTTCTCGCTCAGGCGCTCAAGTTCTGCCTTCTTATCCTCAATGGCCTCGCGGGCTTCGCCGATGTGTTTCTCTGCGATGGCGCGGAGGAGGCCCTGGTTTTCGAGCTCCTTGTTGATGGAATCGTACTCACGGCTGTTGGAGATGTTCTCAAGCTGGCCGCGATACTTTTCGATGTCGGCGTCGAGGTCGACGATCTGCTGCTTCGCCTCTTCGATATTCCGGTTGAAGCCATCGATTACCTGCTCGATGTGGGTGTACTTGGCCTTGAGGCCCGCTAATTCGTCTTCAAGCACTGCAACCTCTGCAGGGAGCTCGCCGCGAAGCTGCACAAGCTCTTCGATAGCGTTGTCAGCTTTCTGGAGTTCATAAAGGATCTTGAGTTTCTCCTGGGTGCTCTGTTCGGTTTCTGCAAATGACTTCTGCAGGGAGACGAAGGTTTCGCGCTCATCGATAGGAGTCTGAACTTTTGTGATTTTCTTGGTGGTAGCCATATCTAAACTTAAAATTTGAATTCGGGTTCTGCATACGCGTGCGCTCGCGCGGAGCGGACAGACCGCAAAGGTAGTTATTTATTTCGTTTATAGCGAATTTTTTATCTCCACCAGCTGGGCTCTGATGGATTTAAGCGAATCGATGGCCTTGACGCTGCCGCTGACGGAAGCCCTTTCGCCCGAAAGATGGTTTGCCGCCCCTTCAAGGGACAGGCCTTTGTTCTTGACAAGGAAATGAATCTGTTTCAACGTTTCTATGTCGTCACTTGTGTACTGGCGGTTGCCTTTTGCCGTACGCTGCGGCTTGATGAACTTAGAGAAAAAGTTTGTCCAGAACCTGACGAGGGAGATGTTCTCCCCAAGGATTCCGGCAACTTCGCCGATAGAGTAAAACAGCTTTTCCATATATAGTTAATCCATTGATTGCAAGGTATTTGTGGCCATATAGAGGAAATTGGCGTATTCTGTCGGATCCACTGTGGCAAACAAGAAATTCACAGGGTCCTCAATATGCCCGTTGCGGCGCACCTCATAATGAAGGTGAGGGGACGAAGACTTGCCCGACATCCCGACGGTGCCGATCTTCTGGCCGGCAGTCAAGCTCTGGCCCGTCTTGACATCCACCTGTTCAAGATGATTGAACCTGGTGGTAAATCCGCCTCCGTGCGAGATGGCCACGTAACGGCCGTCAGACCTGCTGTTACCGCAGTCTGAGACCTCCCCGCTTCCTGTCGCATACACGTCCGTGCCGCGAAGGACTATGATATCCATCCCGTTATGGTAGACATACGCCTTCAGGAAAGGGTTCATCTTGCGGCCGGTGGAAGCTCCGATCTGAGGATAGGAAATATCCTTGACAGGCATTGTCATAGGAGGCAGGACAAAAGCGGTGTCGGATATTGAATCGAATATCCTTTCAAACGCCGCGTCAACATCACGGCTGCGTTCCAAAAGCATCTGGGATTTCTCCCTCGTGTATGATTCCAGCCTGTTGTCCGGGATGGTGTCGCTTGCATAGAGGAAGTCCAGGGTCGAGATGGGATCGACGTTCGGCGCATTGGAATGGAACACCAGCTCGTAAATCTCGTTATCCTTGTATTGAAGCCCTGCGATAACGTCTTCAAGCAGTTTCTCCTTGGGGCTCAGCGTCGGGAACAGCTTCTCGTACATCTTGTTTTCACGATACAGGATTTTTTCTTCCTTCGTATTGTGGAACAGTGCGATGACGCTGTAGATCAGCACCGTGGCAGTAAGCGAGGCCAGGACGACCAGCAGCATCTTCTTTATCAGCCACCACGTCCTGACTCCGGCCTTCTTGAAAGTAAAATTCCCCGAGTCAAACTCCAGCTTATGCCTACTCATCGCTCATCCTCCTCCGCCGAAGAAGCTCCGTGGTGCTGGACTGCTTGTCCCTTGCAAGTTCACCGCGACTTTCAATCATAGCCTTGTATTCATCGACAGGCATATTGATGTCCATATACTTCATAGGGTTGACCCTGTTGCCCCTGTATTCGACCTCATAGTGAAGATGCGGTCCCGTTGACTTGCCGGTATTCCCCACGGAGCCTATCTTGTCGCCCCTGTGGACGGTCACGCCCTCCTTGACCAGCATCACATTGAGGTGGGCATATCTGGTCCTATAGCCATAGCCGTGGTTTATCACGATCTCATTGCCATAGCCGCCGAACTGAGACTTCGCGGTTTCGACTACACCGTCGCCGGTCGCATATACAGGATTGCCGCGGGTACTTGCGAAGTCCTGGCCGGTGTGATATTCATACACGCCGAAAACAGGGTCACGACGGCCTCCGAAGGGGCTGGAGAGGTGGAAAGTGCCCGGTTCGGGAAGCAATGGCGGAACACTCGGGACACAGGCGAACATATCTCCCGCCCCGGCCGAATGCTGGGCAACCTCGTCAAGGGCCCGGCTCTGGACGTATGTGCGTTTGGTCAGAATATCTATCCTGCGTATCGTGGATTTAAGGTCATTGTTAGCACCGAAGCGGTCGAGATACTCATATCTGTTGATTCCGCCGAAGCCGGCTCTCTTGATCTCGTCGGGGATTTCAGAAAGGCCGAAAATAGACCTGTACACGTGGTCGTCGCGTTCCTCTATGCCGGTAAGAGTCTGGTCATACAGGTCAATCTGACGGTCAAGGAGCGCCAGCTTCGACTTCCACCCGGCGTGCTGCTTCTTGAGGATGGCGGTTTTCGGAAGGTCCCAGCCGAGAACGGATGTGTAAAGCCAGAAATAAAGGCACACCAGACCTATTGTCGATATGACCTGAAGGCACAGCTCGAGATACTTGAAGCCCTTTGGTTCAAGCTTTTCCTCGTACAGAAGGGTGTCGGGATTGTACCGGTATCTGGTTATCCGTTTTCGCATTGGAGGGCAAATATACTCATTTTTCGCAAATTACGAACCCTTACCTAAAGTGCGCGCGCGCATTTTATATTTAGACCAAAAATGACTACTTTTGCAAGATATATCGATCAGGAACAAAAACAATAAATTCAAGCATATGACTTCAAAAGAAATCCGTCAGAAATTTCTTGACTATTTCGCTTCAAAAAAGCACACCATCGTGCCTTCCGCCCCAATGGTCGTAAAGAACGACCCTACCCTGATGTTCACCAACGCCGGTATGAACCAGTTCAAGGATATCTTCCTCGGCAATGCCGGCGCAAAATTCTATAGGGCTGCCGACTCTCAGAAATGTCTCCGGGTGAGCGGCAAGCACAACGACCTTGAAGAGGTCGGTCACGACACATACCATCACACGATGTTCGAAATGCTCGGCAACTGGAGCTTCGGCGATTACTTCAAGAAGGACGCCATCGACTGGGCCTGGGAACTCCTAACCGAGGTCTACAAGATTGACAAGTCTCTCCTCTACGCCACCATTTTCGAAGGATCCGATGAGTGTCCTGCAGATAACGAGGCCAAGGAGGCCTGGCTAAAGCACCTTCCTGAAGACCACATCGTCCTCGGCAACAAGCACGACAACTTCTGGGAGATGGGTGACACCGGCCCTTGCGGTCCGTGCTCCGAAATCCACATCGACATCCGCACCCCGGAGGAAAAGGCGTCAGGCATACCGGGCCGCAACCTCGTGAACCAGAGCGACCCTCACGTAATAGAGATATGGAACCTCGTGTTTATGCAGTTCCAGCGTCTCGCAGACGGGCATCTCGAACCGCTTCCGGCAAAGAACATCGACACCGGTATGGGCTTCGAGCGCCTCTGCGCCGTCCTCCAGGGCAAAAACAGCAACTACGACACCGACGTATTCTCCGGTATGCTCGCAAGAATCGGCGAGATCTCCGGCCACAAATACGGTGAAAGCAAGGACACCGACGTAGCGATGCGCGTAATCGCAGACCACATCCGCGCCATCAGCTTCTCCATTGCCGACGGTCAGCTGCCGGGCAACGTCAAGGCCGGCTACGTCATCCGCCGCATCCTGCGCCGTGCCGTCCGCTACGGATACACCTTCCTCGGACTCTCCGAACCGTTCCTCTGCCGCCTCGTGCCTCAGCTGGTCGAAGATATGGGCGAAGCCTATCCTGAGATCGCCAGCCAGCAGAAACTCATCGAATCGGTTATCCGCGAAGAGGAAATGGCATTCCTGCGCACTCTCGACCGCGGCATCAAGTTCCTCAGCGAGTATATGTCCGCCCACGGCGACGACACCGTCAAGGCAGTCAGCGGCATCGACGCCTTCACTCTCTACGACACCTACGGCTTCCCTATCGACCTCACTCAGCTCATCGCATCCGAGAACGGCTTCAAGGTCGATATGGACGGCTTCAACGTGGAGCTCCAGAAACAGAAGGAGCGCGCCCGCAACGCCACTGCCAACGAATTCGGCGACTGGGAGGAATACTTCCCGGGCGAGAGCAAGTTCATCGGTTATGACAAAACCACGGTCATCAACGCAAAGCTTCTCAAGCAGCGCACCGTTATCCAGAAGAACAAGGAAATGCTCCAGCTCGTCTTCAACAAGACTCCGTTCTACGGAGAGATGGGCGGCGAAGTCGGCGACACAGGCTACATCATCTCCGCCGACGGCGAGCAGATCAAGATCCTCAACACCGTCAAGGAGAACAATCTTACGATACATATCGCAGAGCGTCTGCCTGAAAACTGCAGCGGCGAGTTCACCCTCGTCGTCGATGCGGAACGCCGCCAGCAGATTGCCAACAACCATAGCGCGACCCACCTTCTCGACCAGGCCCTCCGCGAGATTCTCGGGAGCCACGTCGAGCAGAAAGGATCATACGTATGCGAGAAGAGTCTCCGCTTCGACTTCTCCCACTTCGAGAAGCTTTCCGAAGAGCAGATTGCCGCTGTTGAGGCCCGCGTGAACGAGCTCATCCGCGAAAACATCGCGCTTGAAGAAAACCGCAATGCCACCATGGAGCAGGCCCGCGAGATGGGTGCCATCGCTCTGTTCGGCGAAAAGTACGGCGAGTTCGTGCGCGTCATCAAATTCGGCCCGAGCGTCGAGCTCTGCGGCGGTTGTCACACAAGTGCGACCGGCACGATAAGCCTGTTCAAGATTCTCAGCGAAAGCGCAATCGCCGCCGGAGTACGCCGCATCGAGGCTGTTACCGGCATAGGTGCAGCCGAATATGTTGCCGGCCTTGAAGGCACTCTCAAGGAAGCGAAGGGAATGCTTGGCAATCCTCAGAACTTCCTCAGCGCACTCCAGCATCTCATCGAGCAGAACGCCGCATACAGGAAGCAGGCTGAAGAAGACGAGGCCAAGAGAGCCCGTCATCTTGCCGAAGAGTTCGCCAAGAGGGCAGAGGTCACAGGCGGAATCAAGCTCGTGAAATATACCGACAACCACCGCAACCCTGTACTCGTCCGCACAATCATCACGCTTATTCAGAAATACCAGGAGAATATGGCTGTCGTCGGAGCTTTCGAGTTCGAAGGCAAGCCTAACCTCGTGCTGATGTACACCAAGGACCTCGTTGCCGCAGGCAAGAACGCAGGACAGGACATCCGCAATGCCGCCAAGTTCATTCAGGGCGGCGGCGGCGGACAGCCGGGCTTCGCAAGTGCAGGTGGAAAAGACACGGCCGGGCTCAAGGCCGCCCTCGATGCAATGATCGAAGCGGCGACGAAATAAACCGCGATGAAGAAGCTCGACAAGTTCATATTGAAAGCTTTCATAGGACCGTTCATAGCGGTCCTGCTTGTCGTGGTCTTCATCCTTATGATGGATTTCCTGTGGATATACATCGACGAGCTCGTCGGCAAGGGCCTCGGGTTGCGTGTCATCCTGGAATTCCTGATGTGGGGTGCCTTTACCATCCTGCCGCTGGCGCTTCCTCTCGCTACGCTTCTGTCATCGATGATGACGATAGGCCAGATGGCCGAAAACAACGAACTGCTTGCAATCCGTTCCGCCGGAGTGTCATTCGGACGCGTCCTCATCCCGCTTGCCATTGCTTCCGCGATCATCAGCGTCGGGGCTTTCTATGCCGGCAACAACCTTGTGCCAAAGGCCTATAACGAGATTTTCACGCTTCGCGACGATATCGGGCAGACCAAGGACAAGATCAAGATCCCGTCCGGCACCTTCTACGACGGGATTGACGGCTACATTCTCCGCGTCGACGACCAGAACGACGAGACCGGTATGCTGCGGGGCGTTATGGTCTATGACCACACGAGCAACAAGCAGAACACTTCGCTGACGCTCGCCGACTCGGCCACGATCAACATTTCCTCAAACAAGGACTATCTGCTGTTCACCCTCTTCAACGGTACCAACTACAAGGAGGACAACCAGAGAGGCCGCGACACGTCACGGCAGCTGCAGCGCATAGAGTTCAAGCGGCAGGAACTTGTGATTCCTCTCGCCAACTACACCTTTGAGAAATCGGACTCCAGCCGCTACGGCGACCAGAGCAAGTCGATGAACCTCAGGCAGCTCAAGCACGAGCACGATTCACTTACCGCAGATCTCGCCCGCATCCACAAGAAACAGTTCGGACAGTCGTTTTCGACCAGCGCCCTGAGTTTCATCAGCCAGCTTGACACGTCCAGGCACCTCGACGGGACCCGCAGGATATTTGACGATCCGCAGCTCGGTGTCAGCTGGGAGTCCGTCGACCAGAAGTCGGACGCCTATATGTCTGCGGTAGGCAAGGCGGAATGGTTCAACGGCGACGTGACCGGTTTCCAGCGCGAATCCTACGAGACCCTGTTCTGGCTGAGGCGTATGGACATCGACCTGCTGAAGAAGTTTGCCCAGGCCCTCGCCTGCTTCATCCTGTTCTTCATTGGAGCTCCGCTCGGTTCTCTAATAAAGAAAGGCGGACTGGGTATGAGCGCAATCGTTTCCGCGCTGTTCTTCGTCCTATATTGGGTAATCGACATTTCCGGCTCGAAGCTCGCGCGCGACGGCGCCGTGTCCGCAACGGCCGGAGTATTCATTTCAGCATTCGTTCTTATGCCAATAGGAGCTTACCTCACGTGGAAGGCCGTCAACGATTCCAAGGTATTCGACAACGTTGACTCATTCAAATCCTGGTGGAGAAAACTCAAGAGCAGGGTATCAGGCATTTTCCACCCGGTTCGCATTGTCTATATGGGCACGCCTGAATTCGCCGTTGCTCCTCTGGACAATCTCATCAGGCACAACTACAAGATCGCCGGTGTCGTCACGGTTGCCGACAAGCCGAGCGGACGCGGTCTTCAGATGAACGAAAGCGCCGTCAAGAAATATGCCGTCGAGCACGGGATACCGGTTCTCCAGCCCGTCAAGCTGAAAGACCCCGAGTTCCTCGAATCACTCCGCGCCCTCAAAGCCGACCTGTTTGTAGTCGTGGCATTCCGTATGCTTCCGGAAGAGGTCTGGAGAATGCCCCGGCTCGGCACATTCAACCTGCACGCGGCCCTGCTTCCTCAGTACAGAGGCGCCGCCCCTATAAACTGGGCCGTCATCAATGGCGAGAAGATGACGGGCGTCACCACCTTCATGATTGACAAGGACATCGACACGGGCGGCATCATTCTCCGTCAGGAGAGCAGGATCGCCCCAACAGACACGGCCGGTGACGTTCACGACAAGCTTATGAGCATAGGTTCCGACCTCGTTGTCAGCACGGTCGAGGGCATTATCGAACACAACGTGGAGACTCGCGTGCAAAGGTCGTTCATCCAGGGCTCGGAGGTCTTGAAATCGGCGCCGAAGCTCACCCGCGAGCTCTGCCACATCGACTGGAACGACACCACGGACAGTATCTACAACCTCATAAGGGGGCTCAGCCCGTACCCGACCGCATTTACCGAGATACAGCAGGAAGGGGCAAAACCTCTCCAGCTCAAGATATTCTCCGCCGAGAAATCAGACCTTCGCGGCACACCGGGACAGATTCTTTCAGACGGAAAGAATTACCTCGCCGTCGCCACAAAGGACGGAGCCGTCTCCATCAAGGAACTTCAGCTGAGCGGCAAGAAGCGTATGGACGTAAAAGCGTTCCTGCTGGGGTTCCGTGAGCCTGAATCATATAAAACCACGGCAGGCAGTTCTCTCACCGAAATGTCAAAAGCAAGAGTATGAACATAGCCATCATTGCAAAGGGGGCCTTCCCCCGCAAGGAATATCCCAGATATCTGGTTTCATCCGCCGACGCCATCATCTGCTGCGACGGTGCTCTTTCCTCTCTAGAAAAGCGCGGCATCGTGCCCGACGTCGTCATCGGCGACCTTGACTCCATCTGCCGGCACACCCTCGGCCGATTCAAGGGCATCAAGGTCCTCGATTCCAACCAGGAAAACAACGACCTTAGCAAGGCCTTCGATTATGTGATGTCGCATTACGACGGCATCTGCGCCATACACATCATAGGCGCCACCGGTATGTCGGAAGCCCATACCATCGGCAACCTTTCGCTCCTGATGGAATATGAGAGCAGGTACGGTCTGTCAGCCAAAGGCATCAACGTTGACATCGTCTCGGACTACTGCACGGCTTTTGCCATCTCCGGCAGCTCCGAGCTCCACATAGGATCCGGACGGAGGATATCCCTTTTCTCCCCCGACCCCGCACTGAAGATCAAGTCCGCCGGCCTCCAGTGGCCGACAGACAACGTGGTCTTCGACAACTGGTGGAAGGCTACGCTGAACATCGCTTCGGAAGACGTGGTTTCGCTGACACTCAGCCACCCGGCTCCCGTGCTGATAATACTCGACTAGAAAGAATACCCGACACCCACAAGCAGCGCACTGCCGTTCCCGCCGATGGCAGGAAGGTATGCCGCGTTGACCATCGCTCCATGGAAATTGATGCCAAGACCCACGGAAGCGAAAGTCGGAACCGACTTCGCATCGCCATAGTGGAAACCGGCGCGGAAAGTGAAAATGTCGATCAGTGTATATTCGACACCTGCGCCGGCCATAAAGGAACCGGAGAACACGTATCCGGCCTCAACGTGGGCGGCAAAGGACTTGATCGAATATGATGCACCTGCAGATGCCAATGACGGAAGATTGTAGGAGTTCGCGCCATAGTTGACCTGCGACCCTATGTTGCGGACCGCAAGGGCGGCCTGGAAGCCGTTTTTCGCGTAGGCAAGAAAGATGTCGGCACCGACGGCTGAAGCCTTGGCATCCTCTGTCAAGCTGGACGAAATATAGTTCACACGGATGCCTGCCGAGAACGCGGACGCAATCCTGCAGGCAAAGCTGGCACCGACAGCCAGTTCACCGCCGGACTTGGATGTACCGATATATCTTGAATCCGGGCCGAAAAGCTCATATTCGCCGCCTATCTTGTATCTGGCGGACAGGCCTGCCGAGAACCTGCCGAAATTGCCGTAGCCCGAGAAACCGAGCATATTGCTGGATGTCGTCTCCGGAGCCCACATTCCGTATGAGGCGGATATGTCGAGCGTCTTGCCGCTCAATGCGGCTGAGGCGGCATTCCCTTCCTGTGCGACGGAAGCGACCGCGAGGTCTCTGACATCTGTATTATAAAGGAGGAACGGAAGGCTTTGCGCTCCCGCATTAAGGCATATTGCCGTAACCAATGCCGATATCACTGTCTTTTTCATATTTGCGGGAGATTAAAGTTTGACGATGTTCTGAGTGAATTCATTACCTGATGACTCCTTGACCGTAACCAGATATTGGCCCGGTGCAAGAGTGGTCATATCAAGCTTGACAGGCTCGAACGGTGTGCCGGTGGCGGTCTTTGTGATGACCTTGCGGCCGAAATCGCCGATTACTTCGATATCAAGCGAAACGGAATTCTTGCCCGGACGCACATACATATAATCCGTCACGGGATTAGGATAGATATCATATGACTTGGAGGTGTTTCTGGCAAGGACCCTGAATGTCTGGGACGCCTGCGCCTTCCTGGCATCACGTGCCGTGACGGTGATTTCTGCCATACCATAAGTGACCGGCACGATCGACAACACTCCATTCTTCAATTCCGCGCCGATTATCTTTTCGTCAGACGAAGAAACGGTGCACGTAAGCGTCTCGCCGTCCGGATCCGAGAATACTGTGGCGATAGTGACACTGGCGCCGGATGTCGAAATGACCATATCGTCAATCTCTTGGACAACCGTAGGTGCGTGGTTTTCCAGAATGGTCAGCACAAAAGATTCCGACACCTCGTCACTTGTTCCCTTACCTACGAAAAGTTTGACCGGATATTGTCCCGGATCGGCATTAAGGGCGTTGACGGATATTAACACAGAACTGGACGTCGCTGTCCATTCAACGGCCGGGCACTCCGACTCGACTACAACCGGAAGTTTCTTCGAAAGATTGCCTTCAACAGTATATTTGATCGAGAATTCCTCGTGGGACTTTATGGTATAGTCACCGGTATATTTGGTTGAAATGATGATACGTCCGCCCGGTGCATATTGGAAAGCTCCGTACGCGTCAAGCATAGGACCGCTCATCCTGCCGCTGAGCACACCCTTGCGGGCTCCCATTATCAATTTTTCCCGCAGTATGTCATTCGTAAAGCCCGGTCCGCCGAAATACGAAGCGAGCAGGGCCGCCACACCTGACACGTGAGGAGCGGCCTGTGACGTTCCGACCATCATTGAATACATATCATTTTGAGCGGAAGCTCCCCAGATATAGCGGTACTTTTCTTCATAGGAATATCTGCCACCATAATCCCCGCCCGGCGCAATGATGTCAACCCAGGTTCCATAATTGGAATATGCTGAGAAATTGTAGCCGGGACCACAGGCACCTACCGAAATCACACGATCCGAGCAGGCAGGAGCGGCATAGGCAAAACCGTCATTGCCTGCAGAAAAAACAACCGTGCCGCCGGCGACAGGGCCGGTCTGCACCCCGTCTGCATCAAGACCGGCAAAATTGATAAAGTAGTCAATCGCTTTCTTGATTGGCAGGTTCTGATACTCATAGGCTTCGGCAAATTCTTTTGCTTCAGCCTCGGAGTCAAAACTATAGCCCCAACTGTTATTGCATATTACGGCTCCATTGTCAGCCGCCCACATAAAGGCTGCAAGTACATTTGCATCACTGGCCCACTCGTCTTCATCAACAATGGTGCACGACATTATCCTTACGCCGCCCGTTCCGTCAGAGCCGCCCGCTATTCCGCAGAGCCCCTTGCCATTATTGTTCACGGCTGCGATAATGCCTGCAACATTGGACCCGTGGTCATCAGGACAAGGGGTGAATGAGTCCGTCACGAAATCCTTGCTCCCTCCCGGCCCGAAAGGAAGGACAATATCCCGCAAATCTTCGTGTTCGGGATTTACGCCTCCATCAAGCACGGCGACTATGACATCCCTGCTCCCGGCGGTATATTCCTCCCACACCGGAACGACGTTGATGTCGCAGCCCTCCTTGAAATCCGTGGTCCTCAGTTTACTGTTGAGGTAGCCGTTGCTCAACAGATTCCATTGCTCTGCCGAGACCGGGTCATTGAAAGGCATTTCAACGGAAGATCTCTTGATCCTGCGCGGATATGAAACCGCCGTTACGCCTTCAATATCGTTCAGTTCCGTTGCCGCCTTGGTCGAAGGAACAGACCTGTCGAATTCAACGACATACCATCTGTCCAGGCCGGCTTCGTGGTGACGCTTGCTGAACCGGTCATTCCCGGCATCTTCCGGAAACAGCCTGCGGCAGGAATTGATGTCGACTCCCGGGATTATGAAATCCACATCGCCGGATTCAATCTTTCCGGCCACCTCGTCCGTAAATTCGACATAGACGCTGCCGGGGATTATATTTTCTGAAACGGCAACCTCATCATTCTGCTGAGGGGTCGTCATTGCCGGATCAAGCTCTCTTGTGCAGGCACAGAGGCACATTGCCGACAAAACAAAAAGTTTCGAAACTGTCTTCATACAAACTGCAAATGTACAAAAAATAGATAACTTTGTCATATATACGCGCGCAATATGGTATCACTGGTTTTCGCAATACTTGTCTGGCTGTTTTTCGCCTTCTGCTATTCAGGGCACCTGACGTACACCCAGGGGCTTTGGCTGTTTCTGGACACAAAGGAGTATTTCATCGAGAAGGTATCACACACAGGCGGTCTGGGAGAATATCTGGCCATATTCCTCACGCAGTTCAATTTCTGGCCTCTGGTGGGCGCGGCAATAACCGCAGCCCTTCTTGGGGGCATACATTTCCTTCTGACACTTTCGCTCAAGAAGAAAGGCTTCGGGGGCATCTGGACAGATGTCGCCCTGATTGTTCCTTTCGCCCTGTGGATACTCCTCTGCCGCAAGGGCGAATGTCCGGACCTTGCCGTCGGTATCCTGGTTGCAACGGCCCTCTCCTTCATCCAGCCGGGCCGCAACGCGCTCTCCGTATTATGGCTGCTGGCGCTCACCGCCGCCCTGCTCCTCGGATTCGGCTGTTTCGCCGCCGCCACTTTCCTCATACTGCAGATATCGTCTTATATTCCCGCAGCCCGGCATAAAACGCAGCCGAAGAGATTTGTCTCATACGCCGTCATTGCCGCAATAACCGCATCCGGATTGTTCGGGGTGTTCAAGACCGCCGATATCGGCCTCGACATCGATATGCGGTGCACACAGGCGGCCCGGAACAGAGACTGGGGCAAGCTGATAAGATACAGCCGGAACAAGCACCTGAAGAAAAGCGCGGCCCTATGCAACTGCGTCAACCTGGCCCTTGCCAACACTCCCGGACAGGACGGCAAGTCCCTGCTTAATTCATTCGCCCTGTACAGCAAGGAATTCGGCACCGGTTCGCTGATGCTGCCGGAACAGTACGACCAGATAAATGCCTGTGAGATCCTGTTCAATCTCGGCTTCATCAGCGAAGCGAGAAGATGCGCTTTCGAGAGGCTCACATCCGTAAGCGAGGACGGTTATTGCGGGTACTGGCTTTCCAGACTTGCCGAGTGCGCTTTGATTGACGGCCGGATGGAACTCGCCCGGAAATACCTGTCGATCCTGTCACATAATTTCATCTACTCATATTCCGCCCGCAAACTGCTTGCGATGAGCGACGAGGATATCAGCAGCCATTTCCTGTATGGCCGGCTCAGGACAATGAGGATGGACGAGAACGTATCCTTCCAGGGCAGAGGCCTTGATTTTATGCTTCTGGCTATGCTGAACGAACATAAAGACAATCAGATGGCAATGGATTACTACATAGCCTTCGCCAATATCGCACGAAATGAATAGGTCCGCTTTACTTTTATTGTTGCTCATCCCCCTTGTTTCCTGCTCCCCGAAGATTCCCGAAGCCGCTGCGGACGGAGGAGCTGCCGTCATCTTCCCGGATTATGCCGGCGTGACGGTGCCGCGCAGCATCGCTCCTCTGAACTTCAAGGTCTGCCAGGCAGCGGAAGAGTCGGTCGCCGTATTGGAATCGAAAGACGGCCGCATCGTCGTCAGGGGCCCGGAAGTGAAGATGAAAATCTCCAGCTGGCGCAATCTGACGGCCGGTCCGGACAGCATATCGGTCACGGTGTTTACCAAAAAGGCAGGGAAATGGTTCCGTCACGAGCCCTTCAGCATCCGCCTGAACGATGACCCGATAGACGCTTACCTGTGCTACCGTCGCATCTTTCCGGGATACGGTGCCTATCGCGCTATGGGCATCTATCAGCGCGACCTGACTACTTTCAAGGAAACGCTTGTCTTCGGACACGAAGACGCCGGCGGCGCAGAAAAGAATGCAACCTGCATAAACTGCCACGCCTTTTCTTCCTGCGACCCTTCGACAATGCACCTGCACATACGCGGGAAACTCGGCGGCACTATGATAGGCGGGGATGTCTATAATCTCAAGAATCCGACAGAAGGCGGTCCTAACCCGACATACGTCAACTGGTCGCACGACGGCAAGTTCATAGCCTACTCTGCCGAGAAAGTGAAGCAGTGGTTCAATTCATCCGACGGAGACATCCTCGAAGTAGCCGACGTCAGTTCGGAAATACTCATCTATGACGTGGATGCGAACGTCATCCGCAAACAGCCCGCAATCGATTCCTCCCGGATGGTGCTGATGCCCGTATTCGCTCCGGGTACAGACCGTATCTATTACTGCTCGGCCCAGCCGCAGGATTCCGTCTCCAACGTAAGGTATGGACTCTATTCCATTGCATTCGACTCTGCGAGCGGATCTTGTTATGGCGAAAGCCGGTGCGAAATAAGCCCGGAAGAGGGCTCCATCAGTTTCCCACGTATCTCCTACAGCGGCAGATATCTGGTTTACTCTATGGCAGACCACGGCTACTTCCACGCCTGGCACAAGGATTCCGACCTTTATCTTCTGAATCTCGAAACCGGGGAGCGCAGGGCAATCGACGAGATTAACAGCGACGACAGCGAGAGCTGCCACAGCTGGTCCCTGTCAGACAGATGGATTGTGTTCGGTTCCAGAAGGAACGACGGTCTCCATACCCTCCCCTATGTCGCCCACATCGACGAGAACGGCAACTGCTCCAAGCCTTTTCTCCTGCCCCAGCAGGACCCTGAATACTACCGGATGAGCATGTTCTCCTTCAACCTGCCCGAATTCGTAAGCGGCAGGATAGAGATAAAAAAAGAGCGGATATTCCAAAAACTGGAACATCCGCTACAATTGAATCAGCAATAGCTGAATTTATTCATTAAAGCCACTCTTCAAGATCCGGGCCGCCTGGGAATGAAAGATAGCATACATACATACCGAATCCACCAAGTCCGTCAATATAGTAGTACGGTGTGAACTGTACTACGTTTTCCTCAACGAAGCAGCAATCAGCATCAGAAGCGCCCCTTACTGACGGGAGGTAAGCCTTGATGTCATCGCCAGGAACGCCTCCGTACCACAAACCGGTGAGCCAGTATGAGTTCCAGGTGACGGTCATAGCATCCTCATCATCTACCCAGAATTCGATAAACTCACTAGGAGTAGCCTGAGCTTCAGCCTCTCCCCAGGAAGCAATACGCTGTGCCTTGTCGGCATAAGGAGCCATGATACGATAGCGCAAAGCGCCGTCAGGACTCTGGAGAACGTGGCAATAGGCGATACCGTAAGAGTCTGAAGACATAAGGACAAGATTGTCGAAGAACTGGCCGACACCAAGGTCTTTCCAAGCCTTCTTGCAGTTAAAGCCGATGGCGATAGCCTGATATGGAGAAGCGTTGGCCTCTGAAGTCATATTGACCTCGAAGTCATAGGATTCCTTGGCATCAAGTAAATCATAATCGTACAAAACATACGCATTTGCAACCTTTTCTCCGCTTGCAAATGAAACTGTGCTGCTCTGAAGTGAGAAAAGACCAGAATTGTCTGAAATAGCGATAGTGACATCGAGCGGTGAACTTGCGTCAGATCTGGTGAACGGAATCGCGACCGGTGAACCGTCAAGATCGATGGTCGTCGGGATGGTAACGTCCGGAGAGACTACGCAGCTTGCTGAAACAGGCTCGCCCGGTACATACTCGGGAGCTTTCTCAACGCAGGATGCAAGACCAAATGTCGCGACACATCCGAGAAGTATATCAAAAATTATATTTGCTTTCATAATGTATCAGAATTTTAGAATGTCTTGGTTGAATTCTGAACCTTGTTGGTAGGGTCAGGGTTGTTCAGAGTCTGCTTAACACCATCGACATCAACAGGTGTAACACCTTCTGCCACGATGTATTCATTGTTCTCGATTTCTCTCTGAGGGATGAGGAAGTTCCAGTAAGGGCTGACCTCCTTGATCTCGTACTGGTTGGTGGAATGGATGACATTCGAGCCCTTGTACCAAGTGATGATACCCGGACGGATACGCTTGGCATCAAAGAAACCTACACCTTCGCCGTAGAATTCGATACGCTTCTGATAGAGGACCTCCTCTGAGAAGTTCTTGACGAAACCTTCGCTGAAGCTGGCCTTCGCGTTATCATAGGAATAGCCCTTGTCACGATAAGTCTGCATAAAGTTCTCAAGAAGCTGCACGCCGGCTGCTTCGCCCTGGCTCAGGCCGACCGCCTCTGCCTCGATGAGGTACATTTCCTCAACGCGCATGATAGGGAAGTCAACTGCACCACCGACTGAATAGGTCTGCCAGTCACCGCCCTTGCAGCGGATCTTGAATGCCATATAGTCAGGAAGGCTTTCGAACGGATAAGCGTCGAGATAGTCTGCAGAACCCCACTTGTAGTATTCCGCCGGATATGTCTTGCGATCCGGATCGATGAATGACTTCTTACGGAAGTCTGTGCGGTTCAATCTGTCATAGAGCCATTTCTGAAGAGCGAGCTGGGTGAGTGAGTTGTAGCCCCAGTCAGACTCGCCTGCAAGGAAACCGGTAGTATTGCAGAGGTTACCCATATTGTTGGCTGAGATAGAGTAGAACCACATCCAGGAGTTGTTGCCTGTAGCGTCGCAGAATGCCTTGGTAGGATCGAGCCACTGCTCCTCGGTAAGAGGGGTCTTGCCTGAAGCATTGATAGCCTTGCGGGCGTATGTTGCGGCATTTGCATAGTCAAGCATTGCCATATACATACGGGCCTTGAGACCATAGACAACTGCAAGTGAAGGATAACGGTTGTTCTTCGGCTCATAGCCGGTGCTTGTGAAGAGCTCCTCGGCCTTGTCAAGGTCAGAGAGAACCTGGGCTGACATAGCCTCCTTTGGTGCACGGGCAGACTTGTACTGGGTCTCCTCCTCTGCACTTGAAAGGATGATAGGTGCTGTAAGTCCGTCGACAGCTGAGCAATCGGTATACTCATTGAGAGCAGGGAGGTACATATTGTAGATATCGTGGTACATCAACGCACGGTATACATACGCGGTGCCGAGATATTCCTTGGTCTCATCGCTGAGATCATCACTGCCGCAGAGAGGGCCGATGATGTCGTTGGCGCTCTTGACGAACTTGTAGAGTGTCATAAACGGAACGGTCTGACGGTCTGAGTTGTATCTCATAGAGTAGCCGTAGCTTCCGGTATAACCTGTCCACCAGTCATAACCGATTGTGGCAGAGTTGTTGACCATATCGCACAGCATACGTGCGTATGTAATCTGAAGTCCGGCGTAAGAGATATCGAATTCAAGCTGGTTGCTTGAACCGAAGAAGAAGTAAGGCTGATATGCCTGAGCAACGAGACCGTCGACAGATGCGGTCAACGCTGTAGGAGATTTTGCAATCTGATCGCTGGTTGCGTAGCTTCCCATAGGGAAGGTCTCTTTAACACAGCTTGACAGGAGAAGCGATGCGGCTGCTGCTACAATAAGCGTTTTAAATACATTTTTCATTGTAGAATCCTCCATAATTAGAATTTAACGGTAATACCACCTGAGATGGTTCTCATCGGTGAGTAGTGAGAAGCAGTCGTTGAGCTGCTGTAGCTCTGACGAGGATCGAAGCCCTGACGGCAAGACCAGTACCATACGTTTTCAGCTGATACGTAGATTCTCAATGAGTTTACGAGGAACTTCTTTGAGATGCGCTCAGGAAGGGTATAGCCGATATTGACGTTCTGGAGATTCAGGTAGCTTGCAGAGGTAAGCCATCTTGTAGAGGCAGCGTTGCTGTAGGTATCACCATAGGCGAAGCGAGGAACTGAAGAAGAAGTGTTCTCCGGAGTCCAGGACTTCAGGAGGTCAACGTGGTAGTTGTAACCATTGTGGCTGGTGGTAGGTGAGCTCATGAATGACTGATATGAGCCATCCCACTGGTAACCGCCAAGCTGATAGGTGAAGTTGAGCGAAAGGTCAAAGCCATATGCCCTCAGGGATGTGCCGAAGCCACCGAAGATAGGAGCAAGGGTAGACTTGTGGGTGATGTATCTGCTGGCAGTGGTGTAGTCGGTTGTCTCATTGACTTTCTTGAGCAGATAGTCGCCGTCGGCATCCTTGTACTGGTCGCCGTCTGCATCTGTGTAGAACTCTGAGTGATTCCACTTTGAAGCACCGGTCGCACCGTCGACGCCCTTGTAGTCATAGGTGTACCAGGTGTACATAGGGAGACCCTCGGCCATAAAGAAACTGCCGGAAGTATAACCCTTGTACTTCTTGCCGTCCTGGTCGTAAACAGTTGTGGTAATCACACCCGGATCAAGCTTGAGGATCCTGTTCTGGAGGTAGGAGATGTTGAAATCGAAATCCCACTGAACGTTCTTGGTGTTGATGATGTTGAATGCGAAATCACCTTCGATACCATAGTTGCTCATATCACCTACGTTCTTGTAGATTGAGCTGTAACCCTGTGATGGTGGAACCGGGAAGCTGAAGAGAAGGTCGGTGGTGAGACGGTTGAAGTACTCGATGCTACCGGTGATCCTTCCGCCCAGTGTTGAGAACTCAACACCTGCGTTGATGTTGGTGTTGGTTTCCCAGGTGATATCTGAATTTCCCTTTGATGAGAAGATTGTAGAAACCTCGCCATCTGACGGTGCGATGTCAAATACATCCACGTATCTGTAGTTACCGATACCGTCGTTACCCTGGCTACCTACGGAAGCCTTGACCTTGAATTCATCGAGCCAAGAAACATTGAACCAGTTTTCCTTGCTCATAATCCAGGCTGCACCGGCGCTCCAGAAGTTACCCCAGCGGCGTGACGGATGGAAGTGAGAAGAAGCATCGCGGCGGTATGATGCAGATGCGAAGATCTTCTCTGCGTAGTTGTACTGTGCACGGGCGAAGAAACCTTCGATATTGTACTCGGACTGAGAAGAGAATGCGCTCTGTCCGTCAACGACTGCACCGTCGAGTTCGGTGTTGTCCTGAGAGAACATCTTGCTCTTGCTGCCACCTACCTCGTAATCCTTAAGATTGTAGTATTCGTGACCGACAAGGATCTCCATATTGTGAAGACCGAAGGACTTCTTGTAGTTGATGAGCTGCTGGCTGTTCCAGGCGAAGCTGCGCGTATGGTAAACCTCAACGGTACCGCCTGTTGAACGGAACTGTCCGTAGTAAGGGTTGTAAACAAACTTGCCGCGGGTCTCATCGAGGGTGGCCGATGCGTTCACAGTGATTGTAAGGCCTTCGATAGGCTTGATGTCGACGTATCCGTTTGCAGACATTGCATTACCTTCGGCGTTGTTGGTATTGTACTTGTTTGCGAGGAACGGGTTTGCGTTGGTGATGAAAGGACGGCTTGTGCCCGGGATACCACCCTGGTCAAGAACACCGTTACCATGATCCATAACCTCGAGGCCGTTGCCATCCCTGTAGATGGAACCGTCTGCATTCCTTACATAGAGAGGATATACAGGAGCCATCTGGGAAACGTATGCCCAGATGTTGGCTGTAGATGAGTCGTTACCGTCATTGCCAAGGCTGTTGAAATCGAACTTGGTGTATGACATATTGGCACCGACCTTCAACCAGTCCTTTGCCTGATAGGTACCCTTCAGACGAGCGGTGAGACGCTTGTGGTCTGACTTCTCGGTGATACCCTGGTTGTCAAGGTAGGAGATTGATGTGAAGTATGTGAAGCGGTCCTGTGCACCTGCTACTGAGAAGGTGTATTCCTGACGGACACCGTTGCGGTATGCATACTTGCCCCAGTCCTCCGGTGCTACGTAGAAATTGCCGACAACATTGCCGAGAGTAGCGGACGGATTGACCTTGCCGTTGCGGCCGATGAGCATCTGGCCTGAAGGAACGTTGAAGATAGAATAACCGAGACCGCCGTTTTCTGCGTTGTTGATGTTGCCGTTTGCCATAATGTAAGCGGCTGCATCGCTCAGGCCGAGGCCGTCACTTGCAGTGTAGTAGTTGTACAATGCCTTGTAGTGCTGCTCGTAGTAAGCCCTAGGATCAGTGAGTACATTGTATTTCTGGAGAGCGTTGGTGTTGACACCGACCTTGGCATCCAAAGTTACGATTGCCTGGCCCTTCTTCGCATTCTTGGTGGTGATCATGATAACACCGTTGGCGCCACGTGCACCGTACAATGCGTTGGAGGCTGCATCCTTGAGGACGGTCATATTCTCAATGTCGGATGGAGCGATGTTGTTCATATCGCCATCGTATGGAACGCCATCAACAACGATAAGAGGGCTGTTGCCCGCGTTGATGGAGCTGATACCGCGGATACGGATTGTCGGGTTGGAACCAGGAGCACCGTTTGCAGAAACGAGCTGCACACCGGCAACCTGGCCGGCGAGGGCGCTGGTGACGTTGGTTACCTGAGAGAGAGCAAGAGCTTCCTCGTCAAGAACCTTTGCCGAACCGGTGAACGCCTCCTTTGTGGTGGTACCGAATGCGACAACGATAGTTTCCTGAAGCATTTCAGCATCAGGTTCGAGAGCAACGTTGATGACAGCGCGTCCATTGACGGCAACCTCAGCATCTTTAAAGCCGATGGTGGTGAAGCCCAAAGTTGCATCAGGAGAGACAACGATGCTGTAATTACCATCGAAGTCAGCAACCACTCCATCAGGGGTACCCTTTACGAGAATGGCTGCTCCTGACAGAGGTTCCCCCGTGGAAGCATCTGTCACATGACCAGTTACAGTGATGTTCTGGCCATAAGCCAGACCACACACGAGAGTGGCCATTGCTACTAAAAGCATTTTGAATTTCTTCATAAGTTGGGAATTAATTAAACAATAAATATTATTACTACTAATACTAATAACCGCACTATAAAACGAGCCTTATTTCGGGCAATGGCCCGCAAGGTCGCGTTTTTTTACGAGAAAAACAAATTCATCAAAAACGCCCTATAATAACACCAGAAGCGTTTTTTACCTTTTTAAGCAAATTAATTTGTATTCAAAATCAAAATATTTATTTCGAATTGTAACTTTCTTCCCCGGATTTGCGATAAATTGTAATTGAAAAAATTTCTAAAAAAGTTTAATATCGGCTATATCACTTATACTCTTTGAGATAATTCGATAACGTATTCCGGTGAATTCCGTATTGTCTGGCTATCGCGGCCAGCGGCGTGCCGCCCGCCCGAAGATGGTTGATGCAATCCATTTCGCAGAGGACCCTTGATCTCTTCTTGCTGCTGCCCTTCGGCCTGCCCAGAACCACTCCCGACGCCTTCTTGTCGGCAAGGGCCTCTTTTGTCCGCTGAGAGATAAGATTCCTTTCGATTTCTGCAGCAAGTGCAAAGGCGAAGGCGATAATCTTGGAATTCAGGTCGTTGCTTAGATTGAAATTATCCTTGATGGTATGTATGCTGATCCCGCCTGTTGCGCACTCATTGAGCACTGACATTATCATCAGGACGCTCCTTCCCAATCTGGATATCTCCGTACAGACCAGAAGATCGTCCCGTTTCATCTTTCGAATCAGCCTTCCCAGCCGTCTTTTCTCCACCGGGACGGTTCCCGACACAGACTCAATTACCCATTTGTCAATACTGACACTGCCCGATTTCGCCCAGTTTGAAATCTCAAACCGCTGGCTTGAGCCAGACTGCTCGGCAGTACTGACCCGAATGTACGCGTATACCATATAATATAATAAAGTTTTTCACCGCACTGATAAAGGCTCATTTATCAGTGCTTAGTTTAGTTAAGTTTAGTAGTTAAAATATTCATTGTTTAATTAATTTCCAACTTATGAAGAAATTCAAAATGCTTTTAGTTGCGGCAGCAGCACTCGTGTGTGGTCTGGCTTATGGCCAGAACATCACCGTAACGGGTGTGGTTACCGACAGCTCTACCGGGGAGCCTCTGTCAGGAGCAGCTATCCTCGTCAAGGGCACACCACAAGGTGTGGTTGCTGACAACGACGGTAACTACAGCGTCGTTGTTTCTCCTGATGCGACATTGGGATTCACCACAATCGGTTACAAGGACCGTGAGGTTGCTGTCAATGGACGCGCTGTCATCAACGTTTCTCTTGAGCCTGACGTAGAAATGCTCAATGAGACCATCGTCGTCGCCTATGGTACGGCGAAGAAGTCTTCCTTCACCGGTTCCGCCGGTACAGTCAAGAGCGAGAGTCTCCAGAAACGTACCGTTTCCAACGTATCCAAGGCCATCGAAGGTCTTGTATCAGGTGTCACCACAACTTCCGGTTCCGGTCAGCCTGGTGAAGGCGCTTCGATTCAGATCCGCGGTACCGGTTCAATCAACGCTTCATCATCTCCTCTTTACGTAGTTGACGGCATTCCGTTCGATGGTGCTCTCAGTTCAATCAACCCTAACGATATCGAGAGTCTCACAGTCCTCAAGGATGCGTCTGCATCTGCCCTCTATGGTTCACGCGCGGCAAACGGTGTCGTTATGATTACCACCAAGCGCGGTTCCGAAGGTCGTGCAAACGTCAACCTCAAGGCTACCGTCGGTTTCCAGTCACGTTCTCTCAAGGACTATGATATGGTCAATATGGACGAATTCACCGAACTCACCTGGGAAGCCCTCCGCAACAACTACTATTTCAATGGAGGATACTCTTGGGACGGCGCTGCAAAGGCCGCATCTGCAGGTCTTGGCGCACAGCTCGGCGGCGAGGCTTACAACCCATATAAGGGACTTGACTGGTCAGAGGTCATCGACCCGTCCACCGGCAAGCTTGTCGCAGGCGCCAAACCGGTTTGGAACGAAAACTGGATGGACGCTCTCACCAACAAGAACGCGATCCGTCAGGAATACCAGGTCGGTGTAAACGGAGGCAACGACAGGACCAAGTACGCCTTCTCATTCGGCTATCTCGACGACAAGGGCGTTCTCGTAACCACTATGTTCAAGCGCTATTCAGTACGCGCAAACGTTGACCACAACGTTACCGACTGGTTCACTCTCGGCGCAAGTGCCAACTACTCATACACCAATCAGAACAGCTCACAGTATTCAGACACCCAGACCGGCAATGCCTGGTATACCGCTCAGTTTATGGCCCCTATCTATCCTGTATACCTCAAAGATCTTACCGGAACCACTGTTCTCGATGAAAGCGGAAACAAGCTCTTCGACTATGGCAATGAGATAGGTCAGCGTCCAAAGGCATCCAAATTCAATGCAGTCGGCGACCTCTATGACAATATGTACGAGACTCTCCGCGACAACACCGGTGTCCGCGCATATGCAACCCTCGGCGGCGACAAGGACGTTATGGGAGCCCTCCGCGGACTCAGCCTCACGACCAACTTCGGTGCCGATATCAGCAACCGCTATATCACTTCTTATTACAACCCGGTCCACGGCGACGGCGCTTCTGTGGGCGGTGAAGTTGACAAATATGCAACCCGCACAATGTCCTGGACCTGGAACCAGATTCTCAGGTACGACCGCAAGTTCAATCAGTTCCACATCCTTGCACAGGCCGGACACGAGTCATACTCATACAATTACAAGTATCTTTACGCCGAGCGCACCGGTATCTATCCCGGTATCTCCGAGCTCGCTCCTGCAACCAACGTCACAGGCAACAACTCATACTCGGACAACTACCGTATGGAGTCCTTCTTCGGACGTCTTGCCGCTGACTTCGCAGACAAGTACTACATCGAGGCTACCTGGCGTACCGATGGTTCTTCACGCTTCAACAAGGATTACCGCTGGGGCCAGTTCTGGTCGGCCGGCGCATCCTGGCGCATCTCCGAAGAGCCTTGGATGAAGGCTTCCTGGATTGACAATATGACCCTCCGTCTTTCTTATGGCCAGCTCGGTAACGACGAGCTCGGAACATACTACGCCTGGCAGTCATTCTACGATCTGACCTACCCTAACGCCAGCAACCCGGGCGCAGTCGTTTCTTCACTCGCCAATCCATCAGTCTCCTGGGAGAAGAAGGGCAGCTGGAATGCAGGTATCGAAGGAACCTTCTTCCACAAATTCCTCAACCTCACCCTCGAGTACTACAACTCGAAGACCACCGATATGCTCCTTTCATTCCCTATGGCAGCATCTACCGGCTTCACCGGCTACAACTCAAACGTCGGTTCTATGGAGAACCAGGGTTTCGAGGCTACCATCAGGCTCAACTGGCTCAACAAGGAGAACTTCCGTGCAAGCTCAACCCTTATGGGATATCTCAACCGCAACAAGGTTCTCGCTCTCACAAGCGACGACACCATCACTTCCGGCAGTTATGTAATCAAGGTCGGTATGCCTATCTACACATACTATTTGCCGAAGGCTGCAGGTGTTGACCCTGCAAACGGCCAGATGCTCTACTGGGCATATGAGAAGGATGATAACGGCA
Organism: Candidatus Cryptobacteroides sp.; assembly: GCA_045616385.1. Taxonomy (GTDB): domain Bacteria; phylum Bacteroidota; class Bacteroidia; order Bacteroidales; family UBA932; genus Cryptobacteroides. Next base: position 26,843 of record JAZLGQ010000051.1, read on the forward strand.
ATATGAAGGAAGGTACCGAATACATCACCAGCAGCACCTCACAGGCTACCAACAGCAAGTATTACCTCGGCAGCCGCGAGCCTAAGATCCAGGGCTCATTCGGTTCTGACTTCCAGCTCGGTCCCGTTGACTTCAGCTTCCTCACCACATTCTCCGTAGGCGGCAAGGTTTACGATTCAGTATATGCAAGCGCAATGGAGGTTTCTTACGCAGGCGACACCTGGAGCAAGCACGCTCTCCGTCGCTGGCAGAAGCCGGGCGACGTCACCGACGTCCCTAGGATCGAAATCGGTTCAACCAACATCAGCGCAGACAGATGGCTCGTTGACGCTTCATATTTCGCCATCAAGTCCATCCAGCTCGGATACACTCTCCCTCAGAAATGGACAAAGGCGGCAGGCATCCGGTCTCTCCGTATCTTCGGTGTGGCCGACAACCTCGCAATGTTCAGCAAACTCAACGGTTTCAACCCTCAGTACAACATCACCGGCGGCACCAACTGGTCATACACTCCGACCAGAACCATCTCCTTCGGTGTTGACATCAATTTCTAATTTTTGGAGGAAAAGAACATGAAAAAGATATTATATGTTTTGATGGCAGTCGTTGCCCTCTCATTCGCTTCCTGCAATAAAGATTTCCTTGAGACCGCTCCTTCTGACGCGGTTTCCGGAGACACTATGATGAACACCACCGACGGTGGCTATATGGCTCTCAACGGCACTATCCGATTCTTCTGGCAGTGGGGTGAAACCACAACCGGAAACTATCACCAGTGCTTCGGCCCTCAGTCATACAACCTGATGGCAGACCTTATGGGTGAAGATATGGTAATGGCCGCCCAGGGCAGCGGCTGGTTCTGGTATGACTACAACTACAATGTCAAGAGCCGCTGGAACTCCACAACCTGGAGATCCTACGATGCCTGGAACTACTACTATACCCTCATTTCAAACGTGAACTATATCCTTGCCGCCGAAGAGACAATGGAAGGCGCTTCTGAGGATGTGAATTACATTATGGGTAATGCATACGCCCTACGCGCATATGCAGAGGCTTACTGCGCAATGATCTTCGCACGCAGCTACATCGGCCACGAAGACAGGCTCAGCGTTCCTCTCTATACCGAGCCTACCGTAGCCGGCACCCAGGGACAGCCACGTGCAACCAACAAGGACGTCTTCGCACAGGCTATGAGCGACATCAACAATGCGATCGCCCTCCTTGCAGACCTCCCACAGCAGCACTGCTCACACATCGACAAGTACGTTGCCAACGGCCTCAAGGCCCGCATCGCACTCTATATGGGTGACTATCAGACGGCTCACGATGCAGCTGTAATCGCTGTCAAGGGCGGCTCCTTCGCTTTCGATGACACATTCCATTACAACGACGCAACTGACAAGAGCGTTCTCTGGGGCGCACAGATTATCAAGGACCAGGGCACAACCAACCCTCAGTTCCTTGCCCATATGGACTGGAGATTTGGCGGCTATGGCGATACCGCAAGAAAATGCTGCTCAGAGTGGCTCTACAATATGATAGGCGAAGACGACAGCCGCGCCAACTGGTGGGCATACGAAGTTCTTGCCGACGGCAAGACCAAGGGCTATCAGCAGTATAAGTTCCTCTTCGGTAAAGCTGAACTTAAAGACGGCAAATGGGAAGTAACTCCTGATGAAAACGCAGACCATATCTTCATGCGCGCTCCTGAGATGCAGCTCATCATTGCTGAGACAGC
>JAZLGQ010000052.1:0-2209 GCA_045616385.1 Candidatus Cryptobacteroides sp.
CCCTCTCCTGACCCCCTCAACGCGCGCGTGCGCGTACATGCACATATTGCACGCACATAAATATGTATGTGTGACAATTTGTCAGTGGCACAGACATTGATTCCTGATATGTCGACCCGACGACAATACGGGTATGACAGACAAACAAAATCTAAAAACATCATCGATATGATCAGACCATTGGCAGACAGAGTGGTCATCGAGCCCAAGGAGGCCGAGACCAAGACAGCATCCGGAATTTACATCCCCGACACAGCAAAAGAGAAACCCCAGCAGGGAACAATCGTAGCGGCAGGCCCAGGCAAAAAGGACGAGCCTATGGAGGTTAAGGTGGGAGACAGCGTTCTCTACGGCAAATATGCGGGCACGGAGGTTACCGTCGATGACAAGAAATACCTCATCGTAAAACAGTCTGATATTCTGGCAATACTTTAATTTTTCAAGATACTATGGCAAAAGAGATAAAATTCGACGTGGATGTCCGCGCCAAAATGAAAGACGGAGCAGACGCTCTCGCAAACGCAGTCAAGGTAACTCTCGGTCCCAAGGGACGCAACGTGATTATTGACAAGAAGTTCGGTGCCCCCCAGGTCACAAAGGACGGTGTAACTGTCGCCAAGGAAATCGAACTGGAGGACAAATTCGAGAATATGGGTGCCCAGATGGTCAAGGAAGTGGCTCCCAAGACCAACGAGCAGGCCGGTGACGGCACCACTACTGCGACAGTGCTGGCACAGGCCATCATCAATGTGGGCGTGAAGAATGTTACCGCAGGTGCGAATCCGATGGATCTCAAGCGCGGTATCGACAAGGCCGTCGCCGCCGTGGTGGAAGATCTTAAGAAGCACAGCCAGGCAGTCGGCGACGACTACTCAAAAATCGAGCAGGTCGGAACCGTCAGCGCCAACAATGACAGCTATATCGGAAAGCTCATCGCCGATGCAATGGCGAAGGTCGGCAAGGACGGTGTAATCACAGTCGAAGAGGCAAAGGGAACCGACACGGAAGTGAAGGTTGTCGAAGGAATGCAGTTCGACCGCGGATACATCTCACCTTATTTTATGACAAACGGCGACAAGATGGAAGCCGAGCTCAGCAACCCCGCAGTACTCATCACCGACAAGAAGATAAGCACAATGAAGGATCTTATGCCCGTTCTCGAGCCCATCGCCCGTGAAGGAAGGGAGCTCCTCATCATCGCCGAAGACGTTGACGGCGAAGCCCTTACCACTCTCGTTGTCAACAAACTCCGCGGCACGCTCAAGATCGCAGCCGTCAAGGCTCCCGGATTCGGCGACCGCCGCAAGGAAATGCTTCAGGACATCGCCATCCTCACCGGAGGACAGGTTATCTCCGAGGAGCGCGGTTTCACCCTCGAGAATGCCACACTTGACCTCCTCGGAAAAGCCGAGAAAGTCACCATTACCAAGGAGAACACCACTATCGTAGGCGGTGCAGGTTCAAAGGAGGAGATTGCAGCAAGGGCCGATGCCATCCGCAAGCAGATTGAGGTGAGCACTTCCGACTATGACAAGGAGAAACTCAAGGAGCGCCTCGGCAAACTCGCAGGCGGCGTAGCAGTCCTTTATGTGGGTGCAACCACAGAGGTCGAAATGAAAGAGAAGAAAGACCGCGTGGAAGATGCTCTCAACGCAACGCGCGCAGCAGTGGAGGAGGGTTATCTGCCCGGTGGCGGTGTAGCTTATATACGCGCCATCAATGCTCTCGACAAAACAAAGGGAGACAATGACGACGAGACCACAGGTATCCGCATCGTTGCCAAGGCTATCGAGGAGCCCCTACGCCAGATTGCACAGAATGCCGGAGTGGACGGAAGCGTCATCATCCAGAAAATCAAGGAAGGCAAGGGTGACTTCGGCTATAATGCACGCACCGGAGAATACGTCAAGATGTACGAAGCCGGCGTCATCGACCCCACCAAAGTTGCACGCGTAGCGCTCGAGAACGCGGCATCAGTAGCCGGAATGTTCCTCACCACGGAATGCGGCATCGTCGACATTCCCGAACCCGCAGCAGCCGCTCCCGCAATGCCCGCAGGCGGAATGATGTAGTCTTCCGCACCGTCCATTCCAGCCGCCGGACACTTTCCTTGTGAATTTGTGTCCGGCGGCTGAGTTTTGTGTCAGCATTATTCATTATATTTGTAGAAGTAGATATTGAATGCACATGAAAACAACGGCAAGACTTG
>JAZLGQ010000053.1:0-6468 GCA_045616385.1 Candidatus Cryptobacteroides sp.
TGGAATTCTGCCTTTGGCAATTCCTTCGTTGGTGGCATCCACGAGTGTCTTCGTATCTATGTCATCAAACGTGGCGGACGCACAGGGAATCAATTCCCAACTGAACTTTTGTGGATTGCTGAGACGAAGACGTTCCTCGAACAACTCACGTGGCATTATGGATGTCGTGTTCTCAACACTTCTGCCGGAACAATAAGTGAATAGGGGTAGAGAGCCTTGTATTTGCCATCGAGTTTACCAGGAGCAGTTTCCGTCGTAGCGAGTGTGGCTTTTGTGGGATCGCTTGCATCGGGTGTCGCGGTATATTTTACTTCGTTGATGCTTACTTCATCGTTCAGCAGCCAGTTCACTTTGAAATCACTGGTGATGGTGGTCTTGGTGAGGCCCTGACCGATGGTGGCCGTGAAGACCTTGCCTGTGGCGTTGATTCATTTTTTGGGTTCAATTAAATTACATATGCATAAATTCGCACTGAGTTAGTACAAAAATCTGGAAGTGCATATTACATCGGTAAACTTTTGTATTTTTGTCCTATGATCAGAAAAGCGACAACAGACGATATTCCCGCCATCCGCCAGATGGCTGTAGTCGTTTTCCGTCAGACTTACAGGGAAATTCTTTCCCCTGCGCAGATGGAATATATGATGGATTGGATGTATTCTGAAGCAAGCCTGTTGGACCAGATGGCCTCCCGCGGTCATCTATTTTTCATCGAGGACGAGAAAGGATATGCGTCGTTCCACTTTGAAGGGCATCAGGAGGACGGGGCGGATTTGTTCCATCTGGACAAACTGTATGTTATGCCGGAATGTCAGGGAACAGGCTTGGGACAGAGCCTTTTCCATAAGGTTGTTGAATGCGTGAAGCAGTTTGCAAACGCCCCCGTCAGGATTGAGCTCAACGTTAACAGGAGCAACAAGGCGGTAAGCTTTTATGAGCACCTGGGAATGAAGAAGGCCAGGACAGGGGATTTTCCTATCGGACGAGGTTTCTTTATGAACGATTACATAATGTCAATAGACCTCTGATCACACATTAGTGTACCAAAAAAAAGCAAACCTCGCGGTTTGCTTTTCTTGTGCCCGAGGCCGGGATCGAACCGGCACGTCTTTAAGGGACAATGGATTTTGAGTCCATCGCGTCTACCATTCCGCCACTCGGGCAAGTGGTCGGCGACGCCGAACGTGGAATGCAAAGGTATTGAAAAAACGCGATTAATCAAATTTTTGCCGTAACTTAGCATTCCAAACAATACTTGCCGATATGGATACTTTGAAGTTCTCTCTTTTCAAGTACAAGCACATCTATATGGTCTACGACCGCAATGTCGAACAGTATGCCCTGAAGTTGGGGAAATACCCTTCCTTCGCCATCACAGCCGATGAGGAACACAAGACTATGGACACCGTGATGGACATCTGCCGCTGGCTCCTTGAGCAGAAGGCCGACAAGGGCGCCCTGCTGCTGGCCGTGGGCGGCGGCACAACCACCGACATCGCAGGCTTTGCCGCCAGTATCTACAAGAGAGGCATCCGGTACGCCAACATCCCGACAACCCTGCTTGCCCAGGTGGACGCTGCCATAGGCGGCAAGACCGGAGTCAACCTGGACGGCTTCAAGAATATGCTCGGGGTCATCCGACAGCCGGAATTCGTACACATCACTCCGAAGCCCCTTGAAACCCTTCCTGAAGAACAGTTCCTTGAAGGCGCGGCCGAGATGCTCAAGACCTTCATCATCTGCAACAAGGACAACAACTACCGCAACGCGGTCAGCGCACTGAGCACGGCTTATGACGAGGCGCTTATGTCTCCGCTCATCAAGGCCGCCGGAAAGGTTAAGAAGAAAATAGTCAAGAAAGACCCCGACGAAAAGGGCGGACGCCGCGTACTCAATCTGGGCCACACCTATGCACACGCAATAGAATGGTGTTCAAAGGGCACCATCTCTCACGGCAAGGCTGTTGCGATGGGCATCATCAAGGCCGCCGAGAAGTCGGAGGAAAAAGGCATCGCGGCAGCCGGTTTGGCCGAAAAGCTGCGCGAAGATTTCCGCTATTGCGGTCTTCAGACCGTGTGTCCATATTCTGAAGCGGAACTTCAGGCCGCAATCGAGCAGGACAAGAAGAACAAGGACGGCAAATTGAGCTTCGTATTCATCGAAGACATCGGCAAGGTTGCCGTGAAGAAGATATGATCTGCGTAAGCATCCAGAACAAGACGTACCGGGAAATCCTTGAGATTCTCGACAACCCGCAGGTGGAGATGGCCGAAATCCGACTCGACCTCTGCGATCTGGAGGATGACGAGGTACGTGAGCTTTTCAGTGAAAGCGACACACCGCTCATAGCCACCTGCCGAGGCAACGCTGACAGGCTGGCCGTCGCCATCGAAGCGGGAGCGCGCTTCGCCGACCTTGAGATAGAAGCGCCTGCGGGCAAGAGCCGTTACATTCAGAAATTATGCAGGGAATGCGGCACCGAACTCATCCGCTCCTTCCACGATTTCGAGGGCACTCCGGAGGACGAAGTTCTACAGATGGCACTTGCACGCTGCTTCCGTTACGGAGCCGAGATAGCCAAGATTGTCACCAAATGCAACACTGCCGAAGACGCCAGGCGCATTGAGGCCCTCTACTCGATAGTGCTGGAATCAGTCGATTCTCTCCAAGGCAGGCTCATAGCCTTCGGAATGGGCAAGGCCGGTCGCGATACCCGCATCGGCTGCCTCAAGCGCGGAGCACCGTTTACATACGCGGCCCTTTCTGAAGAAGACGCCGTGGCGGAGGGCCAATGGCCGTTGGCAGAAATCAGCGAAGCGGTATATGGCCCGCACAAGGCATTCTTCCGCAGCGGTCTAAGAATGCCGGCATCAAAGAGTTTCGCACAGCGCGCCATCATCGCTGCAGCACTTGCAGAAGGCACTTCGCGTCTGTCCGGCTACACGCCGTGCGCCGATTCGGAGGCTGCCATCAAGGTAGCGGAAGCCCTCGGCGCCAGCGTCGGGCGACAGGGTGACATCCTGTCCGTCAAGGGCGTCGGCCCCATATCGGGAAAGCTTCATCTTGAAACCCTGCATACCGGGGAGTCAGGCCTTCTCACCCGCCTGATGATCCCTATCCTCGCAGCTGTAAACGAAGGTCCGGTGGAAATAGAGGGGGAAGGCACGCTTCTCAAGCGCCCGCTCGAAGAGGCCGGTGCCATAATGGCTGCTTTTGGCGTCCTCCTGTCTGCGGACCGCGTGCCTCTGAGGGTGAAAGGCAGCCTCATTCCGGGCAACGCCGACATTTCAGGAAAGGGCGGTTCCCAGCTCATTTCGGGCCTGCTGATGGCCCTGCCGCTGTGCAGCAAGGATTCATTCGTCTATGTCAACGAGCCGAAGAGCATCCCTTATATGTACATCACGCTTGACGTTCTGCGTCATTTCGGCATCCAGACGCGCAGCGAGATGGAGGGCGATGCCGAAATGCTTGAGCAGCAGGACTGGACCTACTGTTCCGGCATCAATTTCAAGGTTCGCGGCGGACAGAAATACCGTGCGGCCGATTTCAGCATCGAAGGGGACTGGAGTGCAGCGGCGAACTATCTTGTGGCCGGCGCCGTATTCGGCTCTGCCGAAATAGTTGGTCTGGATACAGGATCCCTGCAGGCCGACCTCGAAATCATCGACATTCTCGTGGAAGCCGGGGCGGTAGTATCACAGCTGGAAGATGACACCGTATGCGTACGCAAAGCCCCCCTGGAGGCCTTTGACGCCGACCTCAACCACGCGCCCGACCTCTTCCCCATCGTGTCCGTGCTGGCCGCGTTCTGCGCCGGGGAAAGTCATATCGCGGGAGTGGGGCGTCTTGCAGGAAAGGAGTCAGACCGGGCCAAGGCCGTGCTGGCGATGCTCACACAGATGGGGGTGGAAGCAGCCATCGACGGTGACGTCCTTGACATTTGCGGCGAGACGCTGGGCAGCCGACTCGTCAGCGGCCACCTGCTCAAGGGAGGGAATTACACATCGCGCCACGACCACAGGATGGTGATGGCTCTCAAAGTCGCTTCGCTTGGGGCGGACGGACCGGTTGTCATTGATGATGAAGACTGCGTGGCCAAGTCTTTCCCTGATTTCAGTCTGTAAATTCTTCCAGACTGAAGTCAACCGAGAAAGTCAGGCGGACACTTACAGGATTGCCGGCGGCCCTGGCCGGAGTCCACTTTGGTGACATCGCAACGACGCGCAACGCCTCGTTGTCCAGAAGAGGGTCTATGCTTCTGGCAATTTTGATGTCCGACAGGCTGCCGTCCTTTTCCACGACAAAACTTACGTGTACCACACCGAAAAGATTGTTGTCGGCCGCCTCGTCGGGATATTCGACGCGCTCGGCTATCCATTCGCCGAAGGTCGCGTAATCCCGGCCCTGAAACTGCGGGGGCTCTATCATTGACGCAGGAGCCTTGGCGGGAGCGGCTTTATGAGAAGGCGCCGGCTTTGGTTCCGGCGCCTCTTTTTCCTGAATTTCAATACTGAACGGATCCGCCAGCACTATCTTGTCAAGATCGTCGGGGTACGTGACAATTTCCTTCCAGTCGGAAGCCGCAAAGAAATTGTAACTCTTGCTGCATACATTATAGACAATGTTCAGCAGAGTCAGCAGAACCAAGAGAACAATCTCAGTGATTAGCAGTCTGTTGCCTTCTACCTTCAATTAATAGAGGTCTTTGAAGTAGCGGTAGGTGTTGACCATAAGCTCACCGACCGCGGCCTCGTCGCAGGCAATCCACGCATTCTCGTGGAGCTGGAGAGCGGAGGCGGTGCACTTGTGGCTGCAAGGACCTTCCACACAATCCTTGAGGGCGCGTGCCTTCTTTGGTCCCATTACAAGAAGAATGACCTCCTTTGCGTCGGTCACGGTTGCCACACCGACCGAAAGGGCCTGTGCGGGCACCTTGTTCATATCGCCGTCGAAGAAGCGTGAGTTCACAATGCGGGTGTCGGTGGTAAGGTCAACGACGCGTGTGCGGGAGTTCAGGGATGAATATGGCTCGTTGAAAGCGATATGTCCGTCCTCACCTATGCCGCCGAGGAAGAGGTCGAAGCCGCCGGCGGCCTTGATGGCCTGCTCGTATGCCGCGCACTCTGCGTCGAGATCCTTTGCGTTGCCATTGAGGATATGGATATTCTCCTTCGGCTCGTCGATGTTGTCGAAGAGGTACTTGTGCATGAAAGAGTGATAGCTTTCCGGATGCGATTCTGGGAGTCCTACATACTCGTCCATATTGAATGAGATGACGTTCTTGAAGGAAACCTTTCCAGCCTTCACGAGCTTGGCGAGTTCCGCATAAGTCTCGATAGGTGTAGATCCTGTGCAAAGTCCGATCACGAACGGTTCTGATGTCCTGGCAGCCTTTTCGTTGATTTTCGCTGCGATATAATGCGCGGCCCAGACTGAGGCCTCCAGCGCACTATTTCTGATAACTACTTTCATTTGTGTTGAAATTTAACGCACACTACCTCGTAGTGTAACTTGCAAATGTAGCAAAAAGCGAGAAAAAATATCTAATTTTACGAAACAATGAAAAAAATAATCCACGTCCCACTGATTGAGGCGCTTGAAAAAATGTCCGGTGACGATTTCAACGCCGCTCTTGAAGCAAGCTGCCCTCTGAACACGATCGGCTGCATCAACTGGCCGGATGCATTCCCTTATGTGCCCGCCTGCACCTTCCGCATCGCACGCAGCCGCACCCACCTGGCCGTCTCATTCGAAGTGGAAGGCCTCGACCTTCGCGCAAGTTATCTTGAAGACAACGGCAACAGCTGGGAGGACAGCTGCGTCGAACTGTTCCTCTCGCCCGACGGGAATGCATATTACAACGTGGAGATCACCTGCATCGGCAGCATCCTGATGGCCTGCGGCACCGGCCGCGAAGGGCGACGGGTACTCCCCCTCTCCGATGTCGCACGCATAATCCGACGCAGTTCGCTCGAGCACAAGGCTTATGACCTGGAAGGCGGTCCATACAAATGGCGCGTCTGTGCGCTGATTCCATTCGACCTGCTGGGCCTTGACGGCAGCGCGCTGCCCCATTCGGCCGGTGCCAATTTCTACAAATGCGGCAACCTCACCGCTCACAAGCACTTCGCCAGCTGGAGCCCGATTGAGACCGGAAAGCCTGACTTCCATCGCCCCGAATTCTTCGGGACACTTGAATTCTGATGAAACGGGGACAATCAAAAAGTAAGCCTCCGGTGAGGCACGTATAGTTTTATTTCGGAGCATCACCACCCAGGGCGGCACATTGACTACTCCTGCGACCGTGGGTTTTCCCGGGCGGAAATTATAATTGCCCTTGAGATGGTTTTGGCAAGTTCTGGCCGATTGCCGAAAAATTTCGCATATTTGTATAACAGAAATGCAGTATGGAATACCTTTCAAAGGAACGATACGACGAATTATCCGCCGAGCTCAAGAATCTCATAA
>JAZLGQ010000054.1:0-14596 GCA_045616385.1 Candidatus Cryptobacteroides sp.
CTTCGGCCTCTTGGCACCATAGAGGGAACGTGACTGAGTACGTCCTTCCACGCCAGCGGTATCCAAAGCGCCCCTAAGGATGTGGTACCGTACACCCGGAAGGTCCTTCACACGACCACCGCGGACAAGCAGGATTGGGTGCTCCTGGAGGTTGTGGCCCTCGCCAGGGATGTAGGCATTGACCTCTTTGCTGTTTGTGAGACGTACACGGGCAACCTTACGCATTGCTGAGTTAGGTTTCTTAGGAGTCGTTGTGTAAACTCTAAGGCATACGCCACGCTTCTGAGGACATGCATCCAACGCACGGGACTTGCTGGTTGTTTCAGCAGCCTCGCGTCCTTTGCGAACCAATTGTTGAATTGTTGGCATAAATGGTTGTTAATAAATAAATTATAAAAGCCCCAAAAATTTGGGGCTGCAAAAATAGTTAAAAAATATCAATTATCAAAAACTCTGCGGGACTAAGGAATGATTAAAAAGGGACTAAAGCACCTTTGAAAGCTCGATGTCCTTGGCTGCCCTGGTCTCGAAAGAAGGGTCCTTGGCGGCGGCAGACGTGATATAGTTCTTCGCGTCAGCAGCGTTGCCGGCGCGCGCAGACGCAAGCGCACGTATATAGTCAGCACGGGCATCATCTCCGGTGACAGCCGAAGACGCCTTAGCATTCTGCCCGGTCAGAAGGTATGCCACAGCCTCATTGGATGTGCCGGTCCCGGCAAGGTTCCTGGCGGCAGCCTCATAATCACCCTGAAGGATGTTGACGGTACCGAGATTTGCATTCGCCTCATTTGTGCCCGACTGCTTGAAAAGTCTGGCCGCCTCGTCAAGATTGCCCTTCTGGAGAGCGCAGACGCCCTTTGCATTGATAACGTCGGCATCCGGCTTCTTGATTCCGTCAAGATACGAAAGCGCCGAATCGGGATTGTTGTCATCAAGAGCGAGAGCCGCAAGGTTGAAGCTTGCCCTGTCGGAACCGAAATACTTGACGGCGCGATTATACAGTTCTTCCTTGCGCGCCTTGCTGGTGGAATTTGCAGCAACACGGAGAAGTCCTTCTTCATCAAGCATATTGATGGCCTTCTGCGAAAGCTCCTCAAGCTCCTCGTCAGAGAAGTTCCGGTAATCGACGTCGGCGATGAAGCGGGCACGGCGGAGCTCAGGGAAAACCTTGTCGTTGATTTCGGAGAAAACCTGGGACATGTTGCGGATCTCGCGCTCACGGACAGCCGGATCGCTGTACATCGAAAGGACGCGGAGTATGAGGTCCTTGTCTACGATGTCGGACTCCTGGACGGCCTCCTGGAATCCTTCCCAGTCCTGTCCTATGCTCTTGACCTGGATGTCGTCGACATCAATGTCCTTGGATATCTTGTCCCAGGCCTTCTGCGCAGAGGATGCGCGCTTGTCGGAAAGCTTCGCATTGTAGTCCTGGCCGCCCTCAGGTGAAGCATACGCCACAATCTGGGTGTTCTTGACCGTATAACGCGGATCCTTGGCAATCTCTGCAAGCGCGGCCTTGAGGTCGTTGATGGATGAAGAGCGCAGCTGGCTTGTCTTGACGTTGGCAGAATTCTTGTCATAAAGTATCTGACCCTCTGTCGAGCTTGAAATCACAGACTGGTATTCATCGGCCTTGAACGAATAGTAGCCGTCGGTGTCGGCAAGCCTGGAAGTTGTGATGAGTCCGTCGGCAACCTTGATTGCAGGTACCTCGATGCGCTTCTTGCCGTAGAACACCGTGATGCGGAGCTCGAGATGCGACGTCTCCATACCCGGTCTGTAGGCAAATTGGTAGCTTTCCTTTACGGTATCGCCGTCGGCAGGAATGACCCAATTGTTGTCCTTGACTTTCTCGCCCTGATATATCTTTGACTTGAGTGCCAGCTCTCCGCCTTCGTAAACGAGGACGGGAGTGACTGTGAGGACAGCGGTCGGAGCAAAATAACCGGTAGGAAAGGAGATGGTCACATCGGCGGGGATCTTGTCACCCACAAGAGCGAGGACTTCGGGGTTGCAGCTTATCTTCAGATTTTCCGCCATAGCCATCTGCTTGGCACGGGACGCGCCGAAGGACACAGCCGCGGCCATGGCAAAAAGCGCAAGTGTTGTAAATATCTTCTTCATAATTGGTTATGGATTATTAGATTTCCTTTGACACAAAGATATGTAATTTTTTGTTAACTTTGCGAAAATATGGATGCACAGGACCTTCAACGCATAAAAAATAAATTCGACATCGTAGGCAACGATTCCTCGCTCAATCGGGCGATAGAGACAGCCGTCGCCGTCGCACCTACAGACCTCACCGTCCTCATCGCCGGCGAGAGCGGCGTCGGCAAGGAAGTCCTGCCGCAGATCATCCATCAATACAGCAAACGCCGTACCGGCAGGTATCTCGCAGTCAACTGCGGAGGCATCCCGGAAGGCACTGTGAACGCAGAGCTCTTCGGGCACGAAAAGGGCGCTTTCACGGGAGCTGTCGGGGAACGCAAGGGCTATTTCGAGGAGGCCGACGGCGGCACCCTCTTCCTTGACGAAATCGGCGAACTGCCTAAAGACACCCAGGCCCTCCTGCTCCGCGTCCTGCAGAACGGCGAATACATCAAGGTCGGGTCCTCCAAGGTCGAGAAGACGGACGTACGCATAATAGCGGCCACCAATGTCAACCTCGCCTACGCCGTCGCCACAGGCAAGTTCCGCGAAGACCTCTACTACCGTCTGACCGGCATCCAGATTTCGATGCCGTCGCTTCGTGACCGCAACCGTGACGACGTCTATCTGCTTTTCCGCAAGTTCTCGACGGACTTCGCCGAGAAGAACGGACTCTGCAAGGTCAGCCTCACCCACGAGGCAATCAACATCCTCACGAACTACCGCTGGCCGGGCAACATCCGCCAACTCAAGAACATAGCCGAAGCCATCACCGGCATCGAGTCATCCCCGGTCACCAGAAGTGCCGAGCGCATTGAGATCAATGCCGAGACGCTACGCAAATACCTCCCGGACGAGAAGGACTCCCTCCTCCCTGCAGCTGTCGCCGGAAGTGCCGGAAGCGGTATGAATGAAGCCGACAAACAGGTCTTCATCAAGGCAATCTTCGACCTCAGCCAGCGGGTCGACAGACTGGAGCGCATCGTCGGGAACCGCGAAGAAGCACCGGCCCCGGCCCAGCATCAGATAATGGATTACTCCCGCCGGGAAGAACCGGAGGAGCAGATGGGCGAACCGGAGGAGCAGAACCTTATGTCAATCCGGAAAACCAATGACGAACTCATCGCCAAATGCCTTGCAAAGCACTCCGGCAACATCAAGAAGGCCGCGGCGGAACTCGGCATCTCCGAGAGGACGATATACCGCAAACTCAAGGACAGCAAACTGAACGGCAAATGAAAAAACTGATCCTTTTCATAGCTTCCGCACTCGCTGTTTCATCCTGCGGCATCTACTCGTTCTCCGGCACGTCCATACAGCCGGACGTCAACACCATTGCCATCAACTATTTCGAATATACCGCCCAAAAGGTCAATCCGACTCTTGCCAATGACATAACGGAAGCCCTGCGCGACCAGTTCCGCAAGATGACCAGGCTTGAACAGGTTGAGACCGACGGCGACCTTGACATATCCGGAGAGATCACCGGATATAACGTGTCCGCCACCGCCATCACCGCGCAGGAGATGGCCGCGATGAACCGTCTGACAGTCACCGTCAAGGTTGATTTCACCAACGAGAAACACCCTGAAGACAACTTCGAGGGCAAGAGTTTCTCGGCATACGCAGATTTTGCTTCTGATGTTCTCCTGGATGCGGTCGAGAGTTCGCTCTGCCAGGAAATCATCGAAAAGATCAACGAGGATATTTTCAACGCAACCGTAGCACAATGGTAAACCCTATCGACATCCACAAACTCACGTTTGAAGAGCTGACCGGAGTGATCAGCCTGTACCCCTGGTACGGTGCCGCCAGAATGGAACTCTGCCAGAGAATGTCCGCGATGGGCGCACTCTCCGAGACGCAGATTGCCGACACAGCGCTTCGCATCGGCTCACGGAAGATCCTTTCGAACCTTGCCAACGACAAAGGGCAGGTTGACTGCACCGATGTCAACGCACAGAAACTCGTAGAGGCTTTCCTCCCGTCCGAGGACGGAACCAGGAGACAGGTGGTTGTGGTCGGAGGCGACTACTTCACACAGAACCAATATGATTCCGTACGCAACACCGAAGATAACGTCTTTGCGAAAATAGCGCGGGGAACCGGCAGCGCAAACTATCAGGAACCGGAGGCCAGAGGCACAGAAGATTTTTGCACAGAAGCACTTGCGAAAATCTATCTGGAGCAGGAATATCCTGACGAAGCTATCGCTATTTATTCAAAACTTAGTTTGTTATATCCGGAAAAAAGTGTTTACTTTGCAGCCCTTATCGAGAAAATAAATAAAAATAGATAAAAATGAACGCAGTATTTACAATTTTGACCGTTCTCATCGTGATCGCAGCAATTCTCCTCGTACTCGTGGTATTGCTTCAGAACGGCAAGGGTGAAGGCCTTGCGAGCAACTTCGTTGCCGGCAACCAGACTTTCGGCGTACGCCAGACAGCCGACATTCTTGAGAAGATTACCTGGGGCCTCGTAGCATTCATCGTGGTTGTCTCAATCGCAGCTTCCTTCACAATGGGGACCAACGGTGCCGATATGGACGTCACCAACAAGATTGAGAACACCACCAACAACGCCCAGCCGGCATTCCCTACCGCTCCTATCCAGCAGGACGCTCCTACAGCCGAGGACGCTGAGTAATCGCTCCGCACGCTGACATTTTGTCAGTGGAATACAATTTGACTTACAGTCGTTTGTCCGATTTCGGGCAGACGACTTTTTTATATATACGTTATGGAACAGAAATTTGAATTCCTCAGCAAATACGCCATAGACCTCAATGAGGCTGCGGCAAAAGGCAAGCTCGACCCCGTCATAGGCAGGGACGATGAGATAAGAAGGGTTCTGCAGATTCTGTCTCGTAGAACCAAGAACAACCCGATCCTCGTAGGCGAGCCCGGCGTGGGCAAGACCGCCATTTCCGAGGGGATTGCAACCAAGATAGTAAACGGCCAGGTTCCGGAAAACCTTAAAAACCGCAAGGTGTTCTCCCTTGATATGGGCGCGCTCATCGCAGGCGCCAAATATCAGGGCGAATTCGAGGAGCGCCTGAAGGGCGTGGTGAAAGAAGTGGTGGAATCGGAAGGCGACATAATCCTTTTCATAGATGAGATCCACACCCTCGTGGGCGCAGGGCGGAGTACCGGGGCGATGGATGCATCGAACATTCTGAAACCTGCTCTGGCGCGCGGCGAACTGCGCACCATAGGTTCAACTACGCTGGACGAATATCAGAAATACTTCGAACAGGACAAGGCGTTGGAACGCCGCTTCCAGAAGGTTATGGTGGATGAACCGTCGCCGGCGGAAAGCATCGCCATCCTGCGCGGCTTGAAAGAAAAATACGAGAACCATCATCGCGTGTCAATCGAAGACGACGCCCTGATTGCCGCGGTCAATCTTTCCCACCGCTACATCAACAACCGATTCCTGCCCGACAAGGCCATCGACCTTGTGGACGAGGCCGCATCAAAGCTCCGTCTCGAAATGAATTCCGTGCCGGAGCCGATCGATGAACTGAACAGCCGCATCCGACAGCTGGAGATTGAGAAAGAAGCGATCAAACGCGAGGGTGCGAGCCTGAAAAGCGAGCGCATTGACGAGGAGCTGGCGAAGGCGAAAGCCGAGCGCGAGGCCCTCAACAAGCGATGGAATGAAGAAAAAGGCATCGTCACCGAGCTGAACGACCTCCGCCAGAAGGCTGAGGAATACAAACGCGAAGCTGAGATAGCCGAGCGCGCCGGCAACTACGGAAAGGTGGCCGAGATCCGTTACGGCAGGCTCGCCGACACTCTCAAACGCATAGAAGAGCTTGGAAAGAAACAGGCTGCGGTCAAGAATCCTATCATCACTGAGGCTGTGACTCCGGAAGACATTGCAGAGATAGTCGCACGATGGACTGGGATACCCGTCAACAGGATGCTTGAAAGCGAGAAGGAGAAGCTTCTCCGTATGGAGGAGGCCCTCCACAAGCGCGTCGTGGGCCAGAACAAAGCCATCACGGCCGTGTCCGATGCGGTACGCCGCAGCCGCGCCGGCCTGTCAAACGAGCACCGCCCGATAGGATCGTTCCTCTTCCTCGGCACCACAGGCGTGGGCAAGACGGAGCTTGCAAAAGCTCTCGCCGAGTTCCTCTTCAACGATGAGACGATGATGACGCGAATCGATATGAGCGAATATCAGGAGAGCCATACCGTCAGCCGTCTCATCGGTGCGCCTCCTGGATACGTCGGCTACGACGAGGGCGGGCAGCTTACCGAGGCGGTACGCCGCAAGCCTTACTCCGTAGTCCTGCTTGACGAGATCGAAAAGGCGCACCCGGATGTGTTCAACATCCTGCTCCAGGTGCTTGACGACGGACGTCTTACCGACAACAAGGGCCGCACCGTCGACTTCAAGAACACCATCCTTATTATGACATCCAACTTGAAGGAGGAGGAGCTCCGCCTGCGCATGCGTCCGGAATTCCTCAACAGAATCGATGAGATAGTGATATTCGATGCCCTGAGCAAGGATGACATCCGCGAAATCGTACGCATCCAGATGGAAATCCTACGCAGGAAACTTTCCGAAGACAACGTCGAACTCTCGTTCACCGGCGCATTCGAGGACGATATGGTGGAAAATGGCTACGACCCGGTGTACGGTGCCCGTCCTGTCAAGAGGCTCATCCAGCGCGAGCTCGTGAACAGACTTGCCCGCGAGATACTTGAGGGCAAGATCCACAAGGACTCAGCGATAGTCGTCGACGTCCGCGACGGACAGACTGTGCTTGAAAACACGGAGTGCGGGGGTTGATAAAATTTCACGCAAAAAAATGTCCAGCCGGACGGCTGGACATTTGGAGCGGAAAACGAGGCTCGGACTCGCGACCTCAACCTTGGCAAGGTTGCGCTCTACCAACTGAGCTATTTCCGCGATTGGGACTGCAAATATACGGCAAAAAATCTGTTTTGCAAATTTTTTGAAGAATATTTTGCCCTATACCTCAATTGCAGTGCCGAATTCTTCGAGGAATCGCATATCGTTCTCGAAATAATGGCGGAGGTCATTGACCCTCCACTTGAGCATAGCTATACGCTCAAGACCCATTCCGAATGCGAAACCGCTGTACTTCGTGGAATCGATGCCGCTTGCCTCAAGCACATTAGGATCCACCATACCGCAGCCGAGAATTTCGAGCCAGCCGGTACCCTTGCAGATGTTGCATCCTTTGCCGTGGCAGATGTTGCAGCTCACGTCAACTTCTGCCGAAGGCTCCGTGAACGGGAAGTATGACGGGCGCATGCGGATCTCTGTCTCGGGGCCGAACATCTCCCGGGCGAAAAGCAGGATGGCCTGCTTGAGGTCGGCAAAGGTCACGTTCTCGTCGACATAGAGCCCTTCCACCTGGTGGAATATGCAGTGCGCACGCGCGCTGATGGCCTCATTGCGGAACACGCGGCCGGGGCAGATGACACGGATGGGAACCTTCATCGATTCCATCGACCTCACCTGTACGCTGGACGTGTGCGTCCTGAGAAGAAGCGGGTTGGGATGGCCTGCAGACACGAAGAAGGTATCCTGCATATCGCGTGCAGGATGGTTCGGAGGGAAGTTGAGTGCCTCGAAGACGTGGTGGTCGTCTTCGACCTCAGGACCCTCGGCAACGTCGTAACCGAACTTGCGGAAAATGTCCACAATTTCCTGACGGACGATGGAAACCGGGTGGCGGGAACCAAGTTCGAAGGAATCGCCCGGCATGGAAAGGTCCTGCTTCGGACCGTCCTGTCCGCCGTCATCAGCCACGCTGTCCTTCAGCTCATCTATCCTGGCCTGGGCAGCCTGCTTGAGCTCGTTGAGCGGACGGCCGAACTCCCTCTTCTGGTCTTTGTCCACGTCGCGGAACTCTTCAAAGAGAGCCGTAATGGAACCTTTCTTTCCGAGGAAGCGGACACGTGCATCCTCTACATCCTTCTGTGACTTGCATTCGAGCTGCCGGAGCTCCGCAAGAATCTTGTCTATATCTTCTCTTTTCATATTACTGGTTTCTCTTCTCAGCCCTCTTGTCGCGGGATTTCTTATCCTTTGCAGCACCGGACTTCAGGTATTTGTTCCACTGCCTTTCGTCCAGAATCTTGTGAAAGGCCTGATAGGTGGCTTCCATCCATTTGTCATCGACACGCTGGTATGCGTCGTTAACCGTAACCTTCGATGCCTGAAGCTCAAGCAGTTCGTCTCTTCTGTGGATGGAGTTGTACGTCAGGATAGAATCTACATAAAAAGTCTGCCAATCCTCGAGCTCGTAGGATCTCTCCATATCCTCGACGCTCTGCTCGATTTTTTCGAGGAATTCCTTCTCGGCTTTTTCATCGAGCTGCGGGGCCTGTGCAAAAGCGCAGACTGACACGAGCAGCATTGTGGTGATAGCGAAAATTTTCATTAGATTTGTAGTTATCATCCTGCAAATGTAGTAAAGAAAACATAAAATGAGAAAATTAATGCCCATAGTGTTGGCTCTTGCCTTGCTTTCAGCAAGTCACGCTGATGCCTGCACCAACGTTATCATCACAGCAGGCGCCAGCGCAGACGGCTCCTGTATGGTTTCATACGCCGCCGATTCACATTGGCTGTTCGGCGAATTGTACTTCCGCCCGGCCGCCAACCACAAGGCCGGGAGCACCCTTGCAATACGCGAGTGGGACACCAACAGGCCTCTCGGCAAAATCGCGCAGGTTCCGCACACATTCCAGACCGTCGGCAATATGAACGAGCATCAGCTCATCATCGGCGAGACCACCTGGGGCGGCCGCGAAGAACAGATGAACGAAGACGGCATAATGGATTACGGCTCCCTTATCTACATCACTCTCCAGCGCGCCACGACGGCACGCGAAGCCATCCAGACCATAGTTGACCTGGCAAACGAATATGGCTATCCTTCCGAGGGCGAGACCTTCTCCATCGCCGACACAAAGGAAGCGTGGATAATGGACCTTGTCGGCAAGGGTAAGGAAAAAGGCATCGTCTGGGTCGCCCGCCGCATACCTGACGGATACATCTGCGCCCACGCCAACCAGGCCCGCATCACCCGTTTCCCTCAGGACGACCCGGAAAACTGCCTGTTCGCACCGGATGTAATCAGCTTCGCCCGCGAACAGGGATGGTATAGCGGCAGCGACGGGGACTTCAGTTTCCGCGAAGCGTACTGCCCTCTTGATTTCGGCACCGTCCGCGGCTGCGATGCACGCGTGTGGTCGGCATTCAACATTCTCTGCGACGGCGTGTTCACCTACGAGCACGACGGCATCGAGAGTTCCCGTCCGTCCGGCGAATGGCTGGAGTATGCGATGGGGTACGACCTCGCCGGCGAGATGCCTCTCTTCGTGAAGCCGCTTCGCAAGATCACCATGAAAAACGTCGCTGACGTGATGCGCGACCACTTCGAAGGCACGCCTATGGATATGACCGTGGATGTGGGGGCTGGCGGAAATGCACTGCCATACCGCTGGCGTCCGATGGAATTCCAGTGGGACGGAAAGACCTATGTCAACGAGCGCGCGATCGCGACCCAGCAGACAGGTTTCTGGTTTGTAGCCCAGGCTCGCGGATGGCTTCCTGACGAGGCCGGAGCGCTCCTCTGGTTCGGATGCGACGATGCTGCGACTTCTTATCTGACCCCGATTTACGTAAACACCAGAAAGGTTCCTGAATGCCTTCGCGAAAGCAACGGCGACCTCCTTCATTATTCCGCCACATCCCAGTTCTGGATGTGCAACCGCGTCGCCAACGCCTGCTACAAGATGTACAACCATATGGCTCCGGTAGCACGTGAGGCGGCTGACAGGTTCGAACTTGACCAGCAGGACAACGCCGTCCCGGCTCTCGATGCCAGACTTTCAAGGCTCCTTCAGAAGGGACGCGTGCGCAGGGCAAAGAAGCTGCTTACCAAATTTACCGTCAACACCGCACAGAAACAGTTCAATGATTGGGTGAAGCTGGAAGAAATGCTGCTCGTCAAGTTCATCGACGGCAATGTGAAAGCGCAGGACGAGAAAGGCAACTTCAAGCATACGGAATACTCCGACGGCATACCCGACGGGCTCACACAGCCGGGTTACACCGATCGCTGGAAAGCGGCGGTCGCAAGGGACAACGGCGAAGTCCTTGAAGCGAAATGAGAATTATCACAATCATACTTGCCTCTCTGCTGGGCTACGTCAACCCGTTCGTCGGAACCGACTGGAACGGGCACACATTCCCGGGGGCGACCTATCCGTTCGGAATGGTTCAGCTGAGCCCCGACACCCGGCCGCGCGCTGGCGACTGGGACGGCTGCAGCGGATATCATTACCGGGACAGCGTGATATACGGTTTCAGCCACACCCATCTCAGCGGCACGGGCTGCGATGACCTCTGCGACATCCTGCTTATGCCGGCCGTGGGACTCAACTCCCCTGAAATCAGCCCTGACGACTACAGGTCAGGCTTCTCGCACTCCCGCGAAAAGGCGTCTCCGGGCTACTACGAAGTTTTTCTGGACAAGCCTCAGGTGCTTGCGCAGCTCACTGTCGGGGAGCGGTACGGTGTACACCGGTATGTGTTCCCGAAAGGGGTGGCTCCGCAGATTGTTCTTGACCTGCGTCATCGCGACCATCTCACCGACTGGTCAATCAAGGTTGAAGGGAACGGCGTATCAGGCTACAGGTCCTCGTCCAGCTGGGCGCAGGACCAGAAAGTGGCCTTCTCAATCTTCTTTTCCCGCGACATCCTGTTCAAGCAGGAGGTTGACGGAGCGGTCGTGATCACCTTCAAGCCTAAAAACATTGACAATGTCCTCGTGGTGTATGCAGGCATATCATCAACAGATGAGGGGCAGGCCGCCATCAATCTCAGGGAAGAAATGCCCGAAGGGGGATTCGACTATGTCAAGCTGGAAGCGGAAAGGGAATGGGAAGCCTTCCTGTCAACGCTTGACTGCCCTTTCGAAGACGAAGGCTCCAGGAGGATATTCTATACGGCACTGTACCATACAGCCATACATCCTTCGCTGTATTCGGATGCATCCGGCACTTACCGGGGCATCAACGGAAAGACCTATCTTGCCGATGATCACGACAGGTACACAATCTTCTCGCTATGGGACACGTTCCGGGGACTTCACCCGATTCTCTGTGAGATCTCACCTGAACTGACCCTGAACTTCATCAAGTCATTTATGGGCATATTCCTGGAAGGAGGCAAACTGCCTGTCTGGGAACTGTGGGGGAACGAGACAAACTGTATGATCGGGTACCACAGCGCACCCGTCATCGCTGATGCTCTGGTACGTGGCATCGACGGCTTCGATGTCAATCTAGCCCTGTATATGCTGGTCGAAACCGCGAACAAGCCGGACTTCGGAATGGACAGTTTCCGCAGGAATGGAGCCGTGTTGGCTGATGACGAACACGAGAGCGTGTCGAAGACGCTCGAATATGCCTACGACGACTGGTGCGTGGCGCAGGTTGCCGACTGGCTGCTGAATCACCCCGACCGCTCTACCATCAAAGAAGAAGACCTTCTCGAAATAAAGGAAACCTTCCTGAAAAGCTCGCAGTACTGGCGCAACGTGTTCGACCCGTCGACCGGCTTTGTACGCCCCCGCCTGAACGGGCGCTGGCTGACTCCGTTCGAACCGCGCGAGGTCAACAACCATTTCACCGAAGGCAATTCCTGGCAATACAGCTTCTTCGTGCCGCACGATGTCGTCGGACTTATGCGGGCGATGGGCGGGCCGACAAAATTCGTGGCAAAGATCGATTCCCTGTTTGCGGCCCCTTCGCAGACCACCGGGCGCACACAGGCAGACCTGACCGGAATGATAGGCCAGTACGCTCACGGCAATGAACCGAGCCACCATATCCCATACCTGTATGCTCTGGCGGGCAGGCCGGACAAGACGGAAGCCGCTGTCAAGAGGATAATGGACTCCCTATATTCAAGCAGGCCGGACGGCCTCTGCGGAAATGACGACTGCGGGCAGCTGTCGGCGTGGTATGTTCTCAGCGCCCTCGGTCGCTATCCTGTCTGCCCCGGCGCCCCGTTGGACAGACTCACCTATGTACCGAAGACCATCGTGGTCAATCCGGTATTTGAGATGGAGAAAGATATCTTCGAAGACTCGTTGAAAGTGTCGATAACCAATATCGACACTGGCTGCCGTGCGTATTACCGTATCGGAGATGGGGAATTCCGTCCTTACAGCGCGCCTTTCACCGTCACGGAATCCTGCACCCTGGAATGTTATTCGGAGAATTATTCCGGCAACAGGAGCTTTGTCACAAGAAGCCGGGTGTGCAAGGTCCGCAATGACATCAATATCACCCTGGGTGCAAAATATAACCCGCAGTACAGCGCCGGAGGTCCTCAGGGCCTTGTGGACGGCATACGCGGAAAGCTGAACTGGCGCACAGGCGGCTGGCAGGGATATCAGGATACAGATTTCTCCGCTATAATTGATTTGGGCAACATTCAGGATGTCAGGCAGATCGGAGCGGGATTCTGCCAGGACGCCCGTTCGTGGATATGGATGCCGCGATATGTGGAATTCTTCGTTTCCAACGATGGCGAGAATTTCAAGAAGATGGCGCATATCGACAATGCCGTCGGCGAACAGGATATGGAAGTCCAGACCATCGACTATGTTGCGAACGTAAAGGAAGATAAAATCGTCAAGGCACGATTTGTGAAAGTGTATGCCAAGAATTTCGGCACCATTCCGGACTGGCATCCGGGAGCCGGTGGAGAAGGATTCATTTTTGTAGACGAATTTTGGGTTAAATAACTATCTTTGCATCATTATGAAAAAAACACTAGTACTTTTAGCCGCACTGCTTTCATCAGCAGTATTATTTGCACAGGAACCCCAACAGAACAATCAACCGCAGCAGCAGGCTCCACCTCCTCCGATGATGCACAGGAGGCCGGCCTTGATGCCGGGTCAATATCTCGGTTTCTCAGGGCAGACAACCGTTACTCCACAAGGTTCATATACTCCTGATTTCAAGATTGATGAATCAAAGGCCAAGGTCAAGAACGTGATTCTCCTTATCGGTGACGGTATGGGACTTGGTGCTGTGACTTCTGCAATGTTCGCCAACGGCAACGAACTCACGATGACAAACCTCCAGACCATAGGTTTCGTCAGGACTCAGTCTGTAAGTGACTTCACCACCGACTCCGCCGCATCAGGCACCGCCTGGGCCACCGGCCACAAGACCAACAACGGTTATGTAGGCGTGGACCCCGACGGCAACAGGCTCACAAACATCCCGGAAGCCATCGCTCCGCTCGGCTACACCTGCGGCGTCGTTTCCACCGACGGCCTTGCCGGCGCAACTCCGGCGGCTTTCTTCGCACACCAGTCAGCCCGCGGTGAGTCCGCGGCAATATGGGGTGACATCCCCGGCTGCAGCCTCATCTTCCTCGCCGCCGGAAGCAAGAAGGAGTTCGAGACTCTCCCTCTTTCAACACAGGATGCAATCAAGGGTCAATATACCGTAATGTATGAACCGGATGCCGATGCCGTCGCGAACGCCGAGAAAATATGCTACCCTGCAGTCAACGTAGGCAACGGTCGTGGCGACTGGCTCCCTGCCACAACCCAGATGGCTATCGACTTCCTCAATGCCCGCACAAAGAAAGGCTTCTTCCTGATGGTCGAAGGCGCTCACATCGACCACGAGGCTCACGCCAACAAGGCAACGCTCGTGCAGGAGACCCTTGATTTCGACAAGGCAGTCGAGACGGCGGTCCGTTTCGCCGAGAAGGATGGACATACCCTTGTCATTGTCAGCGCGGACCACGAGACCGGTGCCGTTGTAGTACGCAAGGGCAACTTCGAGGAAAATTCCGTTGAGATGACTTTCGCATCAAGAGGACATTCTCCTATGATGGTTCCGCTTTTCGCCTACGGTCCAGGTTCGAAGCAGTTCGCCCGCGTCCAGGAAAACAGCGACGTGAGCAATATGATACGCAAGATTCTCATCGGTAAGTAATATTGCATAATACGATTTTTATCGTATATTTGCAGTCCCGTTTGGACAACCGGACAGGAAGGATCAGGAGAGGTGGGTGAGTGGCTGAAACCACCAGTTTGCTAAACTGACGTACTCGATTAGGGTACCACGAGTTCGAATCTCGTCCTCTCCGCTGATATGTGGCTCTGAGTTATCTCAGGGCCATTTTTCGTTTTGCCACCCCAAATGTTGTCCCATTTTGGGGCGGGGTGGACATTCTGGGTGATAAAATCCCTGTAATCGACTGATTTTCTTACATTTGTAGAGATTATTAGTAATATGCTTAAAAAAATGCATTTTATGTGGGTCTTCAAATGTGGTCCACAATGGCCTGAGGGGCCACACCCAGCGATACAAATGTAAGGACTGCGGACACCGTTTCGATGGTGGTATTCGTC
>JAZLGQ010000055.1:0-15153 GCA_045616385.1 Candidatus Cryptobacteroides sp.
GCAACGGACTCGTAGGTGGTACCAACTTCGACGCCAAGACCCGCCGCAACAGCACCGACCTCCAGGACATCTTCATCGCTCACATCGCAGGTATGGATGTTATGGCACGCGCTCTCCTCGTTGCAGCCGAGATCCTCGAGAAGTCACCTATCCCTCAGATGGTCAAGGAGCGTTACGCTTCTTACGACGCCGGTATGGGCAAGGACTTCGAGAACGGCAAGCTCACTCTCGAGCAGGTTGTCGAGTTCGCCAAGAAGAACGGCGAGCCTAAGGCTATCAGCGGCCAGCAGGAGCTTTACGAAGCAATTGTAAATATGTACATCTAATCAGTGCGTTGCAATATTCATCAAGGTCCGCGAGGGTATCGCGGACCTTTTTTATATATTTGCAATATGAAACGGTTTCTTACAACAATATTGTCTGCCATCTTGTTCTGTGCCGCGGGTTACGCACAGAATTATAAGGTGGAAATCAAGAATGACTCGAAATATATCAATGTCGATGAGCTTGGACTGCCCGGAACGATGTCTGTATCAGAGGTTTTACGTATGCTTCCCGAACTTCTCAACCGTCCGGGCAACGGCATTTTCGAGAACTACGACATCCAGATGAACGGCTTCAGTGTGGGCAACAGCAAGGAACAGTTTCTCTCACAGACATACCTGGCGGACGTAAAGCAGATTCAAATCTCCGAGGACCCGGTCTCAAGCTACCAGAGCAACGGCCACGGAGGTGCAATCAATTTCACCCTTCGTCCACGCAGTGAAGGCTCTTCCGGAAAGCTCAACCTTTCTGCATATTCGTCATATGAATTGCAGCCGACGCTTCAATACAATTACAACCGGAAGAAATTCTCTTTTTATGCCTGGGTCGCGTATGATATGTACCGTCCGGCCACAACGTTCGAAGATAGGATGAATGCAGTCCCGGAAGTGACATATTCATCCGACACCACGACGCGGAAGAGTGACTATCAGATGGCACGCCTGTTTATGGAGTACAAGCCGAATGACAGGGATGCCTTTTCCGTCCAGATATTCGAAACATATTCAAAAACGAGAGCCGATTATGCGCACGCCGAGGTGGGCTCATTCCTTGTCAACAATTCTTCCGAAGACGGCAAGGGACTGTCTGTCTCATCCAACGTCAAGTATTCTCACCAGTTCGTGAACTCCAAACTCACTGCCGAGGCACGGTACGAGTACAATCCTACCGGCAGCAAGATGGTCTTCGGTTCGAACAGGTTCTATGATATGGACAACAGGGCCAATAATTTCTCCGGCAAGCTTGAATACGCATACAACTTCCGTCCGAAAGGCCTTATGAAGTCAGGTTCCATCGCTGCCGGTGCAAATTATAAGTTCAACAGCATCGATTACGGTCGCTATGAGGAGTTCAATCCGGGGCTTGGTATCATAAAAAGGGAAGTCGATATGAGAGCCCGCATCGGATTCGTGTCTCCATACCTCAGGACAGAATGGGAACTGGGCAAATGGCGGCTCAAGCTTTCTGCTGAATATCAGATGTATAACTATAACCTCAGGGAGGCCAATGCCGAACCGTTCAACAGGCAGCAGAATGAACTCACAGGCAAGTTCGTCGCCGGCTTCCAGATGGCTCCCCACCATCATCTGAGGCTTCTTGCCAGCAGGCAGATAAGGCGCCCAAGCAATTTCCAGATATATCCATACCCTGTCTATGACGTATCGAAGCGCTATTATTACAAGGGCTCGACCAGTATCAATCCGGAGTTGTCCAGTGAGGTAGGTCTGGATTATATCACCGACTACACAAGCCTTGACGGTGATTTCTTTATGCTCAACATCAATGCCAGCTATCTTCACGTTGACGGCATATTCGGCACGTCGTCCGAAGTGAAGAACAGCGACTATTTGTATCCATACCGCGTCTATGAGAACAACGGGACCAACAATATCTTCAAGGCCAGTGCGATGTTCCTCTATTCGGTCGGCAGATTGTCCATATCCGTGACCGGGACGTTATTCGACAACAACATAGTGGTAAAGGGCATCCCCGACCGCTATGCTTACTATTCCCTCGCGATTCTTCCTTCCGTTGCCCTTGCGCACGACTGGTCCATTGCGGCAAGTGCCATTTATGCAAGCCCCGTCAATACGAGGGATTCTGAGCTCGGCCAGTCATCATTCGTCCATCTGCGAGTCAGCAAGAGTTGGAGCAGCCTCATTCTCAGCCTTCAGGGTTTCATTCCTCTCAGTGCCCGCGCGACCGACCTGACCCTCGACTCTTCCAACAAGTTCTCAGTCCGCCGCTATTCGCCATACGAAGCATACATCGGTCTGAACGCCTCCTGGCAGTTCTAGTGATTCGTCCACTCGCGTCCGCGCAAAGTAGATTACTGAACCTTGATCTTGAACGGAGTGAACGGAAGCCCCTCGACGCTCTTCAGGTTGCCGGGCTTGAAATCGCCCCAGCCGTAACGGACTTCGACAGGCTGGTCAATCTCGGAGCAGTTGATGAAGAGTGTCTGAATCTCCGGCTGGAAACGGGCTTCTGAGACCGGAACCACGGTGCCGTCCTTGGCTACGATTTCGAGACCCTCGATCTCATACTCACGGCTTACACCGTTAGGACAGTTCTTGAACTCCACCCATATCTGCGATCCCATCTGGAAACCCTGGCGCGGCTGTGGCCTATATGCGCGGACAGCCTCCGGATATGTGCAGGCAATACGCTTGAAGCCATAGTCGCGGTTGAGAGCGAGGTAGGCGAGACGCTCGCCGACAGGCTGTTTCCGGCAAGGGTGGATATTCTTTTTCTCATATGAGTAGACAAGGTCGTTGGTGACGATGATGGCGCAATTGTCAACCGTGCGTGCGACCTCGTGCTGGGCCTCGCGCAGCAGGGCTGCGGTGCCGCTCTGTACTCCGGTATATGTATAAGGAGCGATTTCGCACATATAGAACGGAAGACGGCTGCCGTTGTCGCCGAAGTCGGATCGCCACTGGCGGATGAGCTCGGTCATGCGGGTGACGAATTTCTCATCCTCGCCGACGTTGGTGCACCCCTGGTACCAGATGAAGCCCTTTGCCGTATAGCCCTGGACAGGTTTCTGCATACCGTTGTACATCCTGTATGGTACAGTCCATTCGGTGTATGAGTTGATCTTCTCCGGAGAGACATCATCGCCCCAGGCGGCGAGAGTCTCCTTTGGCAGCCAGCTCTCGACGGCGGCGCCTCCGCGGGGGAATGAAAGGATGCCGACAGGGACGTCAAGCATCTCGTTGAGCTTGCGGGCAAAGAAGAAGGCGGTCGCGCTCATGTCGGGAATGGTGTTGGCATCGGCATCGAGCCACCCGGCGGTCTCGTGAACATCCTCGGCAGGCTCGTCGGGCTGGTAGATCTTGACGTAGAGCATACGCACCTTGTTCTTGAGAGAAGGTGATGCTATCGCTTCGGCGGCACCCTCGACAGGACAGTTGCCGAAACCCCTGACAGGCATTTCCATATTTGACTGTCCGGAGGCAAGCCATACTTCACCTATCAGCACGTTGCCGATGGTGAGCGAGCTGCCGTCGCCGCTGACTTTGATGCTATAGTTGGTGTATGAGGCGGCAGGGGTCTTGACATATACCTTCCAGACTCCCTTTGAATCTGTTTTCGCATTGTATGAACGGCCGTTCCAGCTTGTGGTCACTGAAACGGATGCGCCCGCAGAGGCGTGCCCCCAGACCATACATTCGGTATTCTGCTGAAGGACCATCCCGTCGGAGCACGGTTGCTTGATGCTGAGCTTTGCCGACGCGCTGAAGCAGAGAAGAAGCGCGAGGGCGATGAATAAAGTCTTTTTCATCTTCGGTTATTGAGCTTTGATATTTACCTTCACTGTTGCAAAATCGGAAGAAACGGAAAGCGTGACGGTGCCGGGACGGTCCTTGACGGAACGGATCACGGCGAGAGCCTTGCCGCTGAAGAGGGCCTTGTCGCTGCCTTTCAGACAGAGGGTGTCGGCGGCGTTCCCGTTGTCAATGCCGAACAGCTCGCCCTCGCCGTCAACCTTGAAATGCAGCATATCCGTTGCGGTAGGAACTGTGTTGCCGTTGGCATCGAACGCCTCTACGGTGACATAGCTGAGGTCATATCCGTCGGCCGAGATGGTGAGCCTGTCCGGGGTGACCTTGAGGCCGACCGGCTGGCCGGCAGTGTAGCGCGCCTCACGCGCCACCTCCACTCCGTCCTTATACGACACGGCTTCGATCTTTCCCGCCTCGAACGGCACTCCGAGCCACTGTACGTGCAGCACGTCCGCAGTCTTGCTCTGCCTTCCGAGGGATCTTCCATTTACGAAAAGCTCGACTTCATCGGCGTTGTTGTAATATGCCCATACATCCACGGGCTCGCCTTCGGTCCAGTTCCAATGAGGGAACAGGTGAAGCACGGTGTCGTCGGTCCATTCGGACTTATAC
This sequence comes from Candidatus Cryptobacteroides sp., assembly GCA_045616385.1. GTDB lineage: Bacteria > Bacteroidota > Bacteroidia > Bacteroidales > UBA932 > Cryptobacteroides. Next base: position 4,446 of record JAZLGQ010000055.1, read on the forward strand.
ATATAATATGAGTCCTTCGGGAATCCGGCAAGATCCACGATTCCGAAGTAGCTTGAGCGGGATGGCCAGCCGTATGGAGTAGGCTCGCCCAGATAGTCGAACCCGGTCCAGATGAACGTTCCGGCCATAAAGTCCCTGTCTCTGATGGCCTTCCAGGCTTCTTCGTGATAATTTGCCCAGGGAGCGCAGCAGGCGTCATACGCAGTGCACTGGTGGTGCTCGGTCTCATAGGTCAGCCACCATTGCTCGGGGTGTTTTTCAAGATTGGTGGACGGTTGGAAGTAAATGCCGCGGCTGTTGAGGCTGGAGACGGTTTCTGACCCTATGAGAGGCTTGCCTGCATACCATACGTGGCAGGAGTCGTAATCCTGGGGATGATAGTTGAAGCCGTAAACGTCGAATACGCCTGCACGGAGCAGGTTGTTGAACGGCTGGGTCTCGTTGCAGCCGGCTGTGATGGCACGGGTGGTGTCCATCTCGCGCACAAGGGCGGCGAGATGCTTGGTAAGCAAGATGTTGGGATTGTTGTCGCCCGCTTCATACTGCGGCAAAGAACTCATAAAGTTCATCAGCAGGTTAGCCTGCTCTGCCGAAAGGTTCTTGATATTGTCTTCGTCGGAGTTCCACTGCTCAAGGATTTCATTGCCCACGCTCCACATCATCACTGAAGGATGGTTCCGGTCGCGGCGCAGGAAATCCTGCAGGTCGCGCTGATGCCACTCGTCGAAGAACCGCGCGTAGTCGAATTCCGTCTTGCGCTTGCGCCACATATCGAATGCCTCGTCAATGACGAGGAAACCCATCTCGTCGGTCAGTTCCAGCAATTCCGGTGCCGGCGGGTTGTGGGAAGTGCGTATTGCGTTCACCCCCATATCCTTCAGGATCTGAAGTTCACGCTCGAGCGCGCGGCGGTGTACGGCGGTGCCGAGACATCCCATATCGTGATGCAGGCAGACGCCGAGCAGCTTGACGTTGCGTCCGTTGAGGAAGAATCCCTTTTCGGCATCCCACATCAGGGTCCGGAAGCCGAATGCAGCTGAATATATGTCGCGGATTTCCTTTTCCGCTTTGACATAGGCGACAGCGGTGTACCGGTAGCGGTCGTCGATGTCCCACAGATGAGGCGACTTGACCTCAAGGTCGGCCGCCCACAGGCCCGGACTGAGCTCGGTGGCTTCCGCAAAGGCGGCCTTCCTGCCATTTGCATCCAGGATCTTGAAGCAAACGCCGTTGGATACAGACCCCTCGACGTTGGCTTCCACGTGCACCGTCGCCCTGTCCTCTGCGATCTGGTGCGTCGTGACGTACAGACCGTTGTATGCGACGTGCTCGGGGTTCACCGTCACGAGGCGGACGTTGCGGTAGATGCCGCAGCCGGCGTACCATCGGGAATTCGGCTGGTCGGCATTGTCGCAGCGCACCGCTATGGTGTTGATGCCCTCCGGGAAAAGCGCGTCGGTGATATCATAGGTGAAGGATGAATACCCATAAGGCCTCGTGCCTTGAGCGATGCCGTTCACATAGACGGTGCTGTTCATAAAGACTCCGTCGAATTCGACAAATACCCGTCTGCCTTCGGCCACGCCGTCAGGGGTTTCGAAAGTCTTGCGGTACCAGCCTATGCCGCCCGGAAGTGCGCCTCCGCCCGGAGTAGAAGGATTGGATGCGGAAAATTCGCCTTCGATGCTCCAGTCGTGCGGCAGATGGAGCTCGCGCCACGATGCGTCGTCAAAGCCGTTCTCTGCGTATGACGTGTCATCTCCGAGCTGGAAACGCCAGCCGAAGTTGAAATCTTCCACCGTCCTTGGCGATGACGGCGTGCAGGATATCAGGATTGCTGAGGCCGCGGCGATAAGGAGGCTAGAAAACGACAGTCTGTGCTTCTCCATTGTATTTGATTGTTTTTGGTTCAAGTTTCTCTCCCTGACAGATCACTTCGAATGTGAATTCGCGCTCGGCGGCCATTCCTTCAAATGAGCCTTCGCGCTTTCCGACGGTCATCGTGCGGCTTTCGGCATCCCAGTCGAAGCTGATGTTGCTGAAGGCCCCCTTTTCATAATTGTAGTTGGTACCTTCGTCTTCATAGAGGGTGAAGTGCGCATCCTTGCCGCCGCTAACCTGGAACTGCAGGTCGTTCTGAGGTTCTGCAGAGCTCTGGACATATTCTCCCACAGGATAAATCTGTCCGTCGCGGACAAATATAGGAATGTGGGAATAAGGGGCGTCGGCGACAATCGTCCGGCCACCCTTGATGACTTCTGTCTGCCCGAGCAGGTACCAGTCGCCTTCAGGCAGATAGACCTCGCGGTTGCGGGCTTTGTATTCATATACCGGACAAACGAGGAATGCGTCGCCGAACATATATTCGTCGCCGATGTTGCAGGCGGCAGGGTCGTCAGGGTAGTCCATCACGAGAGGACGCATCATCGTGTAGTCCTCGAAATGGACGCGAGCGGCGAGCGTATAGATGTATGGCAGAAGCATATAGCGCATCTGGTTGGCGGTGAGAATGGCCCTGTATGCGTCGGAGTCTTCAGGTACTACCAGCCACGGCTCGCGGAACGGGAACTGGCCGTGTGCACGGTAGAGCGGGGTGAGGAAGCCCCATTCGTGCCAGCGGGCCTGCATCTCCATCCATTCCTCCATATCGGCGTTTATCTTGCCTGTGGCGGTGTAGAGGTTCATCGCATTGACGAAACGGTTCTCGACGGAGAAGCCTCCGATGTCCTGGCCCCAGAACGGTATGCCGGAGATGGAGTAGTTGAGGCCGGCGCTGACCTGGGCCTTCATATCCTCCCAGCGGGTGCCGATGTCGCCGCTCCAGGATGCGGTTGAATAGCGCTGCAAGCCTGCAAAGCCATTGCGGGTGAGAAGGAACACGCGGGTGTCGGGGTCGTATTCGCGCTGGCCTTCATAGATGGCCTGCGCATTCATCAGCGCGTATGCGTTGAAATATTCAGTGGAGGTGCCGAGGGCCGTCGGACCGCACATCGCCTTGCGATAATCCATATCGGTGCAGTCGTGGATGTTCGGCTCGCTGGCATCCATCCACCAGGCGTCGATGCCGAGAGGGGCGAGGTGGTCGCGCATCTGCCCCCAGAAGAGCTTGCGTGCGCCCTCTGAGTATGCGTCGTAGAAAGACTGCTCGTAGCCCAGCCAGTCGATGACGCTGTCGCGTATGGCGGTCTGGTATATCCAGCCTTTTTCGTCCATTTCCTTGAAATGCTCCGAATAGCGGTAGAATTTCGGCCAGACTGAAATCATAAAGCGGCCGTTCATTGTGTGGATGCTGTCAACCATTCCCTTAGGGTCCGGGAAACGGGATGCATCGAATTCGTGGCTGCCCCATTGGTCCGGGAGCCAGTACTGCCAGTCCTGTACGATGTTGTCGACAGCTATGCCGCGGTCGCGGAACTCCCTGAGAGTGCCGACGACTTCAGCCTGAGAAGTGTAGCGCTCGCGGCTCTGCCAGTAGCCCAATGACCACTTCGGCATTATCTGGGCCTTGCCCGTTAGTGTGCGGTATCCGCCTATGACACTGTCTATGCTGTCGGCTGCTATGAACCAGTAGTCAATCTGCCGCTGCATTTCTCCCCACCAGCTCATCCCGGCCTGCTCGGCTTCGTCGGCAGGGGAGAGGGCGCGCAGGCCGCAGTAGCTCACGCCGCCGTCCGGCATCCATTCGACGCGGACCGGGACCTTGACGCCTTCCTGCAGGTCCACTTCGAACTTGCGGGAGTTGGGATTCCAGGCGGTGCGCCATACTTCAGGCATCACTTCCTTGCCGTCCACGAAGACCTGCGTGTAGCCGGCGTAATAGAGACGGAAACGATAGGTGCCTGTTACGGACGGCTCAAGAAAACCCTCGTAGGTCACTTTTGAACCGTTGAAATTGAAGCCTTCCGGCGAATTCATTACAATGTCGCACTGCGGGGTGCGGAGATATTCCTGGTTGAGGCCGGTTTCGCGTCGGACGAGAGTCTCGCCGCGGAAGGGAACGTAGGTACCCGTAAGCGCGCCCTCTTTTCCGTCCTTGTCGTAAAGGGTGAACACTTTTTCAAGGGATTCGTAATCTCTCGGATCTCCCCAGCGGCAGAAACTGTAACTGTCCCAGAGGATGCCGTATTTTTTGGAGGAGACGACAAAAGGCACGCTGATCTTGGTGTTGTACTGGAAAAGCTCCTCGTTGCGGCCCTTGTAGTTCCACTCGTCGGCCTGATGCTGGCCGAGACCGAAGAATCCTTCGCTGTCGTCGGAATCGAAGACCTGACGAACTGTCCAGGCCTTGTCGCCATCGACCTCGACAGGGGTGAATTCCCTGCGAACTTCCGTTGTGACCGGTTCTCCGTCAGCCTTGAAGTATGACACGGAGCCGGTTCTGTTGTCAATCACCGCCTTGTAGAGTGAGGTTGTGATCTCGGTCGTGCTGTCTGTACGGACAATTTCGGCCCTGACGGTGGATTGCTGGGGAACGATGATGAGTGATGGTCTGTTGGAGAATTTTTCGCCCTGAGGGACGGCTGTGACGTGGAAGATGCCTTCGCTTACCGCCTGCACCCTGACTTTTGACCCGTTGTCAGCGGTGACTTCAACTCCATTCTTGACTGTGCTGCAACTTATGGTTAAGATGCAGCAGGCCAGGAGGGAAAAGATGTGTTTCATTTGGATTGCCTGTTTCGTGATTCTCGGTGTTCAAATATATAAAATATATTTGTGAAAACGTTTCAATTTTTGACTTTCATATTGTCAATTTTTTGAAACTTTCGAAAATTGTCTTAATTTTGTGGAATTACGAATATGGTTATGAAAAAACGTATGATTATTTGTGTCGCAGCATTGTCAATGCTCGGCATTTTTGCTGGACGGATTGACGCTGCTGACCATTTCAGCTATCAGTTCTTCCCGCCGGGATCCGGCATTCCCACTACGGTTACGGGCATATTCTGCCAGAGCCGCAGCTATGTCTGGCTTTCTTCTCTGGAAGGATTGTCGAGGATTGACAATTACGAGCAGCGTCTTTATCTGTATGATGCCGACGATCCGAGGTCAATTCCATCCAGTTCAGTATATAGCGTGTTTGTCGACAAAGCCGACAATGTGTGGGCTATGACGCAACGCGGGGTCGCCCGTTACAATGGAACGACAGACGATTTTGACCGTTTTGACTTTGTTGCTTACAGCGCATTTGCCGACGGGAACGGCTGTTATTTCGGCCAGCTGGACACTCTCAGGGTGTATGATTATGAATCCGGCGCGATAAGTTCGGTGCGCCCCCTCTCAAGTGAAAGGCCTTTCAAGATCGACAAGATGCTTCCGTGGACATCCGGTCGTGTGCTTCTTTTTTCCAGAGAGCGCGGTGTCCTGATATTTGACCCGGTTTCGGGAACCATCATTACTCCGCCAGTGAATATTGCGAAGAGTTTCGACATTTTCGTGGATTCGCGATATCAGGTCTATGTGGCCACGAGAGGGGAAGGATTTGCGGTGTACGGAAGCAGTTTTGATCTGCTCCACAAGTTCACGGCAGAGAACAGCGGCCTGGTAAGCAATTATGTAAATGCTTTTACCGAACAGAACGGCATTATATATATAGGTACGCTTCACGGGATGAGCGTCTATAATCCGGAGACAGGTGCAATTACGTCGCTCAAAAACGATTTTGAAGGCGGCAATTCCCTTCCTGTCAATTCCGTGATTTCCCTGGCCATCGACGATGCCGGTGTGATCTATGCCGGGAGGGCGAAGGGCGGGCTCTTTTCAATGGTCCGATCCAAAGCTGTGGAATACAGCATAACCGAAGGTGCCGGCGCTCTCTGTCCCGATGGTCTTAATGACATCTTCCAGTATGGTTCCGACAGGAGGATCTGGTGCGCGACCGACGGATCGGGTATTGCCAGCTATGATCCGGTGACTGAATCTTTCCGAAGATATCCTGCCACCGCCGATATGAAACCGGTATCAATGGCCAGACTGCAGGATGGAAGACTTCTGTTTTTCGACTATCCCAAGCGCTTCTGTGCTTTTGACCCGGCAAGCGGTACTGTCTCTCCGTTTTATTTTGGAAGTCCGATACTTGATCAGCCGAACTCGGGCATAACGTATGAGGTTGCCCAGGGACAGGGGAGTATGGTCTATATTACCACCGGGGATTCGTTCTATTCCTATGATTCAGCAAGCGGGGAGATTCGTTCGGTTTCGATTCCGGCCGGTACGGCATCCAGTTCCCGAATTATCGCGTCCTCGGGTAACAATACAACCCAGTACTTCAACAACTCGCGTTTCATTTTCAAGTACGACCCCGGCTCAATGCAGATGAGCGTTGTCTATGATAATGGGCCGGATGTCCGTATCTATTCAACGGCATTTGACGGCGGAGAATATTTGTGGATGGCGACTGAAGAGGGCCTTGCCGTGTACAATCTGTGGGCTAACTCCTACGAACTTGTTGAAAATGATTTCGTTAAGGGCGCCAGAGGTGTTCTGGCAGACAAGAACGGGAAAATCTGGGTGTCCACAATCCGGGACCTGTTTGTTTATAACCCTTATTCAAAGTCTTTCTACAGGCTTGATGTTGCTGACGGCATATCGTCGTCGTCGGGTTTCAATCCGAAGCCTTGCCTCCTTTCTGCCGACGGGGACGTTTATCTTGCCGGTTCCACCCACCTGGTGCGCATCGATTCCGATTTCACCATCCGTCCTCAGGATACGCCGAATATCGGGCTCGAATCAATAAGCGTGAATGGCGTTATGCTGAAGGACCTTGATAAGGCAAAGGTCAAATCCACCACGAGTGATATTGAGATAAAGGTGTTTGTCAATGAGGATGTTATGCGTTCCAGCAAGAAGTACCGCTTCAAATTGAACGACACCGTTTATGACAAGGACGAACCGGCATTGCAGATTTCGTCCTGCAATGCGGGCGCATACGACATATATGTGTCCTGCTCGACGGCCGGCTGTGAGTGGACGGAATGGCAGAAGGTCGGGAGATTTTCGGTCAAGAACCGGTGGTTCGAATCCTTGTGGTTCTTATTGATATACCTCCTCGTTGCAATCGCGGCATTCGCATATCTTTATAATAAAGGATTTATGAATAAAAAGTCCGCGGAGAACGAGGACAAGTCTCCCGAAATGCCTTCTGAAGACCAGGAGGAGCGTCTCAACGGTCTTGTCAACCTGAGTAACGAACTCCGTACGCCGCTCACGCTTATTATGGGTCCGCTGGAGAACGTGCTGAAGGGCCTGCCGGAAGGCGATCCTAATGAAAAGAAGTTGAAGGGTGTGTATAAGCAGGCTGAAAGGATGAAGGCGATTCTCAATGACTTCCATTCAGTCGGGGATGTTGATGCGGACGTTCCGGTTTCCGAACAGGTTGGGACTGACAAGGAACTCCCTGAAACCGTTCCTCTCACCAGTCTGCTGCCTGCCAGGGAGGAAATCCCATCTGTCGTTGAATTAAAGGATGCTTCCATTCTTTTTGTTGAAGACGATGTCGAATTGCGGAATTATGTGCGTGATGTATTTCTGGAGGAGGTCAAGCAGGTGTTTGTTGCCGGGAACGGTGTTGAAGCCATTGAAGTTCTCAACCGACAGAACATAGACATCATAGTAAGCGACGTGATGATGCCGGAAATGGATGGCTTCGCTCTCTGCCGCTATGTCAAGACTACAATTGCAGTAAGCCACATTCCTGTCATCCTGCTGACTGCGCGTACCGATGAGAACAGCCGCATTATCGGCTATAAGAACGGAGCTGATGATTATATTACCAAGCCGTTTGACCTGAATGTCCTCAAGACGGCTATGACAAACCTTTTCCTCGGCCGTGCGCTTGTAAGGAAGCGTTATGCTGCGGAAGGTTCAATTCCTGACTCTTGCGAGACGACTTTCAGTTCGGCAGATGAGAATTTCTTGTATTCCTTTGAATCCTTCGTACGTGATAATATCAGCAATGCCGATCTGGATATCAGGATGCTTGTGGAGGGGATGAATATGAGTCGTACCGTATTGTATAATAAGGTAAAGCAGCTCACGGGAATGAACCTTCAGAATTATGTCAACAAATGCCGAATGGAGTATGTGATAGAGAAGATGCGTACTACGGACCTGCCTCTCGCAGAAATTGCGGAACTGTCAGGTTTCAATTCTCCTCGTTACTTCAGCACGTCGTTCAAGAACTATACCGGTATGACTCCGTCCCAGTATAAAAAGAATGTCATCGAGGCCGAAGCTGAATGACTAAATAAGGGTTAGTACATACGTTTGTTATTATTTGCTGCGAGCCGGATCATCCCTTCCGGCTCGCTTTCTATTTTCATAACGTACAAAACGGGCAGAATTGTGAATATGAAAATCGAAATTCGAAATTCGGAAGAAAATATTATAAAATATTTTCGGCCTTCTAGATGTGTGTGTGGCCTATTTTGTTAAAATGTTCGATTTTTGTCGAAATTGAGTTCCAAAAAGTGTTGCAACTTCAAAAAATTATCGTACCTTTGTATTGGAAACAACGACAGACAAAAACCGAAAGTACAATGAAAGCAATCAACACCATATCAATCGCCGCTCTTCTTACAGTCCTCACTTGCAGCTGCGCAATGAACGACAACTACACACCGGCACAGGTTGAGAAGCAGTCTCAGATCGAGACCCTCACCATTATGGCAGGCTTCAATGGTACCAAGTCAGACGAGAACGTCCTCAAGAACAGCTGGAACACCAGCGAGAGCATCGCAGTCGTTTCAGAGAGAGGCGAATCCCGTTTCCTTTCAATCAACAGCGGCGACGTCGTAGAGTTCGCATCCTGCACAAAGTCATTCGACGCCAGCTCTGTCTGCGCAGTGTTCCCATACATCCAGAATACATCGACCGGAGCTTCATTCTCATTCGCAGGTCAGGACGGTTCAATCGAGAACCTCAACAAGTTCAACCTTTTGACCGCTTCCGGTTCAGTCCGCAACGGTCTTGCAAACCTCACCTTCGACAACCGCATCTCAGTCATCCGCCTCAGCAACATCGACCTCGACGGTTGCCGCGCCCAGAACTTCAAGAGCCTCGAACTCAACGGAGTCGCTGAGACAGTGAACGTAAAGGCAGAGAACGGCAAGATCAACATCACTCCTGCTGAGAACGGCACGATCACCGTCAACAACCCTTCAATCAACGGCAGCGACGTTTACGTTGCATTCTTCGCAGACAACACCACCACCTCAATCGAGATCGCAGTTTACGATGCTATGGGTGGCGAGTGGTTCTTCACTCTCGACAACGGCAGCGCATTCCAGGCCGGCCATGTTTACAATGTCGAGAACGCAACCTTCAAGGGTGGCTACCCAATCACCTTCAACCCAGGCGTTGAGAATTGGGACTAATTACAATTTTAACAAACACGGAATATGCTTCTCTTCAACTTTCTCGCCCTCGTCCCCCTTTCCCCGGTATTCGTCGGAATAGGAATGCTCGCAGTTGTAATCTTCTCGGCGAAGAGCAACAAGGTGAAATCAGCCATGACAGAAGACGACAATGCACCAGCGTTTGAGCTGGTTGCCAGCCGTCCGTCAGCAGTGCCGGCCCCGGAAACGACCCTTGACTTCCTCACAGTAGATATCGTCACGCTTTTCGAGGAGAAGCAGATATTTCTCCGTCAGGGCCTCAAGATTGACGACATCGCCCGCGAGTGCACATCCAACAGGACATACGTGTCAAACTGCATAAACAGTTACTACGGCCAGACATTCTCGACACTGGTGAACACATTCAGAGTGAACTACGCCAAGGACCTGATTCTCGCGAACGGCGGCAGGATGAAACTCTCTCAGGTCTGCACCAGTTCAGGCTTTTCAGACGAAGTGTCTTTCATCCGCAACTTCAAGAAATTCACCGGTATGACCCCGTCCGAGTGGTGCGCCGCAAATATGTCCGGTCATTTCGCAAGCTGATATTCCGTTAGTGTTACATAATAATTTTCAATAGGTTTTTGTAATGGAGACTCCCCGCGCCGTGAGGTCCGGGGGTTTTTCTTCCGCCTGTATCAACGATGGCCCTGCCCCAAAAAGGAAGACAACCACTTGCTGACACCACTCTCAAGCGCAAAGGATGTAACATAATCCGCAGCATTTTTGACTTCGTCTGCCGCTGTCCTCATCGCAATTCCCCGACCGGCAAATTTCAGCATCGCGATGTCGTTGGATCCGTCTCCGAATGCGATGATGTCGGCGGGGTCGATGTTGTATCTGCCAAGTATCTTTTTTATCCCCAGCACTTTGTCCAATCCGTGTCCGTTGATGTCACAGAATTCCCTACACCATCGGTATGTGTCCAATCCCTTCAAGACATCCTTGAAAAGGACTTTTTCTTCTTCGGGTGAGATAAATACGTTGAAGTTATAAACGCGCTCATTGATTGCAGCTTCAAGGATATCTCCTTCCTTCGGCGAAGGCATATTGACGCTCCGGATGAACTCCAGAGTCTTCTGCGTCAGATTAGCGCACAATGTTCTTGTATATGTGCATGTGGCAGATGGGATATGATTCCCGGCAATTATCTGTGCGATTTCTATGGCCTGATGCTCAGGAATCGGATGTTCGTCTATCAAAACGAATCTGTCTCTTTCGCAAAAACGCACACAGGAATCTTTAACAAGATAAGTCATTGCCCCATTGCCGCAAACCGCACCATTGACGGCAAAAGGGATATTGTCGATCTCGCA
>JAZLGQ010000056.1:0-3349 GCA_045616385.1 Candidatus Cryptobacteroides sp.
CGGATTCGGGTTTGAGCGCTGCTGCAGGCTATGCCGAGCGCAGCGGGATTCCTATGGAAACGGGACTTATCAAGAACCGCTATGTGGCGCGCACCTTCATCCAGCCGTCCCAGCAGATGAGGGAGAAGAGTGTCCAGATGAAGTTGTCCGCAGTGCGCAGCGTCGTTGCCGGCAAGCGTCTGGTTCTAGTCGATGACTCCATTGTCAGGGGAACCACCTGCCTCAAGATAGTCAAACTGCTCAGAGCGGCAGGAGCGAAGGAGGTCCACGTGCGCATAGCCAGCCCGATGATGACTCATCCCTGCTATTACGGAGTTGATACGTCCACCAGAGAGGAATTGCTCTGCTCTTCACGTACTCTGGAAGAGGCTTGCCGCAAGATAGAGGCCGACAGTTTGGGCTTCGTTTCCTGCGGAGCGATGGTGGAATCCGCCAAAGGCTGTTCCGAACTGTGCATGGCCTGCTTCAACGGAAATTATCCGACGGCTCTTTATCAATATGAACAAGAAACAGAATAAGATATGGCAAAAAGTTATGAAAATGCCGGTGTGAATCTGGAAGCCGGTTACGAAGTGGTGAGCCGCATCAAGAAGCACGTCGCTTCCACGGCGCGCCCCGGTTCAATGGGCGGCATAGGTTCTTTCGGAGGAATGTTCGACCTCGCATCCCTTGGAATCAAGGAACCTGTTCTTGTCAGCGGGACTGACGGAGTGGGAACCAAGTTGAAGATAGCGTTCGCTATGGACAAGCACGACACCGTGGGAATAGATGCGGTTGCAATGTGTGTGAACGACGTTCTCGCCCAGGGTGCCGAACCTCTGATTTTCCTTGATTACGTGGCTGTGGGGCACAACGATCCCGCACAGGTCGAGGCCATCGTGGCCGGAGTGGCCGAGGGTTGCCGTCAGGCCGGATGCGCCCTTGTCGGTGGCGAAACCGCCGAGATGCCCGGTATGTATCAGGGAGGGGAATACGACATCGCCGGTTATACCACGGGAGTTGTGGAGAAGTCGAAACTGATAGACGGCACCAAGGTTAAGACCGGAGACGTGCTGGTCGGTATAGCCTCCAGCGGCGTTCATTCCAACGGTTTCAGCCTTGTCCGCAAGATAGTCGCCGATGCCGGACTGTCTTTCTCCGACAACATTCCCGAATTCGGCGGGAAGAGGCTGGGAGACGTTCTCCTGACGCCTACCAGAATTTACGTGAAGCAGGTTCTCGACGTGATCCGCCAGTGCGACGTGCACGGCGTGGCCCACATCACCGGAGGCGGATTCGATGAGAATATCCCGAGAGTTCTCCACAATGGACAGGGACTTGAGATAAAGGAAGGCAGCTGGGAGATACTGCCCGTTTTCAAGTGCCTAGAGAAATGGGGAGGCATACCCCACCGCGAGATGTTCAACATTTTCAATATGGGTATCGGAATGGTGGTTGTACTTGACGCATCCGAGGCGGACAAGGCCATCTCCATACTCGAATCTCACGGAGAAAAAGCGACAATAATAGGTAAAGTAACTGATAAAGAAGGAGTTGTAATATTATGAAAAGAGCACTCGTCAGCGTAAGCGACAAGACAGGCCTTGTGGAGTTCGTAAAGGGACTTCAGGAATTGGGCTGGGAAATCATTGCCACAGGCGGCACACAGAAACTGCTTGACAACAACGGAGTCAAGACCATAGGCATCAGCGAGGTGACGGGCTTCCCCGAAATCTGCGACGGCCGCGTCAAGACCCTCCATCCCAAGGTTCACGGAGGAATCCTTGCCCGCAGGGACGTTCCCGAACATATGCAGACCCTTAAGGAGAATGGCATACAGACCATAGAACTCGTTTGCGTGAACCTTTATCCCTTCAAGCAGACCATCGCCAAGCCCGACGTGACTATGGAGGATGCCATAGAGAACATCGACATAGGCGGTCCTTCAATGGTCCGCAGCGCCGCAAAGAACTGGCGTGACGTCAATATCGTATGCGACCCCGCCGATTATGCGCAGGTTCTGGACGAACTCCGCACCAACGGCTGGACATCCGACCAGACCCGCCTGAAACTCAGCGCCAAGGCATATACACATACGGCAGAGTACGATATGATGATTTCCACCTATATGCGCAAGCAGGCCGGACTGAACGAGAAACTCTTCCTCGAGTATGACCTCAAGCAGCCTCTACGCTACGGTGAGAACCCTCATCAGAGTGCGGATTTCTATGCTTCACTTGAGCCTGTTCCTTTCTCCCTTGCTTCCGCAAAGCAACTTCAGGGGAAGGAATTAAGTTACAACAACATACAGGATGCGAATGCGGCCCTGAGCGTCGTGCGTGATTTCGACGAACCTTTCTGTGTCGCACTCAAACATATGAATCCCTGTGGAGCGGCAGTAGGGAAGACCCTTATGGAAGCATGGCAGGCAGCCTATGAGGCGGACAAGGTCAGCATCTACGGAGGCATCGTGGCGGTCAACCGTGAACTCACGGCAGATGTCGCCCTCGGAATGAAGCCCATCTTCCTTGAGATCGTCCTCGCTCCCTCATATACCCCCGAGGCTCTCGAGATTCTTTCTGCAAAGAAGAACCTGAGGGTGATGCAGGTGGATATGACAAAGACCGACGCTCCCGTGCCCCAGTACATCAGCGTGTGCGGCGGAATGCTGGCACAGCGTCAGGACACCCAGGTGGAGAAGATTACCGCCGACATGTGCGTGACCAAGGTGAAGCCTACGGAATCACAGCTTGCCGACCTTGAGTTCGGCTGGAAGATAGTGAAGCATATCAAATCCAACGCCATCGCCGTCGTACGCGACAACCACACGATAGGAGTGGGTGCAGGCCAGACCAACCGCGTCGGCTCTGCCGAAATCGCTCTCAACGAGGCAAAGGCTGCCGGTTTCACGGAAGGCCTCATCCTTGCATCGGATGGTTTCCTTCCTTTCGGAGACACGGTCGCCCTGGCCGCTCAGTACGGTGTCACTGCCATCGTGCAGCCCGGAGGAAGCATACGCGACGAAGAATCTATCCAGAAGGCGGATGAACTCGGAATAACAATGCTCTTCACCGGAGTAAGGCATTTCAAGCATTAGTATGAAGAAACTGGCTGTATTTGCGAGCGGCAGCGGAAGCAACTATGAGGCGATAGCCGCCGCCTGTGCTGACGGCAGGATCGCTGCGGAAGTCGTTCTGCTGGTGTGTGACAATCCCGGTGCGTATGTTCTCCGCAGGGCGGAGAAGTTCGGTACGCCGACGCTTGTGTTCAATCCGCACGATTATGCGTCAAAGGCTGAATTCGAGACACCGGTTGCTGACAGGATGGACGCTCTCGGAGTGGACCTTGTGTGCCTCGCGGGGTATATGCG
>JAZLGQ010000057.1:0-2755 GCA_045616385.1 Candidatus Cryptobacteroides sp.
CCATTCCCGGCCGCCCCAGTTTGAACGGTCTTCGGAAGCCTCGCTGTTCGGCACCATAAACATCATAACAGAAACACCCTTTTCGTTGATACCGTCACCTACCATTTGCGGCAGGATGCAATAAGTGCTGTCCTTTTCTTGTCCGGCAATCATATCCCCAAGAGACGGGATGAAGTAGTCCGTTACAATCCCCAAGGAAGAATAGTGGGCGCACCGGCGACTGACACGCACCACAAGCAAGGTGTCGTATCCGGTATAGACATCACCGTTCCGCCCTGCAAAACTGCCTTTTCTGATGCCCGAGCACATCGGCCCCGCCGGACGGTAACGATCATTCGTTATCTCTGCGGCCTTGTCGAAGTCAAAATCATCATACTCCACATAGAACAGACCGGGGCGCACTTGCTTATATAATTCTTTCATATATGAAACCAATGTTTGCCGAACTGTTGCCTTTGCGTTTCAGTATGCTATTCCCAATTCTTAGGCCAGTTCAAGCCCTGTTTGCGCAGCCAATCGAAGCCGAAGACGGAACCGCAGCTGACGATAACGCCCAAGAAAACCCAGATGGCAAGTGTCTTTGACCGGCTGTTGCTCTTCTGAACAGGAACGTCGACAGGCTTCACTGCAGAAAGCACCGGAGTGTCGTTCTTTATCTTGAGTTCGGCCTGAAGCAGTTGTTTGGATACTTCGGTATAGAGGGCGAAGGCAAGGTCATACTCGGAACTGAGCTGCTGCCTGCGGGTCTGCGAGGTGGCTGTAGGAGCGCCACGGTTTGCATCGACATATTGGGCGAGTTCCATCTGTTTGGCCAGATACTCGGCCTTGGTCTCGTCGCTGCGGGCCTGAAGGTATGCCAGATTGTCCTTGGCCTGGTCCTGCTTGAACTCTGCAATATATTTCTGCATAAGGTCCAGAGCTCCCTGACAGAGTTCTGCGGCAACAAGAGCCTCGCCCGACTTAGCGCTGATAGTCAGATATCCGTCCTTTTTCTCCACGCTCAGGGAGACCATCTTGGAAAGAGCCTTATACACCTTGTATTCATCATTGGTGTAAGCGCTGATTTTTGTACCATTCTCGCCTTCAGGAACCACGATGTCGGGCTGCTCGCCACGAATAGCACCCAGAATGACTCCGGGCAGGCCTATCGTGTATTTCTTGACGGCTTTGAAAACCGCATCCAATGAGAATCTGCGGTACTTCGGGTCTGTTGACAGGTCGTACAGTGAGACAGGCTCGTCATATCGCTTGAAATGAAGCGGGACTCTCATAAGCTCCTTGTTGAACTCCACGCTGCCAAGCAGCTGCGGATAGATGAGGGGCGAAAGCGACTCTCCCGCACTCATGTCGCCCAGGTTGATGCCAGCCAGAGCAGCCAGCGACGAAAGCGAACCGCCCGATGCCTTCGAAGAGGAGCTCAGCGGAACGAAGGTGCAGGACGAAGTATAGATGGGTTTCTGGAGGATGGCTGCCAGGAGACCGAGCACCACGAAAGCCACACATACCTTTATTATATATTTGCGCTTGGTCCAGAGTCTGAGGGCCAGTGCCTTGTAGTCTATGGACTCTTCCTGCTCCATGGGGGTGGTATTTACTTGATTTTCCATATTACTTGAACATATTGAGAAGTGCAACAACCATGGACGCAATTGATGTGGTGGACGATGCTAAGGAAGCTATCTCAGCAGGAGTCATACGCCGATCTTCCGATGATTCGCGTTCGGGAATGACAATTTCCATACCAGGCTCAGGCTTGATTTTACCCTTTCGGGCTACCTGTCCGTTCATATAGACGGCATAAACCTGATTCTTTCTGGCACGTCTGGTGAAACCACCGGCCTGACTGATATAGTACTGCCAGGACTCTCTGTCATCATACGCCACCGTGTTCGGATAATGAACGCCGCCAGATATCTTGACGGTATTGTTCATCTGAGGGATTTCGATGATATCGCCGGCACGCAGGATGACATCGGCCACTGAACCGGGATGCGACATAGCCTTCTCCATGTCGATACCGATATTGTAACGGTCCTCCAAAACGATGGAATCGACCTTGAAATTGCCTTCCAGTTTGCTTGCGGCAATTTCCAGCGCGAGGCTCTGACGCTCCTGCTCCTCCTCGGTGAGCACGCGAGTGAGCTTGGCACCGTGAGGATATGCGTCATCGGTGAATCCTCCCACACGCGCCATCACGTCTGACAGGCGGACCTGAGCCTTGTCAATGACGTATGTACCCGGGGCCATGACCTCACCATTCACGGTCACCGCTATCTGCGGACGGAAGTAGGTCAGACGACGGAACGATACTATGTCGAAAGGCTTGAGCTCATCCTTCCAAGCGGAAACATCCTCTTCCAGATTGACTGTACGGACGGAGCCACGCTCGCGGCCGCCTCTGGTGGATATCTCCACGTTGGTCAGATCCACGCCCTGAGTGCAGCCGTGTGCCAGACCTACAAGTTCTTCAAGAGTCATTCCGTCACGGTACACATATTCGCCGGGGGCGTTCACTTCACCGTTGATGGTAATTTTGGCATCCTTCCTGAGTTCCTTTATGCTGTAGATGCGGACGGCATCGCCCGGGATGACTTTGAATTCGAGAGAATCGGTCATGGCTTTCTGCACGTCGAACGGGACGATGACAGGATGACCGTCTGAGCCCTCACGACTGATCTGACCGCTGGCGATGTAGGCATTCTCGGTCAAACCTCCGGCTCCCTTGATGAGACGTGCGATAGTAAGAGTATCGCTG
>JAZLGQ010000058.1:0-10953 GCA_045616385.1 Candidatus Cryptobacteroides sp.
AGGTTCGATTTTGCCAGGCTGTTCTCCATTCGCAGCCTTATGCCATGCTTCCATTATTTCATCACGATGAATTGAAAGCCATTCAAGAACAAGACGCAATGCTCTTTCAGACATTTCGCCACGAATTGTCCCGTTCACGATATCTATTGTAACTTCCTGATCTCCGTACTTTGCATGGAAGTGAGGAGGATTGTGGTCAAGAAATCTGAGATAGATACACTGTTTTTGCAAAATTAATGAAATTTTTAAGAACACGCAAAAGCGGAGAACTCCGTAGAATTCTCCGCCTTTGTAGTCCCTACAGGAATCGAACCTGTATTTAAGGTTTAGGAAACCTTCGTTCTATCCGTTGAACTAAGAGACCAAAAAGGCCGCAGGTGGCGGCCCTTAAAGAGGATTACTCAGCGTTCTTGACAACAATCTGACGTCCTCTGTAGTAACCGCACTCTGGGCATACACGGTGATACATCACGGTAGCGCCGCAGTTAGGGCAAGTAGCAAGGGTAGGTACAGGAGCGAAATCGTGAGTACGACGCTTGTCTCTACGCTGCTTTGAAAGTTTGTGTTTCGGATGTGCCATTTTCTTATCTTTTAAATATTATTTACATAAATACTTTATAGTCTCCTCATTGCAACCGCCCTCATCGTGGACTCTCTGCATCGGCAGGGAAATCATCACGAAATCATAGACATCTTGACTTATGTCAAGCTCATCGGATTCCGGAGCATAGGTTTCTTCAAAAGAAGTTTCCACGGGAAGATTAAGGTTTTCAAGACATCTGTCACAAAGCACTGTGACTGAGCCACTTAAAACACATTCAACCTCCACGGTAGCACCTCTGTTGACCATTTTGACATCGGCCTTTACAGAAGCGCCAAGCACTTCGGAATTCTCAAATGCTGCAAAGAACTCATCGTCGGCGACCCATTCAAAACGGTTTGCGCCGGCCTTCAAGTCATTGAGTTTAACTATAAAGGGTTGCAAAGGTAGTAAAAATTTTATCTAAAATCAATCCTCGTTGTCGCTATTTCTTTTACGAGCCAGCGGGTCAAGCAAAATCTTGCGTATTCTCATTGCGTGAGGTGTGACTTCCACGAGCTCATCTTCCTGAATATATTCAAGAGCCTCCTCAAGAGAGAACTTTATTGCAGGAGGCAGCACTATCTTCTCATCCGAACCGGCGGCACGCACGTTGGTAAGTTTCTTGGTCTTGCAGATGTTGATGTTCAAGTCACGCTCGCGTGTATGCTCTCCGACGACCTGGCCGCCATAAATAGGCTCACCCGGCTCGACAAAGAAGCGTCCGCGGTCCAGGAGCTTGTTCATCGAGTATGCGATGGCCTCGCCTGTCTCGATGGATACGAGAGAGCCGTTGCTGCGGCGCTCGATTTCACCCTTGAAAGGCTGGTATTCCTTGAAGCGATGGGCAACGATAGCCTCGCCCTGAGATGCAGTCAAAAGGTTTGAACGGAGCCCCATAAGTCCGCGGGTAGGAATCTCGAATTCAAGAAGCGTGCGGTCTCCACGCGGTTCCATATGAATAAGCGCACCTTTGCGGCGGGTGGCAATCTCGATGGCCGCACCGACAAACTCTTCAGGGGTCTCTATTGAAAGTTCCTCGATAGGTTCGCAACGCTGGCCGCCTATTGTCTTGTCAAGAACCTTAGGCTGGCCGACCTGCAGTTCAAATCCTTCACGCCGCATAGTTTCGATAAGGACGGAAAGATGAAGCACTCCACGACCATACACCACGAAGGAATCGGCAGTGAGACCCGGCTTGACGCGAAGCGCGAGGTTCTTCTCGAGTTCTTTTTCAAGACGCTCTTTCAAATGTCTTGAGGTCACGAACTTGCCATCTTTGCCGAAGAATGGTGAATTGTTGATGGTAAAGAGCATACTCATCGTCGGTTCATCGATTGCAATCGGAGGGAGCGGCTCCGGATTCTCGAGATCTGCGACAGTGTCGCCAATCTCAAACCCGTCAATGCCGACAAGGGCGCATATATCTCCGCAGGACACTGTATCCACGTTCACCTTGCCGAGGCCCTCGAACACCATAAGCTGCTTGATCTTCTGCTTCTGGATTACGTCGTAGCGCTTGCAAAGGCTTATCTGCTGGCCCGTCTTGAGTTCGCCTCTGGTGATACGGCCGACAGCGATGCGGCCGACGTACGGCGAATACTCGAGAGAAGAAATCAACAGCTGAGGAGTGCCTTCAAGGTACTCGGGAGCCGGTATCTCTTCAAGGATGGTATCGAGAAGATAGGTTATGTCATTGGTCGGAGTCTTCCAGTCCTTTGACATCCACCCCTGCTTTGCAGAGCCGTAAACGGTTGCGAAGTCAAGCTGCTCTTCCGTAGCATTCAGGTTAAACATCAGGTCGAAGACCTCTTCCTGTACTTCCTCGGGACGGCAATTCGGTTTGTCAACCTTATTTATCACCACGATAGGTTTCTTACCCATCTGGATAGCCTTCTGGAGAACGAAACGGGTCTGAGGCATACAGCCTTCGAAGGCATCGACAAGAAGGAGAACGCCGCCCGCCATATTGAGGACACGCTCAACCTCTCCGCCGAAATCACTATGGCCCGGAGTATCGATAATATTGATTTTGACGCCATTATAAATAACGGACACGTTCTTTGCGAGGATGGTGATGCCACGCTCCCGCTCGAGGTCGTTGTTGTCGAGAATCAACTGTCCGAGGTTTTCAGGCTGGCGTACAAGGTTTGCCTGATAGATCATCCTGTCCACGAGCGTAGTCTTGCCGTGGTCAACGTGCGCGATGATCGCAATATTCCTGATATCTTGCATACTTCTATATAAAATCCTGCAAATTTACTCTAATTTTGAGAATTTCATAATCGTAGATTATTACTATCTTTGTCAGATATGAGAAAATTTCGTCTGACGGCACTTCTTGCGCTTATCGCGACAGTCTTCGGTTCTTGCAAACCCGAAGTCCACGAACGCGTCTCCGTGCCGGAGCAGTTGAAGATGGTACCGTCCGATGCCCTCGTGGTCATAAACGACTCCAGATGCACGGATTGCCTGGCTCATCTTGACTCCAGCCATATTTTCCGCAAGTTGGACACAGGTCTTCTCGCCGGTTCAAAGGCAACTCTCTCATTCTGCTACACGAACACACTTTCCCCCATACTCGCGATCGAGGCAGACAAGGCGCTCCGGGACACATCGGACTGTCTGACACGCCTGCTCGGACAAACCGGTGAGCTCGGCCTGAAAGCCCGCACCTTCGAGCCGGTGGAAGGCTACACAAAAAAAACGAACATAGTCATCACCACGACAGAGACTATGATGTCCGTCATTTCACGCCACCAGGCCGGTCATCTGTCGATTTTGGATGATGCCGATTTCCAGAGGGCCCTCGCACTTACGGCCGGCTCGGACAACTGGGCAATGATCCGCAACAGCGGGGCATCCAAACTCATCCCGAAAAATTTCCTCGGCGGACTGTTCCCGCAACGCGACCTCATCGCTCTCGCCCGTTCTTTCGCAGACTGGACCTGCATATCCGACAAATCCGGAGGCAAATTCATCATCAAGGCCTGCCGCGATGAATCGGGAGCATATTTCATCGACCACCTCGATGCTGCGGAGCCATTGGTCAGCAGACTCCCCGCAATCATTCCGGACAGCACCGATTTCGTCATTGACATACCGATGGATGCCAGGGCATACCGGGAATCGTACGAAAGATACCTTGATGCGCAACTGAAACTGGAGAAATACAACAGCGCCATTTCCTCCCTTCGGAAAAGCACCGGGAAGGACCCGCGCAAATGGGAGGAAGAACTTGACACACAAGAACTTGCACTTATCAAGTGGCTCGGTCACAGTGTGATTGCGCTCAGGCCGGCCGAAGATGCGGCGGCCAGCGGTCCGCAGCCGAATCCGTTCGCCGGATTTGTCCCGGCACTGTATGGGTCTGCATTCAGGCTCGATGACGATTCGTATGCCGCCCATATGCAGGGATGGAATATCATAGGTTCTGAGACTGACGTAACAGCTTTTATGGGCGCCTCGCGCCCAGAGGTCTTCAGCTGGCCTGTACGCAAGCTGAAATATATCATTGACACTCCGGAACTGCACATTTATTCAGTTTCCGACGAAATTGTACTTGAACTTAAGAAAAATAATGACACCTTATAAGATGTACGACGGCAAGCCTTATTATTCCGTCAACAAAGCGATTGAAAAAAGTCTCAAGGAAAATTGGGACCGCGCCGCCCTGTCAAATTACAAGGGCGACACCTATACGTACGGCGAACTTGCCACAAAGATCAGGAAAATCCACATCGGGTTCGAAAAATGCGGCATAAAGAAAGGCGACAAGGTCGCCTTGTGCTCCCGCAACCAGGCCAATTGGGCGATATGCTACCTGGCCACCATCACCTATGGTGCAGTCATCGTACCCATCCTGCACGAATTCAAGGCAGAGAACATCAACTACCTTGTAAGTCATTCAGAATCAAGGGTTCTGTTCGTGGACGAGGCTACGTGGGAAGGTCTGGCGGAAACCGAAATACCAAAGCTCGAAGCCGTTGTCACCCTCAACCAGTTCAACTGCATCTATGTCCGGAACAAATCCGTTCTCGCCGCCAGAGAACGGCTCGATGACATCCTGGCCGAAGAATATCCAAACGGCTATGGGCCGGATGACATTCACTACTACGAAGACTCACCGGAAGAACTCGCCCTGATCAGCTACACTTCCGGCACCTCAGGCTTCTCCAAAGGCGTAATGCTGCCATACAGGGCTCTGAGCGCCAATATGCGCTTCGCCGGCGAGGATGCCGAACCGCAGATGAACTGCGAATGCGAACTTGTCGCAATGCTCCCTACCGCCCATATGTACGGAATGCTTTTCGAGTTCCTGTTCCAGATCACCATCGGCACCCACATCCATTTCCTTACAAGAGTGCCAAGCCCGAAGATCATTCTCCAGGCTTTTTCCGAGATTCATCCGGACCTCATAATAGCCGTTCCTCTCATAATCGAAAAGGTTTACAAGTCACAGATAAAGCCCATCGTCGACCGCAACAGTTCATTCTTGAGTATCCCTATCCTCAATCAGTTCATTCTGAAAAAGATACGCAACGGAATGATAGAAGCCTTCGGCGGCCGTTTCGAAGAAGTGATCCTCGGAGGCGCAGCCTTCAATCCCGAGGTCGAGGAATTTCTCCGCAAGATTCATTTCCCGTTCACCGTCGGTTACGGTATGACCGAATGCGGTCCTATCATCGCCTATGAGAAATGGTGGAGCACACGCCAGGGGTCCTGCGGCCGCAAGGTCAAGTTCTGCGACATCAGAATCGACTCTTCAGATCCGGTCAACATCCCGGGAGAGGTTCAGGTCAAAGGCGACAACGTCTTCCTCGGCTATTACAAGAACGAAAAGGCGACTGCCGAATCCTTCACAGAAGACGGCTGGTTCAAGACCGGCGATATGGGTGTCATAGACAAAGACGGGTATCTTTATCTCCGGGGACGTTCAAAATGTATGATTCTCGGGCCTTCAGGCCAGAATATTTATCCGGAGGAACTTGAGGCTGTCATAAACAATGTCACCTACGTGGTTGAATCGCTTGTCATCGAGGACAACGGCGGACTCACCGCACTCATTTATCCGGATTACCACCAGGGAGAGGTTGACGGCCTAAAGAGAGCGGAGCTCGAGAGCCGCATCGCAGACTGCCTGCCGGAAATCAACAGGCATCTCCCGTCATTCGCCCAGATCCGCAAGATAGAGTTTATGCCGGAAGACTTCGAGCGCACCCCGAAAAGAAGCATCAAACGTTATTTATATCAGCGCAGCTAATGGAAAAATTCGACGGAAGATATATCGAGATGGCTGCGGTATGGGCCAAGAACTCATACTGCAAGCGCCGCCAGGTGGGCGCACTGCTCGTCAAGGACAGGATGATCATATCCGACGGATACAACGGCACCCCGTCGGGCTTCGAGAATGTCTGCGAAGACGAAAACGGCGTCACCAAGGCCTACGTCCTGCACGCAGAGGCGAATGCCATATCAAAAGTCGCCCAGTCAGGCAACAGCTCAAAGGGCGCGACCCTGTACGTTACCGCATCACCCTGCATCGAGTGTGCCAAGCTTATCATCCAGGCCGGGATCAGGCGCGTAGTTTACCGCGACGAGTATCGCCTGACCGACGGCGTCGACCTCCTCCGCCGGGCCGGCATTGAAGTAGAAAAAGTCGACTGATGAAAAGAAATATCAAAGAAGGAATAATAATCGCCCTTCTGGGCATCGCCATAGGCGTCTGCAGCGTACTTACCATACAGGCCGCACAAGGCAACAAGCGCCGCCTTAAAGCCGAATACAGCGATTGGCGCAAGCTGAACCTCATCCTCCAGAGCATTGACGAGAACTATGTCGATACGGTCGACAGGCAGAAGGTCTCGGACGCCGCTACGGCGGCAGCACTGGCCGCCCTGGACCCGCACTCCGTATATATGCCGCCACAGACCCTTAAGGACAGCGAAAGCGATCTTGCCGGCGAGTTCGAGGGCATCGGAATTCAGTTCAACGTTCCCAATGACACCGCCATCGTCATTGAAGTCATACCCGGCGGACCGTCCGAAAAGATCGGTCTTTCAGCCGGCGACCGCCTCCTGAAGGTCGATGACAAGGTCATAGCGGGAGTCCAATTCCCGCAGGACAGTATGGTGCGCCGAATGAAGGGCAAGGCCGGCTCAAAGGTCACCGTGACAGTCAAGCGCGGCAACGAAATCATTCCTTTTGAGATCACCAGAGGAAAAATCCCGCAGCATTCCGTGGATGCATCCTTTATGGTTGACGATTCCACCGGATATATCCGCCTTGCAAAGTTCGCCCGGACGACATACAACGAAGTGCTTGCCGCCTGCCTCGAACTCAACGGGAAAGGTATGACCAGACTTGTCTTTGACATCCGGGACAATTCCGGAGGCTTCTTCGACCAGTCAATCCTGCTGGCCAACCTCTTCCTGCCGAAAGGCGCCGAGATAGTTCATATGGAAGGGCTTCACCGCAAGCGCGAAGAATTCCGTGCCGATGGCCACGGACTGTTCCAGGACATCGGGCTGGTCGTGCTCATCGACGAGAACAGCGCGTCGTCTTCAGAGATATTTGCCGGGGCTATTCAGGACAACGGCCGCGGGCGCATTGTCGGACGCCGTTCTTTCGGCAAAGGTCTCGTGCAGGAGCCCGTGTATTTCACCGACGGGTCCGGCATCCGTCTGACCGTCGCCCGCTTCTACACCCCGAAAGGACGCTGCCTTCAGAAGCCATATAGCGAAGACTACGAATACGAGGTGCTCAAACGATACAATGAAGGTGAGATGCTCGATGCCGACAGTATGAAAGTGGAGAAAGGCGGCATCATCCCGGATGTATTTGTTCCCATCGACACGACCAAAGCTGGAAAATTTTATGTAAATTGCAACAGGAAAGCGACTGCGATGCGATTTGCTTCCTCATATTTCGACAGCCACAGCAAGGAATTGTCATCGATTGACGACTATGATGTACTGCTGGATTACCTCGACAGGTCCGGATTGGAAGCCGGATTCCTTGCTTTTTCAAAAGACAGGGACGGGCTGGTACCTGACGATGGAGAATGGAATATCGAGAAAGTCTATATGATGACTCAGATAAAAGCTCTGGTCGGGCGTTATTCCCAGTTGACGGACAAAGCTTTCTACCATATCTATCTGCAGATAGATGACACATATAAAAAGGCACTAAACTCATTTTGAATGGAGATTCGTTTTGATCCAATCGCCAACAAAAGTGGCGAAATCATTGAAGCACTGATGTCGTCGCCGGATATGCCGGACGACGAGGGCGTTCTCTTCAAAATCAGGCTATGCATTGAAGAGGCCGTCGAAAACATTGTACACTACGCCTATTCGCACAAAGATGGATGGATTGTCGCCAGCACTCAGCGTCTTGGCGACAAGGTGGTGATTTCCCTCAGGGATGCCGGCATCCCGTTTGATCCGCTCGCGGTCCCGGACCCGGACATCACGCTTCCGGCCGAAGCCCGTCAGATCGGCGGACTCGGCATATTCCTGTGCAAGCAGATGATGGACTCCGTAAGGTACGAATACACCGACGGATGCAACGTTTTCACAATGGAGAAAAAATTTAACAACGATTAATAATGGACGTCAAGATCAACAAAGTCGACAACAAGTTCGACGTAACACTTACCGGCCGGCTGGATACCACCAACGCCGATCAGTTTCAGAAAGACATAGAGACCCTGATGGAGGGCGAAAATCCGGACATCACTCTTGATTGCAAGGATATGGACTATACCTCCAGCCAGGGCCTCCGTATGTTTCTTATGCTCCAGAAGAGCGTCAACGCGCGCGGGGGCAAACTTGTCATGAAGGATATGAAGCCACAGGTCAAGGAAGTATTCGACATCACGGGATTCTCAAATATCATCAAGATAATCTGATGACCGAAGACAGTTACGGCCTGGATCTCCACTGCTCGATGATACTGGACGATTACCGCAGCAATCTTGCGGTTTTCGAACTGATGAAGGGCATCGTCATGGAGACCATCTCCAGCTCGCTCGATGAGAACAACCTCATTGTAACGGCATTGGAATCACGAGTCAAGACTGAACCGAGCCTTGCAGGCAAGCTGGCACTCAAGGGCCACAAATACCGCGAATTGTCCGACCTCACAGACATCCTCGGAGTCAGGGTCATCACCTTCTATAGCGACGAGGTGGACAAAATTGCAGCTCTGATTCAGGAAAAGTTCGAAATCGACTGGGACAATTCCGTTGACAAGCGCAGGCAGCACGCTCTGGAAAGTTTCGGCTATATGTCACTTCACTACATATGCCGTATCCCGGAATCCGTCTATAAAGACCCTGCACATCCGGAAATCAACACCTTCCGCTTCGAAGTTCAGATGCGTACCGCATTACAGCACGTCTGGGCGAATATGTATCACGACACGGGCTACAAGTCAGGCGTTGAAATCCCTCACGAGCATCTCCGCAGTCTCAACCGACTGGCCGGAGTTCTTGAGCTTGCCGACGACGAATTCAGCCGCATCCGCATCCAGATCAACGATTACCGCCGCAAGGTACAGGCCTTGGTCAAGGATAATGATTTCGATGATGTGCCTTTGAACGGTGACACATTCAAGAGTTATCTTGACCTCGGTCCGTTCACCCTGCTGAACAAAAAGATTGCCGCCATAAACCAGGCTGAAATCCAGGAACTCAACCTGATGTTCTTCCTTGAGCCGCTGAAAAAGCTTGGCTTTACGACACTCGGCGAAATCGAAAGGATGAAAGCCGAATGTTCTGAATACGCATACAAGCTTGCGGTTCATCAGATAGGAAAAACCGATCTTGACATCGTTTCCTCCTCAATAGGGCTGCAGAATCTATGCATAACGTACATAATCAAGCACGAAGGCAGCATCAAGGAACTTGCCTATTTCTTTGACACACTCAACGGTCCGTCAGACTACAACAGGCAGCAGGCTGAGAGAATTTACCAACAGGTCAACAAGTTAAGGCTACAAAGCATCAAATAGGCTATGGGCAACAAATTCATAGACTCCACATTTCTCGACAAGGCAATAGAATTTGCGGTCAAGGCTCACGCCAATTCCGAACGCCGCGGCAAAGGCTTTCCATATATCGTTCATCCTCTTGAAGCGATGTCCATCGTCGCGTCTATGACACCGGATCAGGAACTGCTGGCCGCGGCCGCACTTCACGACACGGTCGAGGACACGGGAGTGACGGTGGATGACCTCCGCCGCGAATTCGGCGAACGCGTGGCCGCACTTGTCGAAGCGGAATCAGACGTATTCGTGGAAGGTCTCAGCGAAGAGGCCAGCTGGCACGACAGGAAGAAGGCCGCAATCGACCGTCTCGCTGCCGCTCCTTACGAAGCGAAGATGGTTGCAATGGGAGACAAGCTTTCGAATATGCGCGCAATCTGGCGCGACTACAAGGAGAAAGGGGATGAACTCTGGAAGATTTTCCACGCCAAGGACAAAGCCGATCACGAATGGCACTACCGCAGCCTCGCCGACAGTCTCTCGGAGTTGTCGGACACCTTTGCCTATCAGGAGTTCCTGTCCCTGATAAACGACGTCTTCAAATAAACGGAACATATTTCCTGACTTTGACAGCTAATTTCCCGCATTTCTGCAATCCTCTCTAATTCAGCAATATACGAAATGGTATTGGGTGACTTGGGTGACGCAAGGTGAATTTTGCGTACCTTTGCCCTATGGTAACTGCTCAGGTACCCTAGCCATAAGCAACAAGCTATGACATTCGATAAGCAATGATTCAGTCAATGATACTATGCCTGCGCGAGGGTCGCTATGACCCGAAGGACCTCGAAGGGGTTCTGCCCGTTCTTGACCGCCGTCTGTATGACGGAGGCGACGGTGGCGTAGTTCTGTGCACCGGCCTGAGTGCGGAAGCATCCGCTGACCTTGAGCTTAGTCTTGGCGGGGCGCAGGGCCTTCTCGCTGTCGTTGTTCGTCGGCGGGACATTGGCGTTCGTCAGGAAAGTGAATATGTAGTCCCTGTGCTTGGCGATACCCTTCTTGAGTTTGTCCAGTTCGGTGTCGGAACCGTCAGTCTTGGTGTAGACCGGAGGTCTTGCAAGAAGTTCATCCAGCCGCTTTTCCATCTTCGTCCGCACTTCCGGCCCGATGTTTCCCTGATTCCTGCGGTGCACGGAGTCCCGCAGCAGGTCCAGCATGTCAAGGCTCCACCCGTCGTCAGGGAAAGCCTGCATCGTATAGGTGAGGTTCCGCAGCAGGTGCGCGATGCATATCTGGTGGTCCTCCATCCCGACATCGCCCATGAAGTACGCAGGCCAGCGGTCGGTCACCCAGACTTTTCCTCCAAGTTCCTTCGGGGTGAAGTT
>JAZLGQ010000059.1:0-3553 GCA_045616385.1 Candidatus Cryptobacteroides sp.
GAAGTAGTCGCGATATTCCTGAGGGTCTCCGGCGTGCCAGATAAGATTGGAGGCAATGCCGATGTTGTTGCTGCTGCAGCGGATGATGTCCTCGGCGGATATGTTGCGCACGTGAGCCAGCGAGTTGCGTATCTTGAGCGAAGAAGCAGAAGGAGATGTGCTGTAAGCGTTAATCAGGGCATTGCACGCAAGGTCGCCGAAGGTGTGAGTGTGAACAGGCATCCCTTTGGCATTGGCAGCGGCAACGATGGCGTTCAGTTCGCCCTGCTCCCAAATGATATTGCCGTGCTTTTTGTCTTCAGGCAATCCTTCTACCGTGTATTCCTGGCTTATCCAACCGGTAAAGTTTTCCACGACACCGTCTGCGAACAGCTTGACGCCGTTGGCCTGGAGATGTCCCTTTGTGTACTGGTTGGACAGGGATTCGACAAGGGCAAGCTTATCCGCCACCCTTTGAGGCATGCTGCCACTCTTGGGTAACCCCCAGTCATAGCTGCGGATGGTGTAATATCCCATCACATTGATGGTAAGCGCATCATCTTCATCCATCTGCGCAAGATACTTGTAAATGGACCCGTCATCGAAGATATTGATATATGCATCAAGATAGGAAGTGAATCCGCGTGCGTTGAGTTCCCGGACAGCATCCTTGCAGGCCTGAATATATCCGGCGTCATCCAATATGGTTCCAAGGGCATTTTCTATTACGTAAGGTACGGCCTCGTCGGTAAGGTACCCGCTTGCGATATTGTCAGAGCCCTGTATGGTGATGATTTCTCCACCGCGGACATCTTTGAGCTTGTGGCCGCTGTCATCGATCAGTCCGGCGTTTCTGAGAGCCGTCCTGTTGCAGAGGGCATTGTGACCGCCACCGTCCAGCAGAATCACCGGATTACCGGCTGACACCGCCTCTATCTCCATCGCGTAGTCATTCGTGCTGAATTTCTTGACATCCTGTGTCGCCCAGCCGAAGGAAAGGAACGAGCCCGGCTTTGTTTGCATCTTTTGAGGGATGATGGTTTGGACAAGGTCATTGTAGGGTGCTCTGAATCCCGGAAGATTGCGCGCGATGCCGTCGATGCCTATGAAATGCCCGTGGCCCTCTGTGCAGCCGGGTATGACGAGACCCTTGCCGGTGCAGTCAACGACTTCCATATCTGACGTGACATACTTTGCGGCTTCGTCTTTGGTGCCCACATACACGAACTTGCCATCCTTGACGACAAATGATTCGACGATTGGCGCCGCCGGGTCAGCAGTGAAAATTTTTCCATAAACTGCAAGATTCCTGTCAGACAGGGAATCTTCGGGAACATCTGATTTCTGGCATCCGGCAAGAAGGCCGCCGCCGATGATTGCAGCCGCAACTGCGAAGAGTTCAAAAGTTTTCATAAATCTATTCATATCCAAAGATATAGATAAATTGAGATATTTTAACTAAATTCGTAACCAAATTTTATTCACACGCGCGCGAAAACCTTTTTGCACAAGCAAAAGTGCGAGTACCGGTTGTAACGGAGCCGCCTGTACAGGGGGGCAGAAATTATGAGTCGGAGAGAAACCCGATAACCGGAACCCGCCTGTCCGGAAATGTCATTCGGAGTATGACGCACGGAGGCTTTCCCCGTACTCTGTTCTCAACAAATGTCAAAAGCAAAAGACATATTCACCCGTCAACCTGAACTTGATTCGGCATCTCCGGCATCCATTCGTCATACCGGACTCGATTCGGCATTCACCCAATGGTATGCCGCCCGCATCATCGGCTCAGACGCCATCATCACCAAGCGCCTGGCCTACGACGGCATCCACTGCTACCGCACCAAATTCGCCCCCGGCGTCATATTCATGCGCTGCACGATGAGTTTTGCCACTGGACTCCTTTCCGAGTTCTGGGGCAAGATTTATTTTTACCTCAATCCGGAGCGGAAACATCCCGCCCCGATTCAGGAAAAAGAAATGAACAACTTCATCCTCGTTACCTCAGTCACGGGCGACCTCATCAACCTCTCCGACGTCACCGAGGAATTCCTCAAAGGAGACCGCGTCCGTGTTACCGCTGGATTGTTTGAAGGAGCTGAAGGCGTTGTCAAGCGCATCAAGGGCCACCGGCGCCTCGTAGTTTCCATCAACAGTTTCGTCGCCGTCGCCACCTGCCACATCGCCCCGGAGTTCCTTGAGAAGATTACCGAATAGTTGCTCAATACGCGAGTCACTCGCGTCCGCGCAAAAACCTTAATCTGATATGCCAAAAAAAGTTTTCGTATCCGGATGTTACGACCTGCTCCACAGCGGTCACGTTGAGTTCTTCCGTCAGGCGGCTCAATATGGCGACCTCTATGTGGGCATAGGGTCGGACCGCACCATACTCCACTACAAGGACCACAAGACCGTCTATTCCGAGCAGGAGCGCCTCTTCATGGTCCGCAGCATCAAGTACGTCAAGGAAGCCTACATCAACCAGGGAGACGGCATACTCGACTTCCTGCCCACACTCGACATTGTAAAACCCGACATCCTTGTGGTCAACTCAGACGGAGGCTCCGAGGCCAAACGCAAGGTCTGCGAAGAACGCGGGATGCAATACATCGTGCTTGAACGCACCCCACAGGAGGGGCTACAGGCCCGCAGCTCCACCGAGCTCAAGAAAACCCCCTGCCAGCTCCCCACACGCCTCGACCTTGCCGGCACATGGATAGACCAGCCCTACGTCAGCTGTCACGCCCCCGGATGGGCCATCACCATCTCCCTCGAACCCTCCTTTGAGATAAGGGAAAGATGTGGCCTCTCCACCTCCACGCGCAACATCATCAAACGCATCTGGCCCTACCAGCTCCCCAATATGGACCCCGAGACCCTTGCGCGACTCGTCTTCTGCTTCGAGAACAACCCCGAGCGCGAAGACGGCATCATCAGCGGAGCCCAGGACGCGATAGGAATCTGCATCCCCGGTCTCTGCCGCCACTGGTACGACAACCACTTCTGGCCCGACCGCATCGAGACCTGCCAGGACGAAGCCACCCTCCAGTGGCTCGAAAGCCACCTCGTGATGATACCGATGGACCCCCGCCCGCAAGGATGCAGTGTGGTCGAAGGCAAAGACATCACGGAAGCCAAGGTGAAAGCTCTCGCCAAGGCAGCCGACGACTGCTGGAACGCCATCATGACGAAAGACCTCAGTGCCTTTGCAGCCGCCTACAAAGCCTCCTTCGATGCCCAGACCGCAATGTCCCCCGCAATAATACAGGGAAGTGTCCGGAGCTCCATCGACCGCTGGTCCGGCGAAGCCGAAGTCCTCGCCTGGAAAATGCCCGGAGCCGGAGGCGGAGTCTACCTCGCCTGTGTGGTCACAGACGCGACCGGCTTCACCCAAACCCACCCCGAAGCCTTCAGCCTCAAAATCCGCAGGCCCGGGATGTAGAAAGTTGCACGGACGCGAGTCCCTCGCGCCCGTGCCACTTTTGCATTTTCTGCAGAAGATATTGTACCTCAATTCCGCAAGAAAGTTTGATTGCGATTAATTGAACGTGTGCCGGAGGCAATGTTTCGGTCG
>JAZLGQ010000060.1:0-9864 GCA_045616385.1 Candidatus Cryptobacteroides sp.
GGCAGGATGCAAACAGTAAAACTGCCAATAGGATAAATCCAAATCTTTTCATCATAATTTTGTTTGCTTGTTGAACAGACGGTCCGCTTCCATATATAGAAGTTCCGTCTCCATAATGTTTTTAATTCTGTTGCTGATGACCTTTCGCCCCGTTTCCGACATCATTCCGTCGTGATGTTCAGGGATTTCGTATATGGTCAGCTGATGTGACGGAACGAATTTCTCGATGCCTCCCGCAAGCTCCCGCACGATGTGGGCGAAATACGTACGCTGCGAGGCCCGGATGTCATCGGCGATTTTCGTCGCCTTGAAGAAATGCACCCTTCCAGTGTAAGGGCGGGGCACGAAATCTGCCATATTGCGGCCCACGCGGCGTGAGTTCTCTATGATGGTCTCGATCATCCCGCGTCCGCGGAAATCCTCGAAGAGAGGGCTGTTTTCATAATATTCCCTGTTTACGTGCTCCACCTGGTTGGCTATCACCAGCCGGCGGTCATAGTCGCTGTTCATTATGTACGCGTCGATGAGGATCAGGCTGCCCATATCCTCCCCCGCCTCCTTGAGTTGGCACGCCATCTCGTATGCAATCATACCGCCATAGCACCAGCCTCCGAGATTGTACGGGCCTTTCGGCTGTCTCTGCTTCAGAATCTCAATGTACTTGGCGGCGATTGCAGGTATGCCTTCCTTGATATCATCAGGATGGAAGATATTGTATTGTTCTATGACAGAGAATGAGCAGCAGTCCTTGATATCGTTTGCCAGGGCATAATATGCCTCGCTGCCCGTACTGCCCGTATGGATGAACACAAGGGGTGCCTTGTCTTCGTGGACGGAATAGACATAGTCAAGGGGTGTCTCTGAAGGAGCGCTTTCAAGCGTGCGGGCAATGCCGCGTACGGTAGGATTCTCGTAGATGCGTGCCGGCGGCACTTCCTTGTGCAGTGCCTTGACTATTTCGCCGCAGAGGCGCATTATCAGTATGGAGTCTCCCCCGAGTTCGAAGAAGCTGGAATCCGCCCCAACGTCTTCGATGCGCATAGTGAGGATCTGGCAGAATATCTGCGCAACCTTGAGTTCAATGTTGCCTTCGAGCGGCTTGAGGTCCGACCGGTCATTCTGCGGCAGAGGAAGATTCTTCCTGTCTATCTTGCCCGTGGCATTTATAGGAAACTTGTCCAGACGAACATATCGCAACGGCACCATATAATGTGGAAGTCTCTCCCCTAGGAAGCTGATGATGTCCTCCTTCGCCACTTCTGCGGCATCCGACGTGTAATAGCCGCACAGATACTTGCTTCCACGACCGTTGTCGACGCCCTGAACAATCGCGCCGGTGATTCCCGGCACACGCTTCATCACACTCTCGATCTCGCCCGGTTCGACGCGCTGGCCGTTTATCTTGAGCATCCAGTCCTTGCGGTTGACATAATGGATTATACCCTCGGCATCAATGCGTGCCACGTCACCCGTATGCAGCCAGCCATCCCTGTAGAGAGCGGCAGTACGCTCAGGGTCCTTGAAATAGCCCCGGCAGAACGAGCCCTTGAGCACAAGCTCACCGTCGGTATCTGGCGGAACGTCGCGGCCCTGCTCGTCCACGACTCGGGCGACGTTGTGGTTGATTCCGCGGCCGAGAGGCGCAGAATCGGACATTTCAGCCACTTCATAGGACATCACGGCACCGCCGGTCTCGCTCATCCCGAACATATTGTATAGCACATACCCGTCCTGGGAATGCTGGGTGGTCAGGCGCTCGCCGCCAGTAATCACAGCCCGCAGGGATTTGCTGCGGTTGTGGAACAGTGTCAGCACTGCCGGACTGATATGGCATACCGTGATGCGGTTGTCATCGATGTAATACTCGATGGCCTTGGCGCTTGCCTTGTAGGCATCGCTCAGGATGTGCACCGTGCCGCCACCGTACAGAACGTCGAAATTGCCCAGGATGGTGACGAAGTAGAACGGCGATGCAGCGCCGAAGCGCGTGGTCCCGTCGTGCGCGATGGCCGCCGGCACGCGCGGATTGTTGTCAATGAGCGTAGAATGATTGTGCAGGATGCCTTTCGGCTTGCCGGTACTGCCCGACGTATAGATGAGCATCGCCCCGTCGCTGTCTTCAGGATAACGGAAGGTGAAACTGTCAGGTTCCGGCTGCGCCTGTATCTCGGAGAGCATCCCCTCATCAATGGTCAGCGCACTGTCGCAATGTTCGACGATATAGTCGATCCGTTCCTGAGGGAATTTGTCGCCCATAGGCACCGCCACGCAGCGTGAAAGCCATATTCCTATCTCCACCGACATATATTCGGCGCAAGGAGGCAGCTTCACCGTGATGAAGGACTGCTCCCTTATGCCGCGTCCTGCGATGAACGAGGCGGTCTTCACGGCCAGGGCGAGGACACTTCCGTAAGTCGTCTCACGGACTCCTTCCTGATCGACCACGGCCACCCGCTCAGGCTGATTCAGACAATTCTCTACTATTCTTTTGATATAGGAAGACTCCATTTCATTTTTTTTGATTATCGTTTGAAGTCGTTGTCAAAGACTCCGAGCCCCTGGAGGCAACGAAGATATTTCTCTATGTAGTCCCAGGTGGTGAATGACCATCTGAATCCCAGACGGAGAAGGACCTGGGCGGTATATGCCTTGGTCTCCCATCCGTTCACGACCTTGAAGGTCCCGTCATTCTCCTCCTTGTAAGCCACAAGGCTCTGCACAAGTTCGGACCTCTCCGGATCCTGCATGGCCTCGGCAAGGCGCCGCTGGAACTCATCGTTCTCCACCCTCTCCACGTGCACGCCGATACTGTTCAGACAGTCTATGGTGTCGCCATAAGGCGGCCAGTGGACGTTGCCCGGCTGGAATACCGTGCAGCCGTCCGGCGTAAGGCTGAGGTGCACGATTGCATCGGCAACTTCGTTGATAGGCGAGAACTCGGAATAGGCGCAATCCTTCTCATAAGGGATGCAGCCGACAGTCTGGTAAGCCTTCAGCGCAGCCATTGCATTGTTGCTGCGGAAGTTGATCTGGAACTCGCCGTCGGTCGAGCGGGCCGAAAGGTTGCCCAGGCGCATAATCTTGCCCTTCAGGCCGCGGTTCTTGACTGCATCGAGCACGGCGCGCTCGGCAAGGAACTTGGATGCGGTGTATTTTGACGTGAGCTGCTGGCCATAGTAGAGGTCCTTCTCGGTAAGGAAATGCGGGGCCACCGGAGTGTCGCTGACAGTAAGGCCGGCGACGCTTCCGGTCGATGTCTGTATGAATCTCGCTCCAGTGCGCACACACAGGTCTATGCAGTTCTGGCAGCCCTTGATGTTGATGTCCTCGATATCGGTGCCGGCAGAGAAATGCTTCACGTTGGCGGCGCAGTTGATCACGACGTCGATATGCCTGTCGAAGCCCTCGAAAGACCCTGCATTCGTGACATCCCCGTCAATCACGATGATGCGCTCTCCGAACTGGTCATCGTACTTATGTCCGAAATAGTAGAACAGCAGCGTGCGCACCCTGCTCTCGGCTGAAATGGCCTTGCCGCCGCGCACTAGGCAGTAGATGTGAGGCACATCCTCGCGCTCAATGAGATTGTGGAGCACGTGGATACCCAGGAACCCTGTCGCTCCCGTCAGGAATACATCCCCCATTGTCTCATAGCACGGTCCGTTGCGGAAAGTGTCTAGATTGTTCGCTACGAGCAATTCGTCAAGCTGGCTGTAATCATAAGCCTCGATCTCGTCGATCATAGGGAGATTCCTGCGCTTGGTCTCATTCGCATAGAGTTCAGGCTTGAGAAGCTGTGCGAGAAGTCTCGGAGTGGCATTGTCAAACACGGTCTTGTAGACCAGCGGGAATCCGGCCTTTGCTGCTTCCGCGATAAGCTGCATCGCCACAAGAGACGTGCCGCCCATCTCGAAGAAATTGTCCCCCGCACCCACCTTTTCCATCTTCAGTATCTTGCTGAAGATGTCGCAGAAGGTCTTCTCGACGTCATTCTTCGGAGCCTCATATCCGCCGCTCCGCAATTCAGGGACAGGAAGACGCTTGATGTCAGTCTTGCCTACAGGTGTCAGAGGCATCTCATCAAGACGCACAAAGATGCCCGGAACCATATAAGGAGTAAGCCTCAGGGACATATTCATCCTTAGGATTTCCTCGAACGCTTCGGCAGGCATATCCGCAACCGTTTCGTCCACTGTGTAGTAGCCGATGAGCTTGTCGATGTTGCCGAATTTCTTGATGACAGCCACGCACTGGCGCATCCCCGGCTGCTGCGACATCACAGACTCTATCTCCCCAAGCTCGATGCGCAGGCCGTTCAGTTTGACCTGGTTGTCGGTGCGGCCCATTATTATGATGTTGCCGTCCTTTGTCCACATCGCATAGTCACCGGTACGGTAGATGCGGCTGCCCTGCCACTCGATGAATGTCTCGGCCGTGCGCTCCGGCATATTGTTGTAGCCGCGCGCAAGGCCTATGCCTCCGATGCAGAGCTCACCCATCACTCCAACAGGGAGTTCGTTGCGGTCGCAGTCAAGCACCTGGTAGGTGTAATTGGTGAACGGCTTGCCCACGTGGATCTCGCGTGTACCGTTGAGTACACCGGCGCTGCTGCCCATAGTGGTCTCGGTAGGACCATAAGTATTGATGATGTACACATCCATCTTCTCCAGCTCGTCCAGAAGGGCGGCCGGAAGTTTCTCGCCTCCGGTCACGACACATTTCATCTGGTCTCTGACAAGGTCATAGTAGTCCTTGAACTCAAGATTTACGGCAAGTCTCGACGGTGTGCCGCTGATGGTTTGCGTGCCGGTGCGGCGGCAAAGCTTGACCATCTCGACAGGGCTCATTATCTCGTCTTCGTTGGCAAAGACGACGGTATCGCCGTTGAAGACCTGCACGCCTATCTCGCCGACGGAAAGGTCGAACGAGACTGTTGACTGGCAGAGTCCGAAACGGTTGGCATTGCTGTCTGATCCGAAGTTGGTGTCGCTCTTGTAGAATGTGAGGAACGACGCCGCTCCCAGATGCTCTATCATCACACCCTTCGGACGACCAGTTGAACCGCTGGTATAGATGAGATAGGCCAGATCGTGAGGGTCAACCTTCACGTCGAGGTTGCCGTCAGGCTGGGCGGCGGCTTCGGCAAGAAGCTCAGTCACGTCAATCGCGCGTCCGGGATAGCTTGCAACCTTCTCCGTCGTCGTAATCACGAAGCGTCCATCAGAGTCATCGAGGATATATTCGATGCGGTCAGCAGGGTATTCGGGATCCATAGGGATGAACGCGCCTCCGCACTTCATCACTGCGAACATTGCTGTGAGATAATAGCTGCGCCGTGGCAGGAGAAGCACTACCCTGTCGCCCTTCTGCATTCCCCGCGCCATCAGGGTACGCGCGATACGGTTTGCCTCGGAATTGTACTCCCGATAGGTCATATCGCGGTCACAGGCCATCAGCGCGAGAGCATCAGGCGTCTTGACGGCCCACTGCTCTATTCCTTCGTGGAACGTGCGGATCGGGAACGACATATCCTCGTTGACGCTGTGCATCGCCTCGACCTCAAGCCTTTGCCGCTCGCTCATTATGCTGACGCTCTTCACCGCGGCATCCATATCGGCAGCGAAATGACAGGCCACTGCGACGACGCTTTCGGTAAAATGAAGTGCAAGCTCGCGGCTGTACATCGAATCATCATATTCGGCATCGACGCTCGGGACACCATTTACGTTCTGGATGAAGATGCTGAACGGGATCTTGGCCTTTGACAGTGCGACAGATGACCGTACCACCTCTTTCCCGCCAACGGTATATGCACTCAAGACTCCAAGCTGATAGGCATAGCTGGCGCATCCCTTGAAATCATAGTCGGAAGCGATGCGGGCAAACGGATAGTTCTCGTGGTCAAGACTGCCGTAGAATGCTTCGCTGGTCTCTTTTATGAATTCCCTTACAGTCTGTTCCTTGATGTGCACGGCGCAAGGAAGAGTGTTGACGAACATTCCTACGGTGTCGACAACCTTGATATCCCCACGGCCTGAACTGATGAACGCGGTATAGACGTCTTTAGTATTGGCAAAACGGGACAGGGCATAATTGAACGCCGCGAACCAGAAATGGGCCTGGGTCACGCCTTCAGGCAGAGTGAGTTTCAAGAGTGCCTCAGGTATGGCTGTTGCGACATGCTGCGGCAAGCCCTCCACGGTGGAAGTCTTGTCTGCCGGCACATTGGCCGCAGCCTCGTACGTGGAGAACATTCCATCGTAGTACGACTTATTCTCTTTCAATCCGCCATCCTCCGCCCTGGCATTCTGCTCTGCGGCAAACTGCAGGTAACCGAAGGATTCCTTTTCTACAGGTTTGTTTTCAAGTATGTCAACAATCTGTCTGTTAAGTATGTCGAGAGAACTTCCGTCCGCCACAAGATGATGTACGTCAAGCAGCAGAAAGACCGGGCCGTCGGAGATGCGTACGACTTCAGCACGGACAAGCCTGTCTTTCTCGAGGTCAAATGGGCGGACGAAGGTCTGCTTGTATTCCTCCATCTTCTCCTTGTTCATCGTCTTTGACGGCACTTCAAAAGTGTCGCCGTTGCTGCTCATCACGACACCTCCGTCGGACTGGAAGAAATTGCAGAAGAGGGCCGGGTGCCCTGCAACCGCCTTTTTTACAGCATCAACCAAAGCTGCTGCGTTCGTCTCCGCCGGAAATTCAAGCATGGTCGGGATATTGTACATCGTGGTCTCCGGGTTCATCTGGCAGTCCATATATACGCCCTGCTGAGGGAAAGTCAGCGGTGCCTGAATCAGGGCCGCTCCGGCACTCGGATCCGGCTTTTCAGCAGGCTGCTCCTCCGGAGCCGCAGACAGAAAATCTATCACACGCTCCTCAATGTCGAAGACAGATATGGCCGGCAATTCCTTGGCCTGGATGTGGATGCCGAATTTCTTATAAAGCTGGGAGGCAAGCTTCATTGCAAGGAGAGACGTGAGCCCGAAAGCATGAAGAGGTGTGCTGATGCCTATGCCCTCTGCGCCTGTCAGCCCGCTTATGATATCACGTATGCCGGACTGCAGCTTGTTCCACACGTGCCCGGCGTCTGATGTTTCGGCCGTAACCTCCGCACCGGCCTCCGGAACCGGAAGCTGCTTGCGGTCCACCTTGCCGTTGGCATTGTAAGGAAGATGGTCCAGCATGATAAAGAAGTCCGGAACCATGAAATCCGTGACGCTCTGCGCCATGAACTCCTTGATATCTTCGGCATTGATTTCCTGTCCGTCATTCGGAATATAGTATGCGCAGAGATGCTGGGTGCCAGATATCTCTTTCACGGCCGCAGCACAGGCCTTGACGGCCGGATGGCGCAGGATGACCGTCTCCACCTCTCCGAGTTCGATGCGGAGGCCGCGCAGCTTGACCTGGCCGTCCATACGGCCTATATATTCTATCTGTCCGTCAGGCTTCATCCTGACCTGGTCGCCGCTGCGGTATGCTTTCTGATTGTAGAAGGTGATGAACTTCTCAGCTGTGACATCCGGACGGTTGAGATAGCCGCGCCCGACGCCCTCTCCCATTATGATGAGTTCGCCCGGGATTCCTACCGGCAGGAGATTGAGATTGCTGTCCACTACCGCCATGGCATAATTGGACATCGCCCCACCGATCAGGGATGAGTCATAATCTTGCAAAATGTCATAGCAGGTGGCATATATGGTACATTCCGTCGGTCCGTATGCATTATGGAAACCATATTCCGGCTTCCGGGTGGGGCCTAGCTTTTCACCTGCGACGATGAGCGAACGCAGCGTGCTTCTCTCCACCGACGCCGCGAACATCGAGCCTATCTGCGTGGTTATGTTGGCAATGGTAAGGTTGTTTCTGTCAATGTACTCTTCCAGGCCGGCCAGGTCAAGGCGCATGTCCTGAGGTATGACATATATGCTGGCACCCACCATGAGCGGCGGCCAGATGTCCGCCTGATGCACATCGAAGCCGAAGTTTGCAAACGCGGCCACCTTGTCCTCCGCCGTCAGTGAGAAGTGCTGTACGAACCAATGGCAGAAGTTCACGAGGTTGTGCTGCTCAAGAATGACGCCTTTCGGCTTTCCGGTCGAGCCGGAAGTGTACAGAATTACGTGCATGTTCTCAGGAGCGGGAGCCGTGACAGACGCATCCACGTCAACCGAAACTTCCTCAAGGGTCAGGGTAGTGCCGTTGAATGACGGCAAAGCCGTTTTGAGAAGGTCCCCTTCCGTGAGAATGATCCGCACTCCGGCATCTTCGCACATGAATGAAAGGCGGTCTTCCGGGAAATGGCTGTCCAGTGGCATGTATGCACCTCCGGCCTTCAATATGGCCAGCGGGAAAAGCAATATCTTCTCGCTACGCCCGATCATCACGCCGACCGTCTGCTCAGGGCCGACACCTAGAGAGGCCAGATGGCGGGCCATCCGGTCGGTCAGTTCATCAACCTCGCAGTATGAATAACTGCGACGTGCGCCAGTATCAGGGTCGTCATACAATACACACAATGCGTCAGGGGCCGCTGCCGCTTGTTTCCTGAATATCGACACTATAGTCTCCGTGTTGTCGAAATCCATTTCCGGCCCGCGTCCGATCGCAAGCACCTCTTCCTGAGCGGCCTCGTCGAGGAGGTGTATTTCGGAAAGTTGTTCCTGCTGCATCATTCCGAGCAGAACGTTGTTGAACGACCTGACGAATCCATTGAGATACTCTACAGAATATCTGGATGCATCATAATGGAACTGACATCTGAGTTGTCCGTCAGGTCCGGTGACGACTTCGAACAGGACATCGAAACCGGGCTCAGGCAGGCGCAGATCCGTTTCCACGTAGCGCTTTCCACCAAGTTCCAGGCTTCTGTCAAGTCTGCCCTGATAGGCGAACGCCACAGATGGGCTGATACCGTTCTCACTGCAGAATTCGCCGTAGGAATACACCGTGCGGCTGCGCGTGGCCGCCATCTGCACGCCTGTGGAAGCCAGCAGGTCACTTACCTTCTCCTTCCCTTCGAAATTCACCAGAACAGGAAGGGTCTTCACCATCATCGTGAAGGCAGAACGCGTGTCCTTGTCAAGGCGGCCGTGATGGACAGTGGCAAACAGGGATTTGGAAGAACATCCGTATCTGGCAAGAGTGAAGCCGAATGCCGTGGTGAACAGGGGCGCAGCCTTTACTCCGGTCCTGTCGCAGAACTCCTTTACAGCGAATGCATCCGTGCCGGCAAGGAGCACCGACGACGCCTTGTAACCGGCATCTCCCGAAAAGTCGGACGGCAGAGTGCAGCAGCATTCGCCGGCATCAGCGAAAGTCTCCTTGTACCAGGAGCGCTGCTCCTCCAGCAGACCGTTATTGCGCAAAGCCTCTTCTTCCAGTGATATCGTGCTGTTGTCTTTAGTTTCGGCCGCCAGAGACCTGCCATCATAGGCCTCCCGAAGTTCCTCGCGGAAACGGGTGAACGACATTCCGTCGAAATTTATATGATGGAATGAAAAGCCGAACACGGCACCTTCAGCGTTGCAGCATATTCCAAGCCTGTAGAGGCGCTCCCCTGTGAGGTCGAACTTCCTCTGCATCTCCGCTACAAGTTCATCCTCGCTGTCAAAACGGGCGATTGCAACGGCTTCCTCATCGTGGCTTTCGAAAAGGAGCCCCCCATCATCAGACAGGACGATGCGGGCCTTTACACCGGGATGGTTGTCAATCACTTCCTGCAGTGCCTTCTCCAGACGCTGCAGACTGACATCCTTGTCCAGGCGATACATTCTGGCAATGTTATAGTTGATACCTTCCGGTGCACTCTGCTCCGCAAGGTATATGCCCAATTGGGTTTGGGTCAGCGGGTAT
>JAZLGQ010000061.1:0-38077 GCA_045616385.1 Candidatus Cryptobacteroides sp.
TCCTTCGATACGCCTTTCACAGCGAACGGCAGCCTCCAGACCTCGTCGGAGCAGGCCGGAAGCGTGAGATTCTCCTGGAAGAAAATGATCTCGCTCTTGGCGACCTTGAAATGCATCCTGTTGGTGAAAGACCCACCGGCACCGGCAAGTCTGAAGTTCACCACGGCCTCTTCAGGGACACTGCCGCTCTGCGGGGCCTCCACCGAAGCTGACATATACTCTCCTGCCAGCCTCTGTCCGCTGACATTCAAGTAGCCGTCTCCTGTTATGGAGATTTTGGAGGTCAGAGCCGAATCGGTCGCCGCCGTTCCGCCTTGCGGAATGCGCACGATGCGGGCGTACACCTTCTGCGCAGCAGCTCCCGGCGTCAGTGTATCGCCAAAATCCTTGCGGATGCGCATCTCGTACGTCGCTTGCTCCTCGTCATCACGGTCTTCCGCATCGTCCTTGTTGATTTTGCTATCCTCTGCAGACTTTTTGCCTTTAGATTTCTTGCCGGCCGCATTTTTTCTGCCGACTCTAATTGCGACTCCTGCCCCGATAGCGCCAATGACGGCAGCAGGAATCTTCCAGTTGCCAGGGTGATTCTCTTCCGGATCGTCAGAATCACTCCTGACGTTATCGTCATCTATATCCACGATGCCTTCGACACCTTCAGTATCATAAGGACCATGGGAAATGTTGTCAGCCTCGGAAGAAGCCTTAGTATCGATTTCCGTAACGGCTACCGGCCCGTCAGAAATGAAGGCGAAATGGAAATTGTCCATCATGATTCCTATCGGCTGATCTTCATGCGGACCGTATCTGTCAGGCTCCAAATCACTTCCTGGCGCTATATCTACGCTTATTCCGAATGCATCCGGTGACATTTTGAAACTGCTTGTAAGAGACAAGGAACTGGCCGGGGCCGATCTGTCCCTAGTCTGTTTGAAATGATCGGGGTAAGTCGCTTCGAAGCCATCCTCGTTTGAAGAAGGATACAAGTCGACTAAACCGATATACGTGCAGTAAGTGGCTTTGCTGTGATTACCCGGGTCCGGGACAAAGAGTGTCTCCACAGTAATTTTGTCAGAGGTCAAAGTACCCTTATAAAAATGGTGTACAGTCTTATTGTTCGCCTCTTCATCCTTGATAAATCTTATATCCTTGACTCCGGTGAATTTCACAATCAAGTCACCGTATGGGCCATCAATATTGAATTTAAGCTCGGCTTTCTGGGCAGAAAGAGGACTTGAGAGGCCAAGGCAGATGGCGATGCTGAGCAGGCCCTTCTTCAGCATCTTCATGAACGCACTCTGGGCCGCGTCGCTCTTGCAGCTGACCTCTCCCGGAGCCGCTGATGCGCTGATGTCGCGGTCCTTGAGAGCCGCC
Source organism: Candidatus Cryptobacteroides sp. (assembly GCA_045616385.1). Taxonomy (GTDB): domain Bacteria; phylum Bacteroidota; class Bacteroidia; order Bacteroidales; family UBA932; genus Cryptobacteroides. The sequence continues at coordinate 1,372 of JAZLGQ010000061.1, forward strand.
AGAATCTGCCTGGCTCCGGCCTTTGCCAAGTCCAACGCTTTTCCCTTGATTTCAACCTTGGCCGAGGTTTTATCTGTCGGTGCAGGTTCAGGTGCAGGCTCCACCCGTTTAGCAGTTTTTACAGGTTTTCCACAGGCGGAACAGAATTTCGCTCCCTCGCGCAATTTCGCGCCGCAATGAATGCAATACATAACTCATAAAAATGTAAAAGAAGACGAAAATAATGGAACCTCATATTCCGTCCGCGCAATTCTGAACGAAAGCAATTAACCCCCAGAATAATACTCAACTACTCCGCACCATACTATTTTTCTTTAAGATAAGTCCAGAGGACAGTGGAGAGGGTGAAGTCGGAGTCGTCGGCACCGCAGTCCCACACCATCGCGCCGCGAAGGCGGTTCTTCTTGATATACAGACACTTAGCAAGGAGCGACTTTTCGTTATCATAGGAAAAGACTATGTCTCCGGTGATCTTGTTGGCAACGTAAGGCACCATTGCATCCTCGTCCCAAAGCACCTCATAGTATCGGCCATCGACCCTGAGGTCCTTGTAGTCAACGCTTTCAGGGAAGAATATTCTGTCGCCGCGGCCATAGAACGGGATGCCGACCACAAGCTTGGACTTCGGCACACCTGCCGCGAGATGCTCGCGGACGGACTGGTCGACCGTCTGGCCATTGTGACGTTCAGACTTATGGAGCGCCGCGTTGAACATAGGCGCACGGCCCATATCGTAGGTCATCACGTTGACGAAATCAACATAGCCGACGACATCGGCATAGTCGATGTATTTGGTCTCGCTTGATGCCGCAAATGAAAGGAGCGCGTCTTCGCCGAGGACGGAGCGCAGGTCGCGCATCAGAAGAGTGAAATTCTTCTTGTCATCCGGCGAACAGGATATCTCGCCGAGGTCGGAGGTCGGATACTCCCAGTCGATGTCGATGCCGTCAAGGCCGAACCTGTCGACCGCAGCCTTGCAGCTTGCGCAGAAAGCCGAACGGAGCGAATCGGATGCGGCCATCTCGCTGAAATTGCCGCTCATCCACCCTCCGACCGACAGCAGGACCTTGAGAGAAGGCTTCACATCCCTCAGCGCGGCGATTTCGGCCAGGCGGGGCTCATTGTCAATCGTCAGCGAGTCAAAGCTGTCGGCAACGTGTCCGAAAGCATAGTTCAGGTGGGTGACAAGAGACGGGTCCGGCAGCGTGGTGCCCCAGGAAGTCACATATCCGGTTACAACTCTTTCCTTTGCGGAATCTGCGCAGCCTGATGCAAGCAGAGCGGCTGCGACCAAAGCGATGAATATCTTTTTCATAATGCCCGAAAGTTCGCAATTATAAAACTTCAGCTGGAATCAGCTAGAAGTTCTCCTTGTGAACCTCAAAGTAGGCCTGAGGATGTGCACATACAGGGCATACATCCGGGGCCTTGGTCCCGACTACAATATGACCGCAGTTGCGGCATTCCCATACCTTGACCTCTGACTTTTCGAAAACCTGTGCGGTCTCGACGTTCTTCAGGAGTGCGCGGTACCGCTCCTCGTGACGTTTCTCGATGGCTGCCACCCCGCGGAAACGGGCTGCAAGCTGAGGGAAGCCCTCGGCCTCGGCTGTCTTGGCGAAACCTTCGTACATATCGGTCCATTCGAAATTCTCTCCGTCAGCGGCGGCGGCGAGGTTCTCGGCTGTGCTTCCGATTCCGTTGAGTTCCTTGAACCAGAGCTTTGCGTGCTCCTTTTCGTTGTCGGCCGTCTCAAGGAAGAGGGCGGCTATCTGCTCGTATCCCTCCTTCTTTGCCTTTGAAGCAAAATAGGTGTATTTGTTCCGTGCTTGTGATTCACCAGCAAATGCTGCCTCCAGGTTTTTCTCGGTCTGGGTGCCGGCGTATTTGTTTGCCATAATTAAAGTGGTGTTAAATGGTTAAAGTTTACAAATATACTAAATTTTCGCCGCAAGATAAACACCTGTGACAATTGTTATGCATCCGACAAGTTCTATTGCAGACAGGGTCTCCCCCAGCAGGAGCGTCGCGAAGAGCAGGGTGAAAAAAGGATTCAGATACACGTAATTGGTTGACGTGAAGTTGCCCAGTCTGGCTATCACCTTGTTCCAAAGCAGAAAGCATACGAGCGATGCGAAGACGGCCAGGAAAAGAAGGTTGAAGAGCACGGCGGGGGTTGTGAGCGTTGCGAGTGACGGCGGCTCCTGCGAGAGCAGGAAAGGGACAATCGTCAGCAGTCCGTAGAAGAAGACCTTTCGGGTGATGAAGAGTGAGCCGTAACGGGTGGAAGCGGGGCCCATCAGGATGGAATAGACCGCCCAGCAGAGAGCTGCCGCGATAGCCAGGATATCCCCTTTCGGAGAGAAGTTGACGCTTTCGCGCCCGAAGATGGTCATTGCCATTCCGGCCAGCGCCAGCAGCGTGCCTATGATGATCTTGGGCGAAAGGCGGACATCTTCCTGACCTTCGTTCTTGCCGGCCCGCCGCAGGACGAGGCTGAGCAGAAGCGTCCAGAGAGGTGCCGAGCATACAAGGAACGACACATTGCAGGCCTGGGTGTTGGCAAGGGCGTGATTCTCGGTGAGGAAATAGAATGAGCCTCCGGAAATGCCCAGCGCCAGGAAAAGCAGTTCTTCCTTGAGGCTTCCGAAAAGTTTCAGGGACGGCCCTTTCTTGATGAGGCATATGACCCAGAGCCCGAAATAGGCGATGATGAAGCGCAGGGCGAATATCTGCGCAGGATCAAGTCCGGCTCCGATAAGCACCTTGGTGCATACGAACGTCACCCCCCATATCGCAACCGTCACGAACGCCAGTATGTGATATATTATCCTCGGCTTTGCCATAGTCAAAAAAAAGGGCCCCGGACCAATATGACAGTCGGGACCCCTTGCTCGTCCTGATTGAACTAGATGAGTTTGAAGTCAACAGGCATAGTGTAGTTTACTGCAACCGGCTTGCCGCCAACCTGTGCAGGAGTCCAGTCCGGAGCTGAAGAAACCACGCGTACAGCCTCTGCGTCGAGAGACTCGGAAACTCCGCGGAGAACCTTGACGTCACCGATCTTGCCGTCCTTGCCGACGGTGAAGTTGACGAGAACCTTGCCGGATTCGTTGTTTTCCTTGGCTTCCTCGGGATACTTGGCGTTCTTCTGGCACCACTGCTGGAAAGAATTGGCGTCACCGCCTTCGAATACAGGCTTCACCTCTACAGCGGCCTCCGTGAAGATGCCTTTTGACTTGAGCTCGCCTGCAAGTGAGGTCTCGGCCTCTGAAGCGAAACCGTCAAGCTTTGAGAGAGCATCGTGCTCTGCGCACTCGCCCTCGTTTTCACATTTTCCTTCCTTGCAATGCTCGCAAGTTCCTTCGCAAACCTCTTCCTGAGCGTCGGCGTCCTGGTTCTGGCCCTTGCCATTCTTGCAGGAAACAACCATCAATGCGCACGCAGCGATGATGATAAGTGTAAATAATTTCTTCATATTCTTAATATTATTTATTAGAGTGGCTGAATCAGTATTCTTTCAATGCCGTCCACAAAAGTAAGCAATTTTTAATATATTTGTACGCACCTAAGAAATTCACTATGAACAACGAATATCGGGAAATCCGACTGACAAATCTTGACAAGTACTATCCTAACCTGATAAAAGGCGAACTGGCCGATGACCTGTACATCTCGGCCGTATGCAAAGGCAGCGGTCTGGAGCAGCTCAAATATCCCAGCAAGTTCGACTGCTATATCGCTTTTTTCTGCATCAAGGGCAATTTCAAGGTCAATATAAACCTGAAGGAATTTGAAGTCAAGGACGGAACTCTGCTGTTTTATGTACCCGGCTGCATAATCTGCGCAGACAGGAACATCGACCTTTTGAATTGCGAATTCGTGCTGATAGCAATCTCCAGAAGCATCCTCCAGAGCGCAAAGGTCAATTTCTCACGGCTCTACGATGAGGCGATGCGTGTGATGACCAAGCCGTGCATATCCCTGAACAGGGAGCAGCAGGTCATCTGCGGACATTATTACCACCTGACCGAAGCGCTGATACAGACAGATTCGCCTAACATCAAGGAAGCGGTGACGGATCTCTATTCCTCACTCTCCCACTATCTTGGCAGTCTGTGGATAGACTCGATGCATTCCAATGGCGACAGCGCTGACAGCCTGCGCAACAAGTCCTGCTTCGAGAAGTTTATGAAACTCCTCGCCGAGTACCATAACGATGAGCACGAAGTCAGCTTCTATGCCGAAAAGCTCAACCTGACCCCAAAATATCTGTCCCAGCTCATCAAGAAGACAAGCGGCAAGAGTGCACCCGACTGGATTGCCTCTTTCGTGATACTTGAAGCCAAGAACTACCTTAAATACTCGGATCTGGATGTCAAGGAGATTTCCTACAGACTCAAATTCAGCAGCACCCCGGTATTCTTCCGCTATTTCAAGACACACACCGGAATGACCCCTCTCGAATATCGGAAAAGTTGATTGCGCCCTCAAGGAATCGTTGTGTTCTGAAGAAAAAAAACTAAATTTGTGACTATTTCAATAAGTCACAAACGATGGATAACGAACTTCTTGAATACAATCTCGGCGAAGGCGTGAGAGCCTTTTCTACAATGAGGAATGCAGAACTGCCGTTCCCTGTCGTCACCGGACATCAGGTCCACGGCTACCGCGTTGCAAAGATTGACCGCCCCGGAATAGAGCGCGACGCGCTTCAGGGATATGACGCATTCGTGACCAATGTCCCCGGCTGCGCCATAGGTGCGCGCAGTGCCGACTGCGTTCCTATGCTGATGTATGACCCGGTGCACCGCGCCGTCGCCGCCGTCCATTCCGGCTGGAAGGGTACGGTCCAGAAGATATCCCACCGTGTGCTTACGATGATGAACCGCGAATACGGCACCCTGCCCATCAACATTCACGTCGCGATAGGCCCGAGCATCTGCAAGGATCATTTCCAGGTGGGGAACGAGGTGATACAGTTCTTCAAGGAGGCCTGCTTCCCTATCGAACAGCTGTGGACCTGGGACGGTGTGCGTGACGAATCAAGTATGGCGGGCGGGCACCATATCGACCTTGCCGCCGCCAACAAGTGGCTCCTGACCGAGGCGGGGATACTCGAGGACAACATACATCTGTCCGGCATATGCTCATACGAAGACGGCCGCTTCTTCTCCGCCCGCAAGGAAGGCTTCGAATGCGGCCGCACCATCAATGTCATCCAGCTCCTTTAGACTGACAACAACATCACAATTAATAACACCCCAATGAAAAGATTCATTATCATCCTGGCGGCGTGCTCCCTGTTTGCGGGGGCGGCTGCGGCTCAGAACACAAGCAGGACCTTCGCGAACCCTCTCGACGTGGTCATCGGAAGCGAGCGTGCGTACAGAGGCGGCGAGCCTGTGGTAATCATTTTCCAGGACGACTATTATCTGTTCGTCTCACACCGCAAGGGTTACTGGTACTCCCCCGACTTCAGGAACTGGACCTATGTTGACGCGCCGAACTATCCCGGCGGAGTCGTTTCCGTAGTTGAACAGAACGGCCGGCTCATCGGCTGCTCGATGAACAACAAGAATGTCTACAGGTGCCTTGACCCGAAGAAGGGACTTTGGGAGAAGTGCGGCGAACTGAGCAGCGACAGGTACGGCGACGCCAACCTCTTCGTCGATGACGACGGCCGCGTTTACCTGTATTTCGGCTGGTCCCAGATAATGCCTTTCCAGGTCGTAGAGCTCGACCCTGTGACATACAAGGAGCTCCACGAGCCTATTCCTCTGTTCTTCAGCGACATCAAGAACCATGGTTTCGAGGTGCGCAAGCCTGAGGACGTGATCTATTCCATCTTCAACGGCCGCCGCGACTACAACCCTGAGGAGCTCCCTTGGATCGAAGGTCCTTATATGATCAAGCACAACGGCAAATACTATCTCGAATACGCCGCCATCGGCCTTGAGTTCATCTCATACTCCCACGGCATCTACGTATCAGACAGCCCTACCGGCCCGTTCACATACTCCGAACACAACCCTCTGACCTTCAAGACCAGCGGCTTCCAGGTAGGCGCAGGCCACGGCAGCACCTTCCACGACAAGAAGGGCAACCTCTGGACCATCTGTATGATTCCGGCACAGTACGGCGGCACCGGCCGCGGATCCGAACTGGCCATCTATCCGTCGGCAGTCGATGCGGAAGGTGTGATGTATTCCAACACCGCCCTCGGAGACTACCCTCAATTCTACCCTGACCTCCGTCCGGAAGGCGGCGTCGACAACTATGCCGACTGGATGCTCCTCTCCAACGGGAAATATGCAGAGGTATCCTCAACCTTCGGGAAATACACTTATGACAAGGCTCTCGACGAGAATTTCCTCACCTGCTGGACCGCGGCGACCGGCGACCCGGGCGAATACTTCCTGCTCGACCTCGGCGGTCTCGCAAGCATCAACGCCATCCAGCTCAACTGGGACCACATCGGCGCAGCCCCTCAGGCACCGGCAGGATTCGGTGCTCCGGCGAAAAATCCTGACCACTACCAGTGCTACACCGTAGAAATCTCCAAGGACAGGAAACACTGGACAAAGGTCATCGACAAGAGCGACAACAAGATGGAGCTCAAGCACGACTACAACGAGCTTGCAAAGGCACAGAAAGCACGTTATATCAAGGTTACCAATGTCGCCACATACGATGATGCCAAGTTCAGCATCAAGGACCTTCGAGTATTCGGCACCACCGACAAGATGAGCCGCACCATAGTCAAGGACGTGAAGGTCGTACGCAACCCTGAAGACCGCCGCGAGGCCAACCTTCTCTGGGATGCAGTCCCGGGTGCCGACGGCTACGTGGTCCGCTACGGTATCGAGCCGGGCAAGCTCTACAACAGTTATATCGTCTACGACAAGACCACCCTCTATATGCACAGCCTGAACACGGCTCCAGAGTATTACTTCGAAGTGGAGGCGTTCGACTGCGGTCTCGACTACTACCGCGAGCCATATCTCGCAACACTCGGCAACGGAGCTGAAATCCAGGTCGCCAAGCGCACACGCAACTTTGCTCCGGGCGCATACCGCCAGAACCAGGACACCAAGATCCTTATGCTCAAGGAGGGCGTAACCGAATATGTATTTGAAGACATAGACCCGGGAATGTGGGTCCTCAACCACTCGTACGGCCCTATCCTCTGGTCCGGCGAACTGACCGAGAACGAGCTCATCTCTGACAAGAAGAATCCTAAACCTACTGTCCAGGCCTTCCTCACCCGCCTCGGCAAGGGCACGGAAGTCACCGGAAACCTGATGATGAAGATCATCCCGGGCAAGGAGAAAGGAAAGATCGTGGTGACGGTCGAGAACAAATAGAAGATGACTGATTATTTCCTGTACTTGCCGTTGACGGCGTCGATCAGTTCCTCAATCTCGAACGGCTTGGGGATGAAGGCATCCGCCTGCACTTCACGACCCAGATTCATCGTCTCCATATCAGCCTTGGCCGAAAGCAGGATTACCGGGATGTGCTTGAAGTGATCACTGGACTTGATTGTCCTGCAGAGGGTTATTCCGTCGATTCCAGGCATCATTATATCGGTGATGACCGCATCGACGTCGTTGCTCTGGATGACCTTGAAAGCAGCCTTTCCGCTGGTCGCCGTTATGAGCTTGCGGCACAAAGGTCCGAGTTCTTCCGTGATGTATTCGCAAAGATCGATGTTGTCGTCGACATATAGTATGCATTTGTCGATCATCGCCTTGTTTGAAATCTTTTCGGCGCGGTTGTCGATCTGCTTTATTATCTGCTCCGTGGTCTTGATCGAATCCTTGTCGGCAGGAACTTCAAACCAGAACGTTGCTCCCCTGTCGTCTTCGTTGTTGTTTGCCGAGATTGTGCCGCCGTGAGAGTCAATGATCACCTTGGCATAAGAAAGTCCTATGCCGAAGCCCGAGTGTTCCTCAGTTGCCTTATAGTATTTCTCGAAAAGCGTTGACGGATCTGTCTTGCCGATTCCCGGGCCGTTGTCGCGTATTCCGACCTTGATCATACCCCGCTCCCTGTTCCAGTTGGTCCAGACAACGATGTTCGTTCCGGAAGGGTTATGCTTCAGCGCATTTGACATAATGTTCGAGAATACGATGGCGCACAGGCCTTCATCCATCATTGCAGCCCCTATGGTAGGGTCGAGTTTCAATACAATGCCCATCCCGAGTTCGGCAGCCTCTTCCCGGAAGTCCTCCGCAAGATTGCTGACCCAGGTATTGACATCCACCGGCTGGAGGCTCACCTTGGTCGCTCCATCCTCGATGCTGCTGGAAGTGAGGACCGTATTCAGAAGGTCGGATATTCGCAAAGACTGCTGATAGATGCGGTTCAGGGAACTGCGCTGCTCATCCGTGACCGACTTGTCGCGGAGCATACGCTTGACCGGTCCCTGGACCAGTGTCAGCGGAGTGCGCAGTTCGTGAGCAACGTTTATAAGGAAATTATACCGCTCGTCGGAAGCCTCCTGCTTATGCTGGTTTTCCTTGATCCTGCGCCTGTATCCCGATATGAAAAACAGGGCGGATAAGACAAGCAGAATCATTGCCATAACGAACCATATCGAAGTGTACCAAGGGTCCCTGACCTTGAACGAAAACACTTCCCGCATCTCGGTCATCCCCCCTCCTGATGTCGTGACAGACATCGATACAGTGTATTTGCCGGGGTTCAGCCTGAGGAAAGTCACTGCAGGCTCCGTGAGGTACTCGTCATAATTGAGCCGAGGGCCTTTGGCGACAACGTGATAGACCTTGTCCTTGAGGATATCGTTCGAATGCGCCAGCATTCCGATCCTTATCTGGCTGTGATGATACGGTATTTCGCAATTGCTGAAATCGAAAATCTCCCTGTTATCGACGAAAACCGAACAGGTCGTGATTTCCACGTCATTTTCAGGGCTGACTTCAAAATCGCGGCCGACGCAGATGAATCCGTCGCGGCCTCCCAGGAAGATATCTCCGCTGGAGGCCTGCAGGCAGGCTCCGGACATATACTCGTTGTTGAATACGCCATCTATTTCGCCGAGGAGCAGCAATCTCCTGGCGGATGGATTGTAGACATAGAGTTTGTTCCGCGTGCCTATCCACAATGAGCCGTCATTCGCAGACATCATCATACGCGCCTCGCTTTCGAAAGAGCCGGATACCAGCTCCGCCTCGCCGGTTGCCGTGTCATAACGATAAAGGTATTTCCCGGCAGAAACCCATATCGAACCGTCCTCCGCGAACGTGGCACAACGCACGCGTCCGTTTGACGACAGGTCCAGAAGTTTTCGTGTCTTGGTCGGTGAAGTTTCCTCCCAACGGTACAGGGAAGCATCATCGAACATATATTGGGCGTGGGAGCCGGACACCGGACGAAGATAACCCTTCACACCTTCAACGTGGGAGAAATAATCCAATGCTCCGGTAGGATAATAGCGCGAAAGACGATCGGTGAATATGATTACGTTATCGTTCTGGTCATTGCAGATCACAGGGCTGAAGTCTGTCGAGAAATATGACAGTTTCGACTCGATGTCAAATGAATTCCTGCGGATCCGCTTCGTTTCGGGATTGAATACGAATATTCCACTGTTCGGGCAGGAGAGCACAAGTTCACCGCTTGCAATGGATGCGATGGAGTGGATGTGCATCTTGTCAGTTACCTGATACGAATTGAAATTCCCGGTATTGAGGTCATAGCTGACGAGTCCTGAGCCGTTGGTGCCAAGCCATATCCTCGAGTCACCCGGGATCTGATAGAAAGAGCATATCCCCTTGTTGTCGATCGGCGGCTCGAAGACACCGTTCATATATTGCCTGATCTTTGTTTCGGAGACCACGAATGCGCCGCCTGACAGGCAGCCGCACCATACATTGCCGTTATGGTCGCAGAACATCGTGGAAATCATATTCGAAGGGCACGAGATCGGATCATCCGGGGCATTTTGCAGTATCGTCACTTCTCCGGTCACAGGATCGAGGATATTGATTCCGCCTCCGTCGGTGCCGAGCCACATCTTGCCTTCGCGCTCTGCGAAACAAAGGACTACATCGGAGTTCATACCGGAATTCTGCGTACTGAAATGCTTCAGGGTGGTGCCGTCGGCAGCGATATTGAAGATGCCCTGGCCCAGCATCGAAATCCAGAGAGTTCCGTTCCGGCTTGTATATGCGGAAAAGAAATCATTGCCCCCGGTGAACCGGGACGGACGGATTTGCCGTGTCGCCAGATTGAATATGACCATTTTCCTGGAGAAGTCGCTCACCATAATCAGGTCATTGCCTCCGTTTCCATAGCCCAAGAGGAGATGATTGACGGCGAACGGTTCTGCCTGGTCGAAAGTGGCAAGTTCGCTGAACTGCCCGGTTTCGTGGCTGTACATCCATACTTTATTCTCGCCTCCGAAATAGACATCCTTCCCTTTGGAAACCACGCTGTATGCCACCGTCTTGCCGTCAAGGCCGGTCACTATCCTGGGATTGTCGGAATGCGCGCGTGAAGAGAACCCGTAGAAACCGCTGTCGGACAATATCCACATCATACCGGTCTCGTCACAATGGATACCTGTTACATTGTTCCCCGCAGGATACCCCTCTTCACGGTCGTGATGGATGAAATAATTGTTGGAATAGAGCTGGTAGAGTCCGTCATCGGATCCGAGCCAGGCGAAGCCGTCATTCTCGACGAAGATGGAATTGATCCTGGACGGAAATCCGTCAGAGGGCGACAGTCTCATAAATGAGAAATTCTGGCTGAAAAGTGCGGTCGGGATTAATGTCAGCGCCAACAGAACGGGCAATTTTCCGGCAAGTTTCATAAAGTATTATTAGAGATTCCAGCAAATATAACTATATTTGCGTTAATTGATAACACTTCTTATGAAGAAACTTGCCATTTCTCTTGTCACAGCCTTTTTCGCGCTGTGTTCCTGCAATGAAAATCCACTTGTCGTAAAGACCACCGGAGGTATGGTCCAGGGGTTTGAGCAAGAAGGCACCATAGCCTTCCTGGGCATCCCATACGCATCCGTGACACGTTTTATGCCTCCTCAGCCGGCACCCGTGTGGGAAGGCATCCGCGTATGCGACCACTGGGGTCCGCAGGCGATGCAGAATGTCTGGGGCCGCGAGCTCACCGAAGATGAAATGTCCGAGAACTGCACCGTCCTCAACGTATGGACGACCGACGTCAAGGCCAAAAAGCCCGTGATGTTCTGGCTGCACGGAGGCGGCTTCGATTCCGGCACTTCCGAATGGAATCCCGGTATGGGACTCGCACGCGAGGACGATGTGGTCGTGGTCAGCGTCAACCACCGCCTTAACATAATGGGCTTCCTCGACCTGTCGGCCTGCTCACCTGATTACAGATATTCCGGCAATGTCGGGATGATGGATGTCGTTGCCGCCCTCAAGTGGGTCCGCGACAACATCACCCGCTTCGGCGGCGACCCCGACAACATCACCGTTTTCGGGGAATCCGGCGGCGGCGGAAAGGTGGGAACCCTCCTCTGTATGCCTGAGGCGAAAGACCTGTTCCACAAGGCGATCATAATGAGCGGAACCATCCTGAACGTCAACGACAAGGAAATGTCCGAAGCCCTCGGCAAGGCCGTCCTTGACGAGCTGGGTATCCCTGCGGAAGAGATATCACGCATCAATGACGTTCCGTACAGGGAGCTTTATGCCGCCGGCCAGCGCGCGATGGCCGCAAGCATCGGCACCCGTGCGCCGGGGACTCCGATGATGTGGGGCTTCGGTCCCACCCCTGACGGAGAGGTGCTGCTCCAGCAGCCTTTCCAGCCGGGTTTCGCAGAGTTCTCCGACGACAAGCCGATAATGATAGGCACCACCTTCAACGAGCTCCAGAGACTGTCCTACGGGCAGGAGCTCAACGAAAAGGATGTCCGCAGCGAACTCGAGGGAATCTTCGGCGGGCGCACCGACGACTACATCGCCGCATTCACCGAGGCATATCCGGACCACTCCCCTGCCGACCTTCTCTCAATCGACAGGCTTTTCCGTCCCAAGACCGTCATCACTTCTGATTACATCTCCGCGACAAGAAATGCGCCGACCTATGTCTATTTGTTCACCTGGAAGTCTCCGGTCAACGGCGGTTCCGTCCACGGCCACGAGCTCAAGTTCTGCTTCAACACGCTTGACCACGGGCTGAACGAACTGCCGGAGCCGACCGATGCCGACCAGGCGCTTGCCGACGTGATGAGCCGCTCCTGGGCCAACTTTGCCCGCACCGGCGACCCTAATGCAGAAGGTCTGCCTGAATGGCATCCGTACACCGCGGAGAACGGCGAGATGATGGTCTTCGACCACGAGTGCGAAATCCGCCACAACCCCGACCGCAAGCTTCAGGAAATCCAGAACGAGTTCTGCTTCAAGCAGCTTGACAAGTTCAAGGCAAAGCACACCAAGTACTTCAAGGTCGCCCTCGGCGAATGCGCCCACGGCAGCGTGGAGGTCACGCCGGAAATCGGTACCGAGGCTGCGGAATTCCCTGCCGGCACCGTCTTCCACGTAAAGGCGACAGCGGATCCGGGCTACGAGTTCGAATGCGGCTACGACGCTATGGGCGGCCAGTTCGGCTTCTACAACGAATACTACACCTGCGAGTTTGACGTCAAGTTGAAATGGAACTGCACCATAGGCGCGTCTTTCGTGGAGCCGGAGAGGCTTCAGGGCTACACCTGCCTGCACGACATCGTCTACGCCAAGCCCGGCGTAAAGGAGCTGCGCTACGACGCATACATCCCTGACGGCGCGAAGGATCTGCCGGGCATAGTCATCATCCACGGCGGCGGCTGGCGGATGAACTGCCAGAACGTGATGAAAGGACTTGCACGCGAGCTCATAGCCGACGGCAGGTACGTCGTGTTCAGCATCGACTACCGCTGGGCCGGCAAGGCTGACGGCGATGCCGAGCCGAACACCATAGCCGACATCATAGGCGACTGCTACGGTGCCATCCTGCATACCCAGGAACACGCTTCCGAGTATGGGCTTGATGCCTCGCGGCTGGCCGTGACAGGGGACAGCGCCGGCGGCCACCTCTGCACCGCAGTCTCCAATATGGTCGAAATGGTCGGTGACCGCGGATTCGGCACGGAACCGGGCGTCTATGAATATATGCCGACCTATATGCCGAAGGGCTGGAGCATCAGGAAGGCCCGCAGGAGCCTGCTCGCAATTATGGCCGTGGCTCCAAACTACGGCATCTTCGATGCGAAGACAATGGCCCGTTTCACAGGAGGCACGGACGATGCCGCAGCCGAAGCCCTCGCCCCTATCTGCCATATCCCCGACGCCTCCGTACGCCTGATCCCGCACTGGATCAACCGGGGCACGCTCGACCCGATCATCTCCGAGGAAAACACCGCGGAGTACTACCAGGCGGTTCTCGATGCCGGCCAGGTGGCATACAACGTCGAGGTGCCGGGCGCAGTCCACGCCTACTACGACTGGAAGCCTGATTCCGCGACCAAGGAAACCTTCGTCAGGTTCGGTGCTCCTTACGCCCGCCGGATGGAGGACTTCTTCGACACAGTCTTTTATCCCGGAAAATAAAAAGCCACAACACTATGTACGGTAACTTTCAAAAATACCTTCAAGACGAACTCAAGGCCATCGAAGAGGCCGGTCTTTATAAACGCGAGAGGGTCATCTGCTCACCGCAGTCAGCTGAAATCACACTTGCCGACGGCAGCAAAGCCCTGAACTTCTGCGCCAACAATTACCTCGGACTCGCCGACAACCCCCGCCTGATCGCAGCGGCGAAGGCGGCGATGGACGGCCGCGGATATGGTATGTCCTCGGTCCGCTTCATCTGCGGACAGCAGGACCTCCACCAGCAGCTCGAAAAAGCAATCGCCGGGTTCTTCCGCACAGAAGACACCATACTCTACGCATCCTGCTTCGATGCCAACGGAGGCGTGTTCGAGCCTCTTCTCGGCCCTGAAGACGCCATCATCTCCGATGCTCTCAACCACGCTTCCATCATCGACGGCGTGCGTCTCTGCAAGGCAGTGCGCTATCGTTATGCCAACGCCGATATGGCAGATCTGGAGCGCTGTCTGCAGGAGTCACAGGCCCAGCGCCACCGAATAATCGTCACCGACGGTGTATTCTCGATGGACGGCAACGTCGCTCCTATGGACAGGATATGCGACCTCGCGGAGAAATACGACGCACTCGTGATGGTTGACGAAAGCCATTCGGCCGGCGTAGTCGGCCCTACAGGCCGGGGCGTGGCCGAGCAGTACGGCTGCTACGGACGCATCGACATACACACGGGAACCCTTGGAAAAGCCTTCGGAGGTGCCGTAGGCGGCTTCACCACAGGCCGCAAGGAGATCATTGAAACGCTGCGCCAGCGTTCGCGCCCGTACCTGTTCTCCAACTCCATCCCGCCTATGATCGCGGCTGCCGGCATCGAGACCCTGAAGATACTTTCAGAAAGCAACGCCCTCCACGACAAGCTTGCCGGGAACGTGGAATATTTCCGCGAAAGGATGATCGCCGCCGGATTCGACATCAAGCCTACCCAGAGCGCCATCTGCGCCGTGATGCTGTACGACGCACCACTTTCCCAGAAATTCGCCGCCGAGATTGCGGAGGAAGGCATCTTCGTGACAGGTTTCTACTACCCTGTCGTGCCGAAGGGACAGGCCCGCATCCGCGTGCAGCTGTCGGCAGCACACGAAAAAGCCCACCTCGACAAGGCCATCGAGGCCTTCATCAAGGTAGGCAAATCTCTCGGGGTCATCTAATATTCGTCCCAGGACTTGATCTTCAGGTCCTCCAGGGACTTCGAGCAGAACGCCCTTATGTACGCTGTCGCAAGACGGCTGTTGGTGATGAGCGGCACATTGAAGTCGATGGCTGCGCGTCGCATCTTATAGCCGTTGGTGAGCTCGCCGTGGCTGAAATCCTTAGGGATGTTCACTACGAGCCGGACGGCGTGGTCCCTGATGAGCTGTACCGCAGGTATGCCGGCATCCTTTTCGCTCTCCTCTTCGGAAGGCCAGAGGGCGCGGGAACATTCCAGCCCGTTATTGACCAGATACCTGTATGTACCGCTTGTGGCATATATCCTGTATCCGTTCTCGACCAGGATATTGCAGGCACGCAGCATCATAGCCTTCTGGAGAGCGTCGCCGGAAGACACCAGCACCGCACTTCCCTTCTCAGGAATAACGTGACCCACTGAAATCATAGCCTTCAGCAGCGCTTCGTCGAAGTCATCGCCGATGCATCCGACCTCGCCGGTGGAAGCCATATCCACGCCCGGTACCGGATCGGCCAGGCCGAGGCGGGAGAACGAGAACTGGGATGCCTTCACACCCACGTAATCAAGCTCGAAGGCGTCGCAGGAAGGCTTTGCCGGATGCTCCCCGAGCATACAGCGGGTAGCCAGTTCTATGAAGTTGACCTTCAATATCTTTGAGACGAACGGGAAGCTGCGTGAAGCGCGCAGGTTGCATTCGATGACCTTGACATAGCCGTCGGTGGCCAGGAACTGGATATTGAAAGGACCGGTGATGCGCAGCTCGCGGGCGATTTTGGAAGCTATCTTTCTGATGCGGGCGATGGTCACGCCGTAAAGTTTCTGCGGAGGGAACTGGATGGTGGCGTCGCCGGAATGTACTCCGGCATATTCGACGTGCTCCGATACGGCATAGGCCATTATGTCGCCTCCGTCGGCGACTGCGTCGAACTCTATCTCCTTGCTCCTCTGCATAAAGGAGCTGATCACGACAGGATGCTCGTCAGACACCTCGACCGCAAGTTCGAGGAACTTGTGGAGGTCTTCGTGCGAGTAGCAGACGTTCATAGCCGCTCCGGAAAGGACGTACGACGGCCGCACGAGTACCGGGAAGCCCACCTTGTCGACGAAGGAGTCGACATCGTCGAGGGTCGTAAGCTCGTTCCAGAGAGGCTGGTCGATTCCAAGCTTGTCGACCACTGAAGAGAACTTGCGCCTGTCTTCAGCGCGGTCGATATCGGTGGCGGAAGTGCCCAGAAGGCGTATCCCGCAGTTCGAGAGAGGCAGGGCAAGGTTGTTCGGAATCTGTCCGCCCACGCTCACTATGACTCCGTACGGGTTTTCGAGGCGGCAGATTTCAAGCACGGTCTCAAGGCTGAGCTCGTCGAAATAGAGCCTGTCGCTTATGTCGTAGTCCGTAGATACGGTCTCGGGGTTGCAGTTGACCATCACGGCCTTGTAGCCGCTCTTCTTGAGGGTATGGATGGCATTGACGCCGCACCAGTCGAACTCGACGCTGCTGCCGATACGGTATGCTCCCGACCCCAGCACGATGGCGGTGTGCTCGCCCGAGCTGAAGCTGACGTCGTGCCCGTCGGAATTGTATGTCAGATAGAGGTAGTTCGATTCGGCGCCGGGGGTCATCAGCAGCGTGTCAATCTGCTTGACATAAGGCTTGAGACCCAGAGAGAGCCGCTTTTCGCGCACGGCGGCTTCGGACACGCCAAAGATGCGGGCTATCTGTATGTCGGAGAAACCTGCCTTCTTTGCAGAGAGGATGGTGTCTGCAGGGACTGCGGCGAGCGATTCGTATGACTCGAGCCAGCGGTATATGCTTTCTATGTTCTGGAGCTTGCTCAGGAACCACCTGTCAATCTTGGTGAGGTCGTGGATGCGGTCAACCGTATAGCCGCTCTCGAATGCGGCGGCAATGGCGAAGATTCGGGTGTCGGTTGGGTGTGACAGCGCGTTGTCAAGGTCTGCGGCCTTGAAAGGCTTGTTGCAGACGAATCCGTTGGCGCCCTGCCCTATCATTCGCAGGCCCTTCTGTATGGCTTCCTCGAAACTCTTGCCAATGGCCATCACCTCGCCGACACTCTTCATCGAAGTGCCTATCTCGCGTGAGACTCGGCGGAACTTGGCAAGGTCCCAGCGCGGCATCTTGCAGACGACATAATCGACCGACGGCGCTACGGCGGCGTTCCCTATCTCTTCGAGCGCATAGCCGAGGCCTATCTTGGCGGCCACGAAGGCAAGGGGATATCCCGTGGCCTTGGATGCCAGGGCGGAAGAGCGGCTGAGGCGCGCGTTCACCTCAATCACGCGGTAGTCCATACTGCCGTCGGGGGCGAAGGCGAACTGTATGTTGCACTCGCCCACTATGCCGAGGTGGCGTACTATCTTGATTGACAGCCCGTGCAGGAAGTCAAGTTCCTGCTGGGAGAGCGACTGCGTAGGAGCCACCACGATGCTCTCGCCGGTATGGATGCCGAGCGGGTCGAAGTTCTCCATATCGCATATCGTCAGGCACTTGTCGTTGGCATCACGCACAACCTCGAACTCGATCTCCTTCCAACCCTTGAGGGATTTCTCCACAAGGACCTGAGGTGAGAACGAGAACGACTTCCTCGCGGTGGCGACCAGTTCCTCCTCGTCGTCGCAGAATCCGGAACCGAGTCCGCCGAGAGCATAAGCCGCCCTGAGGATGACAGGATAACCCACATCGGATGCGGCCGCCTTTGCCTCTTCGAGGCTCTCCGCCGCGTGAGACTTTATCGTCTTGACATCTATCTCGTCGAGCCGTTCCACGAACAGCTCCCTGTCTTCCGTGTCGATGATCGACTGGACCGGAGTGCCCAGCACCTCCACGCCGTGGTCATTCAGGAAACCGCTCTTGTACAGTTCCACACCGCAGTTAAGTGCGGTCTGGCCACCGAACGAGAGAAGGATGCCCTGAGGCTTCTCCTTCTCGATGACCTCCTCGACGAAATGCGGGGTCACGGGCAGGAAATAAACCTTGTCCGCTATTCCCTCGCCCGTCTGGACGGTAGCGATGTTGGGGTTGATGAGGACGGTCCTGATACCCTCTTCGCGAAGAGCCTTGAGGGCCTGGGATCCGCTATAGTCAAACTCGCCGGCCTGCCCTATCTTGAGGGCGCCGGAACCGAGTACAAGCACTTTCTTGAGATTCTTCTTCATATCACCATTGAGCCGCCTCCTCCATCAGGGCCGCTATCTGTTCGTTGCAAAGATTTCCAATACTGCCGATATGGGTGTGCTTCAGCTCACCGTTGAAATGGAACCGCCCCTCGTTGACCTCGATTCCGACCTGCCTGTATGCATCGCGGAACGGAGTGCCGGCGAGAACCCTGCGGTTGACCTCCTCGACGGTGAACAGGTGTTCGTAGAGAGGGTTGTCGAGGATGTGCTCGTTGACCTCGATGTAGCCGAGCATATAGCGGGTGATGCCGAGGCATTTGTGAACCAGTTCGAGCGCAGGGAAAAGTATATCCTTCAGAAGCTGGTATTCACGGTGATAGCCGTGAGGCATATTGCTGCAGAGAAGGGATATCTCGTTCTCTGCAGAAAGGATCATATTGCATTTTCCGCGTACCATCTCCCACACGTCGGGATTCTTCTTGTGAGGCATTATGCTTGAACCCGTGGTGAGGGAATCCGGGAAATGGATGAATCCGAAGTTCGGGCACATATACTGGCAGCAGTCGGCGGCGAACTTGTTGAGAGTCAGCGCGACAGACCCTATCGCAGAAGCCACGCACCTTTCGCTCTTGCCGCGGCTCATCTGGGCGGCGACGCTGTTGTAGTCGGGCGAAGCGAAGCCCAGCAGCCGCGTGGTCATCTCGCGGTCAAGCGGGAATGAATTGCCGTAGCCGGCCGCAGAGCCGAGCGGGTTGCGGTTGATGACCTTGTACGCGCCTTCGAGCATATGCATATCGTCCACGAGCGCCTCGGCATAAGCGCCGAACCACATACCGAAGGAAGACGGCATCGCAATCTGAGCGTGGGTATAGCCGGGCATCAGCACATCCTTGTGCCAGTTGCTGAGTTCCTGGAGGGCGGCAAAAAGTTCCAGCACCTCTCCGCGCACCTGCAGCAGCTGGTCCTTCAGGAAAAGCTTCACGTCCACCAGCACCTGGTCGTTGCGCGAACGGCCGGAGTGAATCTTCTTGCCGATGTCGCCGAGCCTGCGGGTCAGAAGTATCTCGACCTGGGAGTGGATGTCCTCCACGTCATCTTCAAGGACAAAGGTCCCGGCCTCGATGCCTGCGGCTATCTCGTCAAGCCCCGCGGTGAGCTTTTCAAGCTCATCGGGGGTCAGGAGTCCTATGCTTTCGAGCATCCTGATGTGGGCCTTGGATCCCATCACGTCGTATTTCGCAAGCTTGCGGTCAAGTATCCTGTCGTCGCCGACAGTGAAGTCCTCGACGATTTCGGTGGCTGCTGTGCCTTTATTCCAGAGTGTTGCCATAACTTTCAAGAAGTTTGAGGTAAATGTCCACTGCGTCCTCGATTTCGTTGACGCAGATATATTCGTCGGCCGAATGTGAACGGGACGACTGTCCCGGACCGATCTTTATCGTTTTGAATTCCGTGATGACCGTCTGGTTGGAAGTGGTCGGAGAGCCGAAGGCCCCGAGGCCGAGTTCCAGTCCCGCCTTCACGAAAGGATGGTCAGCCGGGATGCTGGAACTGTTGTGCAGCATCGAACGGGGATGCACGTCGCACCTGACGTTCGCCCTGACAATGTCAAGTATCTCCCGGTTGGTGTATTCGCCGTTGGGACGTATGTCCACGGTGAACACGCATTTGTCGGGCACCACGTTGTGCTGGGTGCCGGCGTTGATGATGGTCACGGTCATCTTGACCGGACCGAGCTGCGGATTCACCTTCGGGAAATTGTAGCTGCGGAACCATTCGATGTCGTCAAGCGCGGCATAAAGGGCGTTCACGCCTTCGTTGCGCGCCGCGTGGCCGCTCTGCCCGTGACTGGTGCAGTCAAGCACCAGCAGGCCCTTCTCGGCCACGGCCATCTGCATTCCCGTCGGCTCGCCTATTATTCCGAGTTCCACCTTCCCCATCTCCGTCAGGATGCTTGCGAGCCCAGTCGCTCCGCACACCTCCTCCTCGGCGCTGGCGCTGAACACGAGGCGGTACGGCAGTTCCTTTCCGCGCAGGCGGAGGAATACCTCCAGCAGCGACACAAGGCTGCCGCCGTCGTCATTGCTGCCGAGACCGTAGAGACGGTCGCCTTCGAGAGAAGGGGTGAAAGGGTCGCGGGTGTAGCCCGGAGCAGGTTTCACCGTATCGATATGGGCGTTGAGCAGTATGGTCGGCCTGGATGATTCGGGTTCGGTCTCCACCCACAGGTTGTTGAACTTGCGGTGGACCTGAAGGCCCCGCCCCTCCATCCATTCCTGGAGGCAGTCGGCGGCAGCGCCCTCTTCGCGGGAGACTGACGGAATCGCAATCAGCTGTTTCAGAAGTTCTATCATTCTATCACTGTCCCGGAATTTTCGGTTCCGAGTGTTTCCGTGTTTGTAATGACCACTCTCGACACACCCCCGGCGATGGCATCGAATGAGTTGTCGAGTTTCGGTATCATACCGCCGGAGACCACGCCAGAGGCCTTCAGGGCCCGGAAAGTCTCCTTGCCGATACGGCTGATGACCTTGTCGCCGTCCATCACGCCCGGCATCTCAAAACAGAACGTGAGAGTCACGTCGAAATGCTTCGCGAATGCCTGTGCGGCCTGCGAAGCGATGGTGTCGGCATTGGTATTGAGCAGGTGCCCCTTCCCGTCGCAGGTAAGAGGTGCAAGAACAGGAACCACACCGCGGCCTACCAGGTCGGCGAGGATGTCGGCATTGACTTCGCGCACGTCGCCCACCCAGCCGTAGTCGACGGTGGTCACCGGGCGCTTGTCGCTGGTCATATAACCCAGGTCGGCTCCAGTCAGGCCCAGGGCATTCACGCCTGCCGCCTGAAGCCTGGCAACGATGTTCTTGTTGACGAGGCCGCCGTACACCATCGTCACGACATCGAGCATCGGCCCGTCAGTGACCCTGCGGCCTTCGACCATCCTGGTCTCTATGCCCAGTTGCGAGGCTATGCGCGTGGCTGCACGGCCGCCGCCGTGTACCAGGATCTTCGGTCCCTTTATGGCCGCAAAACGGGCCAGCAGGGCATCGAGGGTCTGCGGGTCCTCGACTACCGCCCCGCCCACCTTCACTATGTCAAGCGCCTGCTTCATCTGCTATCCAAGGTCTTCGAGTATCCTCTTCATCACCACCTGTGCGGATATTTCCCTGTTGGCCGCTTCTGGGATCACGAGGCTCGTAGGAGCATCGATGACATCGTCGGAGACTATCATGTTGCGGCGCACCGGCAGGCAGTGCATGAAGTATGCATTGTTGGTCACAGCCATATGGGCGGCATCTACAGTCCATCCCATATCCTTGCTGAGTATCTTTCCGTAATCCTCCGGGGTGGTCACGCCCGGACAGCTCCAGTTCTTCGCGTAGACGAAGTCAGCACCTTCGAGTGCCTTCATCTGGTCATATTCTATCCTTGCATTGCCGGCGAACTTCGGGTCAAGCTCGTATCCGTGAGGATGGGTGATCACGAAGTCAACGTCGGCCGCGTTCATCCATTCCGCGAATGAGTTCGGGACGGCCTGAGGAAGTGACTTCGGATGCGGAGCCCAGGTCATAACGACCTTGGGACGGGCGGTCTTCCTGTATTCTTCGATGGTGATGAGGTCGGCGAATGCCTGGCACGGATGAACCGTGGCCGATTCGAGGCTGATCACAGGCTTGCCGGAGTACTTGATAAACTGGTTCAGTATGGTCTCGGCATAGTCGAATCCGCGGTCCGTGAGACCGGCGAACGAGCGCACGCCTATGATATCGCAATAACTTGCCATCACGGGGATGGCCTCGCGCAGATGCTCCGACCTGTCGCCGTCCATCACGACTCCGAGTTCAGTCTCAAGCTTCCAGCTTTCCTGACCTATATTGAGCACTATCGTGTTCATCCCGAGGTTCTGGGCGGCCTTCTGGCTGCTCAGCCTTGTGCGGAGACTGTTGTTGAAGAACACCAGCATGATGGTCTTGTTCTCCCCGAGCTTCTTCCAGGCGAACCTGTTCTCCTTGACCTGCTTCGCCTCTTCCAGCGCCTTCTTCAGGTCACCTATGTCCTGTACGTTGAAAAATGTTTTCATCTGAGTCTGTTCAATGCTTCTACAAATACCGCCGCCTGTTCTTTTTTCAGGCAGAGAGGGGCCAGAAGGCGTATCATATTGATACCGGAAACTCCGGTGAATATATGTTCCTCGAAGAGGAGCTTCCTGCGGATGTCGGCAACGGGAACATTGAATTCCATTCCCAGCATAAGTCCGCGTCCGCGCACTTCCTTGATCTGAGGCAGGGCCGGTATGTTCGCCTTGAGGTACTCGCCCACCTCGTATGCGTTGTTGATGAGGTCTTCCTTCTCGATGATGTCGAGCACTGCAAGCGCTCCGGCCATGGCGAGGTAGTTCCCGCCGAAAGTGGTGCCGAGCATACCTTTCTTAGCTTCGAATTCAGGAGAGATGAGGATGCCGCCGCAAGGAAAACCGTTGGCGATGCCCTTGCCCATTGTGATTATGCCCGGCCTGATGCCGTTCCACTGGTGGGCGAAGAACTTGCCGGTGCGGCCGTAACCTGACTGCACCTCGTCGAGGATCAGCACTGCGCCATATTTGCTGCAGAGCACCTCAAGTTCCTTCATGAAGGAGTCTTCGGGGACATTGATGCCGCCGCAGCCCTGTATTCCCTCGATGATGACACCCGCCACGTCGCCCTTCCTGAGTTCAGCCTCCACAGCAGCAGAGTCGTTGAGATTGCAGAAGGTCACCTTGTGGTTCCTGTTGAACGGGGCCTGGATATTCGGGTTGTCGGTCACGGCGACTGCCCCCGAGGTACGGCCGTGGAAACTTTTGTGGAAAGCCACGATGCGGTCTTTCCCGGTATGGAAAGAGGCAAGCTTGAGGGCGTTCTCATTGGATTCTGCGCCTGAATTGTCCAGGAAGAGTGAATAGTCCTCATAGCCGCAGACCCTGCCCAGCCTCTCGGCGAGCTGCTCCTGCAGAGGATTCTTCACGCTGTTCGAGTAGAAGCCGATATCGGCGAGCTGCTCGGAGATCGCCTTGACATAGGCCGGATGGCTGTGGCCGACGGAGATCACGGCGTGGCCGCCGTAGAGGTCGAGGTATTCCTGCCCCCTGTCGTCCCAGATGCGGCAGCCCTGTCCTTTGACAGGCACCACGTCATACAAAGAGTAAACGTCAAAAAGATTCATCAGAATGCACTTGCTTTAAGATTCAAACCAGTCTTCTCGGGAAGGCCGCACATAAGGTTCATATTCTGGACGGCCTGTCCGGAAGCTCCCTTCAGGAGATTGTCGATAACGGAGGAAATGACAAGTTTGCCGTCGTGTTCCTCTATGTAGACCAGACACTTGTTGGTGTTCACCACATCCTTGAGGTCAACCGGGCGGTCAGAAACGAAGGTGAATGCGGCGTCACTGTAGTAGTCCCTGTACAATTTGACCGCAGCCTCCGCCGTCATATCGCTTTCAGTGGTGGCACTCACGAAGATGCCGCGCGCAAAGTCACCGCGCATCGGAACGAAATTGACAGGCGGCAGGCCGAGTGTCGGCTGGCTCACAATGCCAAGGTTCCGGCGTATCTCGATGAGATGCTGATGCTCGAACACCTTGTAGGTGGATATATTGTTGTTCCTCCAGCTGAAATGAGTGGTCGCGCCCGGCTTCACGCCTGCTCCGGTGCTGCCCGTAATAGCAGTCACGTTCACTTCTTCGGTGAGAGCGTGCATCGCGGCGAGCGGCAGCAGGGCAAGCTGGATGGCGGTCGCAAAGCAACCGGGGTTCGCCAGCCTGGAGGCAGCCTGGATCTTCTCCTTCTGCCACTCCGGCAGGCCGTAGACGTATCCGTCGTGCTCGTCACGGAAATCCTGCGCAAGGTCGATGACCCTGAGGCCCTCGGGCAGTTCGTGCTCTTTCCAGAACGCTTCGCTCTTGCCGTGACCGGAGCAGAGGAACACGACATCCGCGCCTTTCAGGTCAACATTCTCACAGAAAGAGAGTTCCGTATCGCCCAGAAGCCCCTGGTGCACGTCATACACCTTGTTTCCGGCATTGCTTGAAGACTGTGCCCAGGCGATCTCAACCTCGGGATGATTGACCAGTATCCTTATCAGTTCACCGGCGGTATAACCGGCGGCACCTATGATTCCTACCTTTATCATCTAAAGTTCCTTTTCTATTTTTGCCGCTTCTTCCCTGTGGTTCGCATAGTATGCGCGAAGAGGGGTTGCGGACACCTTGATGAAACCCTTGGCATCATCGCTGGTCCATCCCTTCTGCATTTCGCCGTACTCGCCGAACTTGTTCTTCACGAGGTCGTTAGGGCTGTCGACGCCGACAGTCGAGAAGGTATATGGCTGAAGTTTCATCGTTACCGTGCCGGTCACGTTGCGCTGGCTGCTCTCGAGCATAGCCTCAATGTCACGCATCACAGGTTCAAGATACTGGCTCTCGTGCAGGAACATCCCGTACCAGTTGGCCACCTGGTCCTTCCAGTACTGCTGCCACTTGCTGAGGGTGAACTTCTCGAGAAACTTGTGTGCGGCGATGATGAGAAGCGGAGCGGCGGCCTCGAAACCCACGCGCCCCTTGATGCCGATGATGGTGTCGCCGACGTGCATATCGCGGCCGATGCCGTAAGGGGCACAGATGGATTCGACCATCTGGACAGCCTTGACACCGTCAGTGAATTTCTGGCCGTTGACGCCTATCAGCTGGCCTTCGGCGAACTCGAGGGCGATCTCTTCGCTCCCCTGCTTCTCGACCTGCTTGAGATATGCCGACTCAGGGAGACCCTGCTTGCTGTCGAGGATCTCGCCACCGCAGATGGATGTGCCCCAGAGTCCGACATTGTAGGAATACTTCAGCTTCGCAAAGTCTGCGGAGAAGCCGTGGTCGTTCAGGTAGTCAACCTCCTGCTGGCGGCTGAGAGCCATATCGCGGGTAAGGGTGATGATCTCGAGCTCGGGAGCCATAACCATAAAGGTCATATCGAAGCGAACCTGGTCGTTGCCGGCTCCCGTCGAGCCGTGGGCGACTGCGTCGGCACCGATCTCCTTGGCATAGCGTGCTATGGCCATAGCCTGGAAAATGCGCTCTGATGATACGGAAATCGGATATGTGCCGTTGCGGAGGACGTTTCCATATACCATATATTTGATGGTCTTGTCGTAATATTCGTTGGTGACGTCGAGGGTGACGTACTTCTTTGCACCGAGCTTGTACGCATTCTCCTCGTTCTGCTTGAGCTGCTCCTTGGAGAAACCGCCGGTATTTGCACACGCGGCATACACCTCGTAACCCTTCTCCCTGGCGAGATACATTATGGTGAAAGAAGTGTCAAGGCCGCCGCTGTAGGCTACAACGACCTTCTTCGGCTTCGGAGAGTAGAGCATACCGGTGCAGAGACACCTGGTGAAATTGTTGCGGGTGAGCACATCGTAATTGATGCAGCTCTCGCAGCCGGCCCAGAACTTGGGATCGTTGGTAAGGTCCTGGAAAGTGACCGGAACATATCCGAGCTCGGTGTTGATCTTCATCACGGCTGCACCTGTGGTGAGGCCGAAAATCTTTGCGTTAGGGAACTTCTCGCGTGAGAGCTCGAACGCCTGGTGCTTGATGCGCTTTGCGAGACCGTGGCCACGGTACTCCTCCTTGACGATGAGGCCGGAGTTGGCAACGAAATGCTCGTGATCCCACGACTCGATGTAGCAGAAACCGGCAAACTTGTCACCGTTCATAGCGATGACGGCCTTTCCTTCGCGGATTTTCTGTTCCACATATTCAGGCTTGCGCTTTGCTATGCCTGTGCCGCGTACCTTGGTGGCGTCTTCGATTGTCTTGAGAATCTCGGGAATGTAAGGGATATGCTTCTCTGAAGCTACCTCAACTGTAAAAACACTGCTTTCCATTATATTAATTTTGTTTGTATTCCGGATATGAATCTTGACACGGCATCAAGCACCTGCTGACGGGAATATCCTTCGCGGACAATCAGAAGGACGGTGTCATCACCGGCAAGGGTGCCGGCGATCTCACTTATGACGTTGTTGTCAATAATATATGCAACCGCACTCGCGAAGCCCGGATGGGTCTTCACGACTGCAAACGAATTGGAGAATTCTATGCTCCTGATCCCGTCGCTGGTGATATGGGATGCATTGGAGGCGATAAACTTCGGGGCCTGACTGTTCAGCTTATATACATAGCCGCGGCCCGCATCGTGGACCTTGACAACTCCAAGTTCCTTGAAATCACGTGACAACGTAGCCTGGGTGACATTGAACCCCTCTTTCTTGAGCAGATCGAGGACTTCCTCCTGATTGCCCACCTGATTGTTCTCAATGACCCGGCGCGTAGCCTCAAGTCTGTCATTTCTTGCACTCATTTCGAATAATTATTCAATTGCGAGTGCAAATATATGCAATAGATTTCAATTATCCAAAGAAATGTGCGGATAATTATTTAATAATGATTTATTTTATTCCAAGCTTCAGTCGAAGGTTGGCAATCATATCGCGGGTCATCGTCTCAAGGTTGTAGGAAGGGCTCCATCCCCACTCCTTGCGGGCGCAGACGTCATCCATCCTGTTCGGCCAGGAATCTGCGATGGACTGGCGCACGGGGTCAACCTCATAACGCATCTTGAAATCAGGTATCTCCTTGCGTATGGCAGCCGCTATCCCCTCGGGATCGAAGCTCATCGATGTGATATTGAATGAATTCCTGTGTACCAGATAGCGCTCCCTTGCCTGCATTATATTGACGGCGGCCTTCAGGGCGTCCGGCATATACATCATATCCAGATATGTGCCGGGGGCAAGCGGACAGACGAATTCCTCGCCTTTGACGGCGGCATAATATATCTCGACCGCATAGTCGGTGGTGCCGCCGCCGGGAAGGGTCGTGTAGGAAATCAGTCCCGGGAAACGGACTGAACGCGTATCAACGCCGTATTTGATGTGATAATAGTCGCTGAGCAGCTCCGTGGCCACCTTGGTCACACCATACATCGACGTCGGTCTCTGGATTGTGTCCTGTGGAGTATTGTCGCGCGGAGTGTCGGGACCGAACGATCCGATGGAAGAAGGGGTGAACACTGCGCAATGCTTTTCTCTGGCTATTTCGAGCACATTGATGAGCCCGTTCATCTGGATATCCCAGGCCTTCAGCGGCAGACGCTCCGCCGTAGCGGAAAGAAGCGCCGCAAGGTTGTAGATCGTGTCAATGTCGTATTTGTCGACGATATCGGCTATCTGCTTCGCATCGCAGACGTTGCATTTTTCAGCAGGGCCGCTTTCAAGAAGCTTCCCCTTTGGTTCCGAACCGGGTATATACCCGGCAACCGTGACACCTCCGGGAAGGTCGTGCCTGAGTTTCATTGTCAACTCGGAGCCTATCTGTCCGGTTGCCCCAATGACAAGTATGTTCTTCATGTTATTAATGTGTGGCTACAATCAGGCTCTCAGCCTTCGCAATGAGGTCATCAATGTCGAAAGGCTTTGGGATGAAGGCGTCTGCGTGGTCATTGTAACCCGCCGCCTCGCTTTTCTTGTCCGCTCTTGCGGTAAGAAGCATAAACGCAATGCTATGGGTCTCAGGGTTGTGTTTTACGGTCCTGCAAAAAGTCAGACCGTCCATTCCCGGCATCATTACATCACTGATTATCATATCCACATCCGGGTTTGCCCCGAGCATATCGAGAGCATCCGTACCGTCGCGTGCAACAAGCACGTCCTTGAAAAAGTCCGACAGCTCCTCGCGGATGTAAATGCGTAAGTCAGGGTCGTCGTCGACAAACAGGACGACGGCATCCTTGAGACTCGCAACTTTCCTAAGGTCGGCAGACGGTTTGAACGACGGCGCTGCAGCCACTTCAATCTGTGGCTGCGGCGGCGCGACGTCCTTCTTTCCGCCGAACAATTTCCCGAAGAAAGAGCTCATAAGAAATCGCTTATTTAAGTTCCCTGAATTTGGCAGAAGTGATCTTGGTGGCCTTGAGCGAAACGGTCTCCTTGATCTTGGCGAGGACCTTCTGGTCTTCAACCTGCTCGATAAGCCTCTCGACCTGCTTCTGGTCCTGAAGCATATTGACGGCAGCTTCCTTTATCATATCCTGAGGCACGTTGGCAAGGCCGTACATTGCATACTGATATGACACGAAAGCCTCTGCAGCCTCGCGGAGGTCCTTCTCCTCAACCTTGAGGGCGAATTTCTCCATAAGGTATCCGCGTACGAGCTGCCACTTGAAATCCTCGCAGAAGCCTGCGAAATCCTTCTCGATATCTTCCTTGGTGACCTTGCCGTTATTGGCGACGAAGAGCCAGCGCTTGAGGAAATCCTCCGGAAGCCTGATGTCGGCCTTCTTGACGAAATAGTCGCGGATATCCTTTGAAAGTCTCCACTCGGCCTCGTTCTTGAACTGGTCGGCAAGACGGTCTGAAGCTTCCTTCTCAATATCTTCCTCCGACTTCTCCTCCTTGCGCTCCTCATAGAATTTCTTGAGGTTCCCGGCCATAGTGGTCTTGTCCTTGGCTGCAACTGTCACGTTGTATGAAGGTATCTCGTCGGTATTCTCAACTTCGAACTTGACTTCAGGAGAAAGGGCGATGTCGAAGACGAACTTGAAGTCATTGCCGTCCTTCCACTCGTTCTCAGGCTGGCTCTCCGATGAAAGGGGCTCTCCGAGTATATGGAGCTTGTTGTCGGTGATATGTTTTTCGAGCTGGGTCGAGATTACTTCGTTCACCGCCTCGGCAAGGCACTGCTCACCAAACACCCTCTGAATCATTGAGGCCGGCACCATTCCCTTGCGGAATCCCTTGAAATCAGCCGTACGGCGACGTTCAGCGAGCTTCTTTCTCTCAATCTCCGCATAGTCTGCCGCTGCAATCTCGAGAGTGAGCTCGCGATTCAGCGCATCGATTTTCTTTTCTGTTACGTTCATATCAATTATTGTTTTGTTTTGATTTGTTTCTTTTTGGATATACTATTCTTTCGTGGTGCATCTGCGCCAGATAGTTCTTCATTGTCTCGCGAAGGATGGAAATCTCACGTATGGTTATGTCGGCATCCTCGAACTGCAACTCATCCATCTTGGACCTGAAAATCTTCTCGACGAAGGCCGATACCGATTCCTGCGAATAGTCTTTGAGCGTGCGGGAAGCGGCCTCAAGACTGTCGCAGAGCATAAGGATCACCTCTTCCTTGCTGACAGGCCGCCTGCCTTCGTAGGTGAACCACGAACTGTGAGACGGGTCCCCGCCTTTGTTCAGGTAGATGTTGTAGAAAAAACCGACCTTCGATGTGCCGTGGTGAGACCTGATGAAATCAACGACAACGTCCGGAAGGCCGTTGGCTTCGGCAAGAGTGACGCCGTCGGAGACGTGCCTGATAATATCCTGTGCGCTTTGCTCAGGGGTGATCGAAGCGTGATATTTGTCAGCCTCGGCCTTGTCGATTAGAGATTCGTTTTCGACGAAGCACTGAGGGTTGTTAATCTTTCCTATGTCGTGATAGAGTGACGCCGCGCGGACAAGATTGACGTTGGCGTCGATCGAACGGGCAGCCGCATCGGCAAGATTCATTACCTGAAGCGAGTGCTGGAAGGTGCCCGGGGCCTTCTTTTCCAGCTCGCGGAGAAGAGTGTTGGAAGTGTCGCAGAGTTCGATCAGACGTGAGCTTGACACAAGGTTGAACATCTTCTCGAAGAGGAATACAAGAGGATATCCGAGAACGTTGAGCAGCGACGACAGGAACAGGAACATCACTACCCTGAAAGGTTCCTCGTGAACTGCATCAAGGAGACGGAATGCGAGATACACCACCGCCAGGACCGCAAAGCTGAGCATTGCAGACACGAACTGGCGCCAGCCCTTGTGGAATCGCTTGAATACGTGTATGGACACGGCCCCGGAAGTGAGGAACATCACGAACAGAACCATACCGTTGTGAGCATATACAAGCAGAGGCAGCAGCGACACGATGTACACCGCCATAATCACCTTCGGCCTGAAGAACGCATTAAGGAACAGGGCGGAAAGGGTAAAAGGCACGAGATACAGCCAGGATTCGTTGAAACGCACCACTATGAGTGTGACTGCCGCGAATATGAAGAACACCAGCAGAAGGTAGTAGAACCTCTTGTCGTACAACACGCCCGGACTCGTGAATCGGATTACGAAATAGAATACGGTGAGCATTGCGGCGAGCACCAGAAGATTGCCCAGCCAGAAGAGGAATCCGGAGCCGGAGCGTCCGAGGCTGGCCTCATACTCCTTCTTGTAGGAATCGATCATCTGGAACACCTCGGCGGTGATTATTTCGCCATTAGAGACAATCAGTTCCCCGGAACTTACGAAACCGGCTGTCGGCGAGACTGCATTGCCTTCCCTGGCGCTGACGAGGTTGGTGGTCTGCTCATCGAATATAAGATTCGGCACAATCAGGTCGTAGACCCCGAGGTCCTTGAAGAGGGAATCGATGGAATCGTCGGAAACGGCACAGATGTCATCGAGCATCTTGGCGCGGGCGCCAGAGAGCCTGTATACATCTGTGGCCGGACGTTTTGACGCCCGCTTGTCCTTCTGGACATAGATGACGTCGACGTTCTCACCCACGCCGTCATCACCTACGATGCCCTTCTCGTAGATTGCACGGAGTTCGGAGATGACAGCGCTCTTGTATCTGCCAAGTTCGAGCCTCTCCGCCTGCCGGAGGGCCTTGTTGACCTGGTCCGAAGAGAACTTGTAGTAAGGGACTACCTTTTCCCGGAAGTTGATCTTCTCCGAGAGCAGCTGTTCCTCCGACTTGATTATCGGGAAATCGAACTGGGCGTAGAGATTGTCGTACTTCCAGGGCTGGCCCTTCTTGTAATCGTAGGAAAAGTGCGCCGTATCCCGGACCAGGAAGGTCAGGATGAGCGTCACTCCGAAAAGTGACAGGAATACTCTTGCAAGAGGGCTGAGGCTTTTCATTCCCTATGCGTCGATATTAGCGTAATGTGCATTCTCCTCGATGAACTGGCGGCGTGGCGGCACATCATCACCCATAAGCATCGAGAATGTACGCTCGGCCTCAGCCGCATTGTCAATGGTGATCTTGCGGAGGCGACGCTTGTCCGGGTTCATCGTGGTGTCCCAGAGCTGTTCGTCCGACATTTCACCGAGACCCTTGTCACGCTGGACGGTATAACCCTTGTCGGAGCCCTTCCCGAGGCGGAGGGCCGCCTCTTCGCGCTGGGCCTCAGTCCAGCAGTAAACCTCCTCCTTGCCTTTCTTCACGAGGTAGAGTGGCGGAGTGGCGAGGTAAACATAGCCGTTCTTGATGAGGTCGAACATATAGCGGAAGAAGAATGTCAGGATAAGGCAGGCGATGTGGGAGCCGTCGACATCGGCATCGGTCATTATGATCACCTTGTGGTAGCGGAGCTTGCTCAGGTCCATATGCTTCTCGCCCGTCTCGTCTTCCATCGCAACGGTCACGCCGAGTGCGGTGTAGATGTTCTGAATCTCCTGGCTGTCGAACGCACGGTCCTGGGCCGCCTTCTCGACATTGAGGATCTTGCCTCGGAGAGGAAGGATGGCCTGGGTCTTGCGGTCGCGTCCCTGCTTTGCGGTACCGCCTGCGGAGTCACCCTCCACGAGGAAGAGCTCGCACTTCTCCGGATCACGCTCAGAGCAGTCGGCGAGTTTGCCCGGCATACCCGCGCCGCCCATAGGGCTCTTGCGCTGCACCATCTCGCGCGCCTTGCGTGCGGCATTGCGTGCGGTGGCGGCGAGCACGATCTTTTCGATTATTATCCTGGCAAGCTTTGGATTCTCCTCAAGGAAAATGTCCATAGCCGCAGATGTCGCCTGGGAAACGGCGGATGTGACCTCGGTGTTGCCGAGCTTGGTCTTGGTCTGTCCCTCGAACTGAGGTTCGGCCACCTTGACGGAGATGACGGCCGTGAGACCCTCGCGGAAGTCTTCCGGAGCGAGAGGGTCCTTCAGCTTGGCCAGCATATTGTTCTTGTCGGCATAGTTCTTCAGCGAACGGCTGAGGCCCATCTTGAAACCCTGGAGGTGGGTTCCGCCCTCGATGGTGTTGATATTGTTGACGTATGAGTATATCTTCTCGGAATAGCCGGTGTTGTACTGGAGGGCAATGTCGATAGGGATGATCTTGTCGGAATTGACCGAGATCGGGTCAGGTATGAGCGTCTGCGCACCCGCGTCGAGATATTCGATGAATTCGCCGAGACCCTTTGTCGAGAAGAATTCGTCTGAACGGTAAATCTGCCTGCCTGTGGCCTTGGACTCGCCGCTCTCAGGGTCCTTGACGAACTCGTCGACAAGTTCGCGCTTGTCGGTAAGCCTGATTCTGATGCCCTTGTTGAGGAACGCAAGCTCGCGGAGGCGGGCTGCGAGGGTGTCATACTTGTAGACTATGGTCTGGGTGAAGATTGCACCATCCGGGTGGAAAGTGATGACGGTACCCGTGTCCTCGCAGTCACCGATCACCTGCACAGGTCCGAGAGGCTTGCCCTGGGAATACCTCTGCTCGAAGATGTGTCCCTCGCGGTGAACCTCGGCCACGAGACTGTCGGAAAGCGCGTTGACGCAGGAAACACCGACGCCGTGGAGACCGCCGGGGACCTTGTAGCTGTTCTTGTTGAACTTTCCGCCGGCGTGGAGGACGGTAAGTACGACTTCAAGAGCGGAGCGATGCTCCTTCTCGTGCATACCGGTAGGGATACCCCGGCCATTGTCCTGGACGCGGATTGAGTTGCCCTCGAGTATCTGTACGTCGACCGTGTCGCAGAAGCCTGCCATAGCCTCGTCGATACAGTTGTCGACAACTTCATAGACAAGGTGATGGAGACCGCGCTCCGAAATGTCGCCGATATACATTGAAGGGCGCTTGCGGACCGCTTCAAGTCCTTCGAGCACCTGGATACTGTTCGCGGAATACTGTTCTTCCGCCTTCATCATCTCTTCCTTTTCGATCATATCTCTGTTTCTGTCTTATTATCGTTTCAAAAATCTCACAAAGATAGCAATAAATTATAAATAATTTATGCCCTAGAGATTCAAAGTGATGCCGGCCGTGACGTACGGCCCCCTTTCGACATAACCCGGGATGCGCTGTATCCTGTGACCGAGGAGATTGCCTCCCTGGATCCAGAAGCCGACCCCGCCGACAAGCCTGTATTCCGCATACAGGCCCGGGCTCAGATACCACGAGATGAACTCATCCTCGGACCACGAGCTCTTCCTTTCGCTGCTGTAATCGACCCAAAGGCCGGCAAAGATGCGCCGGTTCCAATTGTACACGGCGCGGGCATTGAACCTGAACGCCGGCTCAAGATATGCCATCGCGTTCTCGTCGACAGTGTTCCGGGTGTATTGCACAGACCCGTCAATCTGAAGGTCTTCGGACTTCCACCCCGCACCCAGACCTATGTAGAGCATTGTCATATCGCCTTCACTGAATGTGTAGAACGGAAGCGGAGCCTTCTCGACTATCTTGTAGCCGCCCCGCAGGTCATAATCGAAATGCCGTCCGACCACACCCTTGAAACCGGCGTATGCATCGAACTGGGTCTTGGAAATCACGGGAGACATCGCGGTCCTGAAGTGATAGTGATTCATCTGCTTGAGTTCGGAATACGAGTGGAGTTCCTGCCCGCCGACAAAGCCTGCATAGATGTTGAACACATCCTTGGCTACTGCAAGGGAAGCCCTGACATCGGGCGACATCGAGAACTGGTTCTCCCTGCCGTGGCCGAAGTCAAATCCGGCGCCGGCGTCAACGAATACCGGACCGAGTGTAAAACGGATACGGGGCGTTGCGTTCAGCAGGAAATAATTGGCGCCGCCAAGGCCGGAGAAACTGTCCCGGATGTTGTCGTAGTCGACTTTGAAATCAATCAGAAGACGGAATTTCTTCTGCAGCACAGGGCCTATGCTGCCCTTGATGGATGCGTAATTCTCCCCTACGCCGCCGTCAGCGCCGAAATTGTCCCCGGCATAACGGTACCGGACGCCAAAATCGTAATACAGAAATGAAGGTCTGTCATTCCGCGCCCTGACATCAAAATTCAGAAAAGCCGAGTTGTATGCAGACGTGCGATCGAACGACCTGACGAATATGCCGTCCCATCCGGCATTGAGGCTCACGAATGAATCTTCGTTTATCCAGTCCGCCTGCATTCCCAGCCGGTCAGACAGGTCATAGCCGTCATACTCAGTCCCCCTGCCGTCACCATACCCTGTGACGAACTTGCCTGCATAGCCTCGACCGGTATTGTAGACAGACAGCGAACTATGCTCCGTCAGGACCGGCGTCCAGTACAGGTCCAGTTCCGGATGAAACGAATAGCCCGCTCCCGCACGGAGAAACAGCTTGCGGAAATCGGCGACCGACTTGGACGGGTTCATCCTGACATAATAAGGCGAGAACTCGTATGCACCCTTGTACGGTGATTCGAACACCGAATAATCGAACTTATAGTCAAACTTCATAAGGGAATCCGGCACGGGCAGACTGATGAATTCCTTGTCGAGCACAAAGGCCAGGCTATCTCCGGCCGCCTTGCTCTTCCGGTCACAGGTGGCAAGGCGGTACTCCGCTTCCGTGACCCAGGTGCTGTCGCCAGAGTCGATATAGGTCTGGAACCACTTGGCGGCGGAGTCGTAATTTTCCTGCTTGAAGTACGAATATCCTATGTTGTACGGCAGCATTTTTCCCTCCGGACGGTCGAAGAAAGCGTCAGCGTTGTACAGCTCCAGATAGGTTCTGGCGGCTTCCTTGAAATTCCCGGTGCGATAGTACGAGTCCGCCATGCAGTAGCGCGAAAGCTGGCCGAAACGGTCATTCCTGCCCAGATAGAAGTTACAGGTGCGCAGATAAGGCAGAGCCTCTTCATACCGGCCCGCCTTCATCAGCTGTTCCGCCCGCAGGAAGTTGGCCTTGGTATAGTTGCTCTTCATATCACTGCCGAGCTCATCGATGTTGTCGTATGCCTTCACGGCCCCCTCATAGTCACGGTCCACCAGCTTGGCAAGCGCCATATAGCTGTATATCATTTCGCCCCTGTTGTTCGGATATTTCCGGATATATTCCGAGAAAACCGCCGTATCCTTGTCCAGGTCATAGGCAAGCTTCGCATAGTTGAAAAGGGCGTCCTCGGTTATCCTTGCATCAAAGTTCACCGCACAGGCATCCTTGAACGCCTTCATCGCCTGCCTCATCCTGTCGGTGCGCAGATACGAGTTCGCAAGCTGGTAATTGGCTATCTGCCCCAGGGAATCAGTCCTGTCCGGCATCTGGTTGAACAGGTCTATCGCACCCCCGTAGTCCTCTACGGCATAAAGGACGGAAGCGGAATGAAAAATGTCAGAGCGGTTCAGGTCGGCATGGGAAGAGCCTTCGTAATATTCCCGCGCCTTCCCGCTGTCGCCCTGGACAAGATACGAGCCTGAAATGATGCGGGCCAGCCTCTCGCGCCTCTCAGCCGAAGCCTTTTCGTACAAGGCCTCACCTTCCGCTATCGCATAATCGTAATTCTTGAGGTTGAACTGGCAGTCAACCAGATAGAAGCGGGAAAGATCCCTGAAGCGGCCGTCGTCCTTCGACACTTCAAAGCGCTTGACAGCTTCCGCAAACTCCTTGCCGTTGTACAGGATGGTGCCGTGCAGGAAATACGCGCAGGCAGTATAATCGCAGACAGGACGGTTTTCGAGACGTTCAAACGCATTCAGAGCCTCTGCATAGCGCTTGCAGGAGTATTCGGAGAAACCGCGTCTGAACCAGTACTCCGACTGCAGTTCTTCGGGAAGGTCATACGGATTGACCTGTTCGAACTCTGCCGCAGCCTCGTAATATTTCTCCCCGTCGAAGAGCAGCCTCGCATTCTCGAACAGGACATCGTTGGCAAGGCCGGCGGACGAGTGCGCCTTGCGATATGCCGAGACGAGTTCCGGATAGTCGTCAGAGCGCATCTTAAGCGCGCAAAGGACAATGTAACCATCCGACACCGCATCGGGCTCCACTGTTTCAAGAAGGTTCTTCGCCCCTTCGTACAACTGGTTCTGATACAGGTTGAGCGCCTGGCGGAACACCTTGTCGCGCCCCGGCTGCGAGGCATTCGCAGCGCAAGCGAAAACAAGCGTGATGAATGCGGCCGGAATGAACTTGACTCTCATAAAAACAAACTTTTTGCGTAGTTTACAAAATTACTCATTTTTACGCTATCTTTGTAGGAAGTTATCAACATTTTTTCAGAAAAACAATGGCAAATGTCGAGTCTGAGCTGAACCCCGTCATTTCTTTTAGAAATGCCGACATAATCAATGGCGAAACGCCCGTGGTTTACGGGCTCAATATGGACGTAATGCCCGGCGAGCGCGTCTACATCATAGGCAAGGTAGGCACAGGCAAGACTTCCATCATCCGTACGATCATAGCCGAGAACCCCCTGCGCAGCGGACGGGGCATAGTGTGCGGATATGACCTTTCGGACATTTCCACCGACGAGATCCCCTACCTGCGCCGCCGTCTGGGCGTCGTTTTCCAGGATTTCCAGCTGCTTATGGACCGCACGGTATGGAAGAATCTCGAATTCGTCCTCCGCGCCACCGGCTGGGGCGGCAATGACGACATCGACGGCCGCATCAACCTGGCCCTTGAGGCTGTCGGGATGTCCGACAAGGCCCACAAGATGCCTCACCAGCTGTCCGGCGGCGAACAGCAGCGC
>JAZLGQ010000062.1:0-9244 GCA_045616385.1 Candidatus Cryptobacteroides sp.
CATCGACGAGGTCGAGAAGGTTATGCCGGGAGCCAATTGCGGCGGCTGCGGATTCGCGGGCTGCCGGGCTTTCGCGGATGCCGCGGTCAAGGCACCGAATCTCGACAATAATTACTGCCCTGTCGGTGGGAATGAGGTAATGAAGAAAGTGGCGGCCATCCTTGGCTACGAGGTAAAGGAGAAGAAGCCGCAGGTCGCCGTTGTCCGTTGCAACGGGACCTGCTCCAACCGTCCCCGCACCAATGCCTATGACGGCGCGGCTTCCTGCAGGGTCAAGGCGGCCCTTTATAGCGGTGACACGGGATGTCCGTTCGGGTGTCTCGGTTGCGGCGACTGCGTCGAGGCCTGCCCGTTCGGTGCCCTCAGTATGGATCCTGACACCGGCCTTCCTGTGGTGGACGAGTCGAAGTGCACCGCCTGTGGTTCCTGTGTGAAGGCCTGCCCTAAACATATAATCGAACTGCGCAACAAGGGACCGCGCTCGATGCGCGTCTTTGTCTCCTGCGTCAACAAGGACAAAGGAGGCGTTGCCCGCAAGGCCTGCTCCGCAGCCTGCATAGGCTGTGGCAAGTGCGCCAAGGTCTGCACTCACGTCGCCATCACCGTAGAGGACAATCTCTGCTATATCGACTTCACGAAATGCAAGCTCTGCAAGAAGTGCGTGGCCGAATGTCCTACTGGCGCTATCCATGCCGTAAATTTCCCGGTGCTGCCGCCAAAGCCGGCTGCTGCTCCGGAAGAAAAGAAGGAGGTCACAAATGAGTAAGATAACATTCTCAATGGGTGGTGTCCACCCGGACGACAGCAAGCTGGCGCGCGAGAAGGCCATCGAGGTCCTTCCGCTGCCGGGCACGGTATATGTTTCAATGGCGCAGCACCTCGGCGCTCCGGCCAAGCCGACTGTTGAGGTGGGCGCAAGCGTCAAGGTCGGTCAGGTCATAGCCGAACCGGGCGGTTTCATCTCTGCATTCGTGCATTCTCCGGTTTCCGGAACCGTCAAGAGCATAGGCCCGCGCAAGGATATCGCCGGCAACAATATGACCCATATCGAGATTGCCGTTGAAGGAGACGAGTGGGACGAGTCGATAGACCTTTCCACCGAGCTCGTGACCGCCATTCCTGAAGACAAGGCTGCCATCCTTGACAGGATCAAGGCCTGCGGTGTCGTCGGCCTTGGAGGTGCGACATTCCCGACCCACGTGAAGCTCAATCCTGCTCCCGGCAAGGTTGCCGAGTGCCTGATCATAAATGGCGCCGAGTGTGAGCCTTATCTTACCAGCGACTACCGCATCCTCGTGGAGCATCCAAAGGAAATAATCGTGGGTGCTGCGATAATGCAGAAGGTTCTTGGCGGATGCCGCTGCGTGATCGGTATCGAGGAGAACAAGCCAGAGGCCATCAGTGTCTTGAAGCAGGCGGTTGCCGAACTTGGATATGCCGGCATCACCGTTGCAACGCTCAAGAAGCGCTATCCTCAGGGCGGTGAGAAGCAGCTCATCGACGCCGTGATGCACCGTCAGGTGAAGTCCGGCGGTCTCCCTATCGACGTCGGCGCCGTCGTACAGAACGTGGCGACCGCTCTCGCGGTTTATGAAGCCGTCCAGAAGAACAAGCCTCTCATCACCAATACACTCACCGTCACCGGCGACTGTCTCCCTGCCGATAAGCAGCACAACTACCTTTTCCGTATCGGAATGCCGCTTTCCTACATTGTAGAGTATGCCGGCGGAGTGCCTGAAGGTGCTGCCAAACTTATCAGCGGCGGCCCTATGATGGGCAAGGCCATCGCCAATCTTGATGCCGCAACCGTCAAGGGCTCGTCATCCATCCTATATCTGTCAGAGGCCGCTACGAAGCGCCACGCTGAAAGCGAGTGCATACGCTGCGGACGCTGCGCCGATGCCTGCCCGATGGGCCTCGAGCCTTTCCTCCTGAACAGGCTCTACAAGGCCGGCGACATCGAGGGTCTTGAGAAGAATGCCGCGCAGGATTGCATCGAGTGTGGCTGCTGTCTGTACAGCTGCCCTGCATTCATCCCTCTCCTTGACTACATCCGTCAGGGCAAGGGCCAGGTTATGGGTGTCATTCGCGCCAGGGCGGCAGCAGCCAAGGCTGCAGCCGAAGCTGCCGCGGCACAGAAAAAGTAAAAAAGTCGAACTATGGATAAATATTTAGTATCACCAAATCCGCATATCCATGCGCCGCGCACCACATCTTCGCTGATGGGTGACGTCTGTCTGGCGCTGCTGCCCGCGACTGTGGTTTCCGTCCTCTTCTACGGATGGTCGGAACTCCTCATCCTTGCTGTCAGCGTGGTCTCCTGCGTGCTCATCGAGTGGTTTATCACAAGGTATATGCTGAAGCGTGAGGGTATCTTCTGCGGAAGCGCGGCAATGGTCACGGGACTGCTGCTCGCATTGAACCTTCCGTCAACCACCCCCTGGTGGATCGTGTTCATCGGAGCACTTTTTGCCATCGGTGTCGTCAAGATGACTTTCGGCGGCCTCGGGCAGAACCTGTTCAACCCTGCCATTGCAGGACGGGTGTTCCTGCTGATTTCTTTCCCTCAGCAGATGACCGACTGGACGGCCGCCCCGGGCTTCATCCACGCTACGGACGCCATCTCTGGAGCCACTCTCCTCGGCGTTTACGGTGAAGGCGGTATGAGTGCGCTTCAGGCGCTCGGATACCCCGAGGTGCACAAGATGTTTATGGATATCGGCGGCTCTGCAGGAGAGATTTCCGTGATTGCCCTGCTTGTCGGTTTCGTGTACCTGCTTGCGCGCAAGGTCATCAAGCCGTGGATCCCGCTCAGCATTTTCGGAACCGTCATCGTCATCTCCGGCATATTCTATCTCTGTGCCCCTTCCACTTACACCGGTCCTGTATTCAATCTTCTTACCGGAGGTATGATCCTGGGTGCCTGCTTTATGGCGACCGACTACGTCACTTCGCCTATGAGCACGCTCGGAGGTATAATATATGGTGCGGGCATCGGCATAATCGTAATGATGATACGCTACTTCGGCGCATATCCGGAGGGTATGTCTTTCGCGATTCTCATTATGAACTGCGCAGTGCCTCTGCTTAACAGGATCCATCAGAAAAAATACGGGAGGGCATAGATATGGCAGCAAAATCTACACTTTTGAATATGGTCCTCTGCCTGTCGGCGGTCTGCCTGGTCTGCTCGGCTCTTCTGGCGGGCACCTACGCTGTGACCAAGGAACCTATTGATGCGGCCCAGGTCGAGAAGACCAACAAGACCATCGCGATGGTGCTTCCTGCATTCGAAGGCGATGCGGTCGCTTCTTCCATAGAGGTGGGCGGAGTCAGCTATGATTATTATCAGGCTCCGGGTGCCGGCTATGCGATCGTATCCAATGTCTCCGGTTTCGGCGGCCCTCTGAGCGTTATGGTCGGCGTGAATTCTGAAGGCATTGTCCACAACACCAAGGTTCTCTCGCACAGCGAGACTCCGGGTCTCGGCGCCAAATGCCAGACCGATGCCAGGTTCCTCGGCCAGTTCCAGAACTGGAATCCCGCTGCGAAGAGGCTTGCGGTCAAGAAGGATGGCGGCGATGTCGATGCCATCACTGCTTCAACCATTACATCCCGCGCCTATACTCTTGCAATCGCCAATGCGGTTGAGGTTTACAATAAAATAGTGGAAGGAGGACAGACAAATGAGTAAGTTTTCTCTGATCACAAAGGGTTTCATCAAGGACAACCCTACGTTTGTGCTTGTGCTCGGAATGTGTCCGACACTTGCCACCACCACCTCTGCAATGAATGGTCTTGAGATGGGTCTTGCGACAATGTTCGTGCTCATTCTCTC
Source organism: Candidatus Cryptobacteroides sp. (assembly GCA_045616385.1). Taxonomy (GTDB): domain Bacteria; phylum Bacteroidota; class Bacteroidia; order Bacteroidales; family UBA932; genus Cryptobacteroides. The sequence goes on from JAZLGQ010000062.1 coordinate 3,839, forward strand.
CAATATCTTCATTTCGCTCATCGCCCCCGTGGTACCGGACAAGGTGCGCATCCCCGTTTATATCGTGGTCATCGCGACCTTTGTCACTGTGCTCCAGCTTGCGATGCAGGCTTTCGTGCCGGATATCTACGAGTCCCTCGGCCTCTTTATCCCGCTGATTGTCGTGAATTGCATCGTCCTCGGACGTGCGGAGGCCTTCGCCAACAAGAACAGCGTAGGCGATTCCGCCCTTGACGGTATCGGCATCGGTCTCGGTTTCACCCTGTCCCTCACAGTAATCGGCATTGTCCGCGAGATCCTCGGCTCCGGTTCCGTATTCGGACTGAGTCTCTTCGAGGGCGACGGCATACTCGCTTTCGTGATGGCCCCGGGCGCGTTCCTCGTGCTGGGCTATCTTATGGTATTGTTCAATAAATTCTTGGCCAAGAAATAATTATGGAATTCCTGCTTATCATCATCTCAGCGATATTCGTCAACAATATCCTGCTCGCTCAGTTCCTCGGCATATGCCCGTTCCTTGGTGTTTCCAACAAGCTTTCCACCGCGACCGGAATGTCAGGAGCCGTATGCTTCGTCATAACCCTGGCCACTGTGGTTACGTACCTTATCAATCAGTATCTCCTCGTGCCTTTCAAGCTCGAATTCCTCCAGACAATCGCCTTCATCCTCGTGATTGCGGCGCTTGTCCAGATGGTTGAGATCGTGCTCAAGAAGATTAGTCCGAGCCTCTATCAGGCCCTCGGCATCTTCCTGCCTCTGATCACCACGAACTGCGCGGTCCTGGGTGTCGCCCTCACCGTTGTCACCAAGGAGTTCACCTTCGGGGGCGAGGCCCATATGCTCAACCTCGGAGAGGCTACGGTCTATGCGTTCGCAACCTCGCTCGGCTACGGACTCGCGATGATCCTTTTCGCCGGCCTGCGCGAGCATCTTGCATTGAACAACGTTCCCAAGGCATTCCGCGGTCTGCCTATCGCCCTGATTACCGTCAGCATAATGGCGATGGCCTTCCTCGGCTTCTCCGGAATAGTATAGCCGCTTAGTCACTCTCAATTTATCAGGGAGCATCCTTCGAATATGGTTTTCCTCCGTGACCCGGATAGGCGGTAATTGCCAAAAAAGTCAATAAAAGTCGTGAATCCGCCGGATTTGCGACTTTTATTCGTATATTAGTGGTCGGTTAGTAGTATACATATAAGAAGATCGGATGAGCAGGTTAAGATTTGACGTTGTTCAGGATGCCTTCAAGAAGAAAGCCGTGGCGGTTGATATCCCGGCGGTAAAGGTGTCCGAATACTTCGGAGAGCTCGTTTTCAACAGGGACAAGATGCAGAAGTATCTCGACGGGAAGACGTTCGGGAGACTTGTCAATTGCATTGACAATGGCGAGGCGCTGGACCGCAAGACGGCAGACCTGGTTGCCGCCGGTATGAAGACCTGGGCTTTGGAACACGGAGTGACTCACGTCACGCACTGGTTCCAGCCTCTTACCGAAGGCACCGCCGAGAAGCACGATTCCTTTATGGAATACGACGGCAAGGGCGGTATGATAGAATCCTTCGACGGAAAATCCCTTGTTCAGCAGGAGCCTGATGCGTCTTCTTTCCCGAACGGCGGCATCCGCGCCACTTTTGAGGCGCGCGGCTATACGGCCTGGGATCCGACTTCTCCCGTGTTCATCCAGGACGACACCCTTTGCATTCCGACAGTCTTCATCTCGTATACCGGAGAGGCGCTTGACTACAAGACACCTCTCAAGAAATCCATCAAGGCGGTGACAGAAGCCGCTCTCCCGATATGCCGGCTCTTCAACCCCGATGTCAAGAAGGTCTTCTCCTATCTTGGCTGGGAACAGGAGTATTTCCTCGTGGACGAGGACCTTTTTGCCGCACGTCCGGACCTTATGCTGGCAGGCCGTACCCTGATGGGTCACGCGGCATCGAAGAACCAGCAGCTTGACGACCACTACTTCGGGGCCATTCCGTCCCGCGTTGCCGCCTTTATGCGCGACATCGAAATAGCCGGCTACAAGCTTGGCATCCCTCTGAAGACCCGCCACAACGAGGCGGCCCCCAACCAGTTCGAGCTCGCCCCGATTTACGGCGAAGCCAATCTCGCGAACGACCAGAACCAGATGATGATGAACGTGATGAGTACGATTGCCCGCAAGCACGGCTTCGTGGTCCTGTTCCACGAGAAGCCGTTCGAGGGAATCAACGGCTCCGGCAAGCACAACAACTGGTCGCTGGGCACCGATACGGGCACGCCGCTTCTTGCCCCGGGCAAGGATGCCAACGGGAATCTGCAGTTCATCACTTTCTTCGTGAATGTCCTGGCCGCCGTGCAGAAGCATAACTCGCTCCTCAAGGCAAGCGTGGGTTCTGCAACTAACGAGCATCGCCTCGGCGGCGGGGAGGCCCCTCCGGCAATCGTATCGGCTTTCCTTGGCAAGACTATGACTGACGTGCTCCGCAAGCTGCTGACGGTCCCTTCAGACACTCCGATTGAAATCGCAGGCAAGAAGGGCGCATCCGTAGGGCTGGTGGAGATACCGGAGATATTCCTTGACAATACCGACAGGAACCGCACCTCGCCGTTTGCCTTTACGGGCAACCGTTTCGAGTTCCGTGCGGTCGGCGCCAGCGCAAACTGTGCGGGTGCGATGACGACGCTCAACTCGGCAGTAGCTGAGCAGCTGCTTGATTTCAAGCAGGCCGTTGACAGGGAGATGGCAGCCGGGAAGTCTATGAATATCGCCGTTATGGACTGCCTCAAGCCTATCATCAAGGATGTGCTTGACGTGGTCTGCTTTGACGGTAACGGATATTGTGAAAAATGGAAGATAGAGGCGGAGCGTCGCGGGCTCGATACTGAAACCAATGTCCCTAAGCTTTTCAAGGCATTCACTGAAAAGAAGTCGGTGGATATGTTCACCCGCCTGGGCGTCTTTTCTGAAGTGGAACTTCGGGCCCGCAATGAAGTCAAGTGGGGGACATATAGCAAGAAGGTGCAGATTGAAGCGCGCGTAGTGGGGCGTATGTCGATAAATCATATCATCCCTGTGGCGCTGGAGTATCAGACCAAACTGCTGAAGAACATTGACCTTATGCGCGCATCCTTCCCTGAAGAGTATAAGGATATGGCTGCGACACAGATAGCTATTGTGCATGAGATTTCCGCCCTTGTGGCCGATGTCAGGACCAGGGTGGACGCGATGATAGGCGAAAGGATAAAGGCTAACGCAATAACTGACGAATACAAAAAAGCTCTTGCCTATTATGATATAGGCAGATCGCTCCTTGACATACGGAAGTGTCTCGACCAGCTCGAAGAGATTGTCGATGATGACAGGTGGCCACTCCCGAAGTACAGGGAGATTCTGTTCATCAATTGATGTGATGGTGGCGGCTGTGCTTGTTCCACAGGCCGTAAACTTCGCTCACGTTGCCTGCAGTGATGAATGCCTGGACATCGTTTTCGCGCAGCCATTTCATAAGGTCGGCAAATTCGTCCTTGGTAAGAAGGCTTTGGATCTCCTCGTTGATGTCACCGCTGAAACCGCCCTTGACCTGATAGATAGAGCAGCCGCGCCCGACCTTGTTGATGATGAAGTCACGGATGATTTCCGTGTCCTTTGAGATGATGCAGACACGCTTTTTGCGGGAGATGCTCATCATAAAGTAGTCAATGATGAGGCCGTTTATCCAGGTGCCGATGAGGCCGATGATGACCAGTCGGAACGGGTTGACGAAAAAGGCCGTGCAGCAGATGATGACGCCCGCGATGGTAACAGACACTCCTATGTCGAAGTGAAAGTATTTGTTTACTATCTTTGCAAGAATGTCGAGGCCTCCGGTTGAGGCGTTGATGCTGAACATAATTGCCTGGGAGGCGCTCAGGATGAGTACGAAGCAGATGAGGTCGAACCACAGGTCGCCCATCACGGAAGGGATGGCGGAACCGGTGTCGACGAGGTTGGTATATGGGTAGATTTTTTCCCATATATCCATCAGGGGGCCGAGGATGAGTGCGGTGTATGCTGTTTTGATGCCGAATTCGGAACCTATGAGGAAATAGGCCAGAATCAGCAGTATCGCATTGATTATGAGGACGATGGTTGATACTTTGACGGCTATCCCGGCGTTGGTGAACAATGCGCTCAGGACGATGGACAGACCGGAGATGCTGCCGACGACGAGCTTGCTCGGGACAAGAAAATAATACACGCCTGCTGCGGCGATGAATATACCGATGGTCATTATGAACAGTTCTTTCCAGAACTTGCCTGTACGGACCGCTTTGCAGGCCGTTGAGAATGAGTTATTAAGTTTGTTCATTATTAGTTAATATGGTAAGCAAATATACGAAATATGTATCAGATTTTAACTAAAGAAATGTTGACACCCAATATCTGCAGGATGAAGGTGTCGGCGCAGAGGCTGGCTGCAGCCGCAAAGCCCGGCCAGTTCCTCATCGTCCGTGCGGACGAAAAGGGGGAGAGAATCCCTCTCACCATCAGTGATTATGATGCCGGGGAAGGCACCGTCACGATTGTCACTCAGAAAATCGGAGCGTCAAGCTCGGACATCATCGCCCACGAACCGGGCGAAGCGTTTTCCGATGTGGTCGGCCCTCTCGGCAACGCATCCGACTTCTGCTCTATGCCTGCGGAGGAACTTGCCGGACAGAGGTACGTGTTCATCGCCGGCGGCGTGGGCACCGCTCCCGTCTATCCGCAGGTGAAGTGGCTTCACGAGCATAATGTGCCGGTCGATGTCATCGTCGGTGCAAGAACCAAGGATCTTCTCATCTATGTCGATGAGTTCCGCAGCGTGGCGGACAATCTGTTCATCTGCACGGATGACGGCTCCGAGGGTTTCCACGGAGTGGGTACGGCAATGCTTGAGAAACTTGTCGCCGAAGGCAGGAAATACACTCAGGCAGTCGCCATCGGGCCTATGATAATGATGAAATTCTCTACGCTTACCTGCAAGAAGCTTGGCATTCCTATCATCGTCAGCCTCAATTCTCTGATGGTCGACGGCACGGGAATGTGCGGCGCCTGCCGTGTGACGGTGGGTGGAAAGACGCGCTTTGCGTGCGTGGAAGGCCCCGAATTCGACGGTTACGAAGTCGATTTCGACGAGGCGATGCGCCGTCAGGGCCAGTACAAGGCCGAAGAGGCCGAGGCCAATGAACATCACGTTTGTAAAATAGGGAGGGGAAAATAATGGCAAACAAGATACCAAGAGTACCTGTACGCGAACAGGATCCTATGGTCCGTGCGACCAATTTCGAAGAAGTATGCCAGGGCTACGACAAGGAAGAGGCTATGCTTGAGGCAAGCCGCTGCCTGCATTGCAAGAATCCGCGCTGCGTGGGTGCCTGCCCGGTTAACCTGCAGAT
>JAZLGQ010000063.1:0-2461 GCA_045616385.1 Candidatus Cryptobacteroides sp.
CATCAAGCTCTTCATCGAGTACGGAATGCTCAGCGACGAGAAGTTCTGCGAGAGGGCTTTGGCATTCGCGCTTCTGAAGAATACCGACAACAAGTATTTCAGTCTGGAGGACTATCGCAAGGCCATTGAGGGCGAGCAGACTGACAAGGACAAGAAAGTGGTCTATCTCTACGCCACCGACGTGCAGAACCAGTACAGCTGGATAGAGGCTGCAAAGAACAAGGGATACGACGTGCTGCTGATGGACTGCGAGCTGGATTCACACTTCGTCAACCTGCTTGAGACCAAGTTGGAGAACAGCCGTTTCGCCCGCGTGGACAGCGACTCAGCGGATGCCCTCATCCCCAAGGAGGAGAAGGTGAAGCCCGAAATGAGCGACGATGACAAAAAGGCCCTTGAGGAGCTCTTCAAGGCAGCCCTTCCCGAAGGCAACGACTATATGATAGAGCCTGAGAACCTGGGAGAGAACAGCGCACCCGTACTCATCACTCAGAGCGAGTTCATGCGCCGCTATCGCGAAATGAGCGCTATGGGAGGTGGAATGAACTTCTACGGAACCCTGCCCGAAGCCTACAACATCAAGGTCAATATGGAGAATCCTCTCGTCGCAAAGATATGGGCCGACAAGGAAAACACCTCCGACCTGCTTCATCAGATTGTCGATCTGGCACTGCTCGGCAACGGCATGCTCAAGGGCAAGGCGCTGGCGGACTTCATAGCCCGTAGCGAGCAGCTGCTCAAAGACTAGCTTTCTGAGCGTCAAGATAAGCCACGACGTCCTGAACGGTATCGAAAGTGGCGAGTTTTTCATCGGGGATGACTATTCCGTAGTCATCCTCGATTTTCATAAGGAGCTGTAGGATGTTGAGGGAGTCGGCTCCGAGATCCTCCTTGATGCGGGATGAGGGCTGAACCTTTGAGGGGTCCAGACGCAACTGCTTTGCAAGTATTTTCTGAACTTCGTCGAACATAGACTATATTTCGTATTTATCGTATTTGTCCAGAGCCTCCTCTATCTTGGCGGAGAGGGCGCTGGCTTCCATTCTGTAGGCCTGTTCAATGCATTTCTCCACGGCTACGGCCTTGCTGCTGCCGTGTCCCTTGACCACGACCTTGCGCGCGCCGAGGAGCACGCTGCCGCCGTAATTCTGGTAGTTCATCATCTCCTTGAGGTCCTTGAACATCTTCTTCTGGAACAGGGCCCCGATCTTGTAAACCGTGCGAGAGAAGATGCTTTCCTTGACCTTCATAAGGAGTTCGATGGCGGTGCCTTCGGTCGTCTTGACAAGCACGTTTCCGGAAAAGCCGTCGCAGACCACTACATCGTATTTCCCGGAAAGCAGGTCGCGGCTCTCCATATTGCCAACGAAATTGATGCAGGGCAGCTCAGACAATACCGAATAAGCCTCCTGACGCAGCGAATCGCCTTTTTCCGCCTCAAGTCCCACGTTCAGCAACGCTATGCGCGGCGACTTGACGCCATAGACATTCTCCAGGTAGAGGGATGACATTATGGCGTATTGCTTGAGGTAGGCGGCGGTGATGTCGAGGTTCGCGCCGCTGTCGCAGATTCCCACTATGCCGCCTTTCATCGTAGGCAGCAGAGGGCAGAATGCGGGGCGGATGACGCCTTCAAGAACTCCCAGTCTCGTCAGGGCTCCTGCCACCAGCGCACCCGTGGAGCCGGTGCTCACCATTCCGGCTATGTCGTCCTCGTCACGGAGCAGCCTGATGGCCTTTATCATCGAACTGTTCCTTTTGAGCCTGATGGCATCGGTGGGTTTCTCGTCGCAGCCTATGACTTCGGGGGCGTCCACGATTTCCAGGCGCGAGGCGTCATATCTGCGGGTGGCGAGCCTTTCCTTCAACAGTCCGGCATCGCCTGTGAGGATGATGTACAGGTCAGGGAAATTTCCGAGGGCGGCCAGAGCGCCGTCTATGTTTGCATCGGGGCTGTGGTCTCCGCCGAAGCAGTCAACTGCTATCTTTATCATACAAGTTTCTTTACATAAGCCTTGCGATGCTTGTTCTTCCGGGCATCGAAGCGCTTCCAGAGGTTGATTATGGCTGCGTTGTCAACCAGATTGAGGTTGGTGTCCGCATATTTGATATGGGGATCCTTGAGCATTCTTGCAAGCTCGTTGGCTATCACTACGCTCACGCCGCGGTTTACATATTCGGGGTCCACACCTATCAGGCCGAGGTCTATCACATCGGGATGCTTTATGGCCCGGAGCATTGCAAGCAGCGCACGCGGAGTGAGATGACCTCCGGCAATCCGCATAGGCCTGGCTATGCAGGGGAAGCACAGACCGAGGGCAATCACTTTGTTGTTCTCGTCAAGCACTACTCCTGCGTGCTTGTTGTCAAGAATCAGTGCGAAGTTGTCCATCGCCATCTTCTTCATCCCTTCGGTGAAGGGCACCGTGCCGTATATCTTGTCGTAGGACTTGTCAACTAT
>JAZLGQ010000064.1:0-9890 GCA_045616385.1 Candidatus Cryptobacteroides sp.
AACCTTGAAGAAGCCGTCTTTTCCTATGACGATGTTGTCACCTCCGGCAACAGCCTCGAAAGGAGTGTCGAGAGCGGTGAAGACACCACCGACATTTTCGTCCCAGCCTGCATCCTTGCGGAGTTTCCAACCCTGGTCTGCAGTGACATTGATGTAGCCTGTCCAGACTCCATCCTTCTCGGTCATCTCCACGTCAGCGGCCCATTCGTTGAAGTCGCCGATCAAGCCCCAGCCCTCATATGTTACAGGCTCCGGTTCCGGTTCGTCAATACCCGGTTCCTCCTGGCCGTACATAGTTGCGTCAATTGATGCGGTAAGAACTTCATCGTTCATATAGAAGTAGATACGGTACTGGCCCGCTTCGATAGGGATGTTGTCGCCGCCGCCGGCAAGGTTGTCGAGGTTTCCACCCCAGTTGTTGTCCCATGCGCCGTCAAGACGGAACTTGAACTCTGTTGCGCTGGCAGCATCAACGTCGGCCCAGAAGCGGCCCTTGTACATATTGTAAGTCATCTCGACGTCATTGTCCCAGTCTCCGTTGAGGCCGATTACACCGACCTTGTCGAATGACATAAGCTTTGTGAGCACGAGCTGGTCCTTGTTGAATGAGAACAGATAGTATCTCTTCTCGCCGTAGCAGATGATGTTCTGTGAGCCATCACCGTTGATGAGCTGTACGCTTGCAGCCTCGGCCGCTTCGCTCTGGCTTGCGCTGCCCCAGTTGCCTGAATCGTTGTCCCAGTTGCCGCCGTAGGTGATCTTGAAGCCGTTGGCTGCGCTGCCGTCTTCTTTGTTGCACTGGAAGTCGATTACGCCGCGATAGATGGTGCCGTCATTGGAGTAGTTGAAGAGTTTCGGGTAATCAGATGGAGCCCATCCCTGATAGTCACCGGGAACGTCACAGACATCGAGAATCTTCTCGGTCTCATATGTGGTGAAAACGGCACTGACGAGGTTGGAGCTCTGCCTTGTGTTCTCGACTGCGCCTTTTTCGTTCATTATGAATGCATCGAGTCTGAATTCAACAGGGAATTCCTCGCCAGGGGTAGCGCCCAGTGTGCCGAGAACCTTGTTGAGCTTAGGCTGCTCGATGGAGATCTTGCCGTCGCCGATTGACGCATCAACCTTCTTGGCATTGCCGAAATCTCCACCCTGTGTGTTTACGAAAAGAGAATAACTGACGGGAACCTTGATATTGAAGTTCGCCGGGTTGAACTGAGCTGTAATAGGCGCTCCGTCTTCAGAGAGCTCGCAGCCGGTGAAGTCGCCGAGAACCTGTGTGGTCACTTTTGACGGATTGTAGACAACATCGATGTGCTCCTGTACGCAGGATGTTGCAAACAGTCCTGCGAGAGCTATTATGGATGTAAGGAATAACTTTTTCATATTCATCTGCTAATAACCTGGATTTTGTTTGAGGTTACCGTTTGAGTTGAGGTCGGCTGATGGGATGGAGAACAGGTTGAACTTGCTGTCAACGGATGTTCCATCCAGAGTGCCGCCCTTGAATTCCCAAAGGTATTTGTCGGTTGTGAATAGGCCGAAGCGGATGAGGTCCTGGCGGCGGAAGCCTTCCATATAGAGCTCGCGTCCGCGCTCGTCGATGAGATTGTCAAGTGTGAGAGCGAGGTGGCCGAGGCCTGCGCGTGCGCGAACCTCGTCGAAGTAGGTCTGACCGTCAGAAGCATTGCCTGCTCCGCGTGCTGCACACTCAGCATACATGAGGAGGACGTCGGCGAAACGGAATACAGGGAAGTCGGTGTCGACGAATCCCTGCGCCTGGGCTGCGCTGCCGTCGTGGTTGATGTTGCTGAACTTCATTGATTTCCAGCCTTCTGAAGCGCCGTCGGCATCGCGGAGGGCGGTGATGTACTGGCTGTAACCACCCTTGAAGAACATTGCGCGAGCGTCATTCTCTTCGAATTTGCTTGTGAAAGTTCCGGTAAGGCTGAGGCCTGACCATCCTGAAGAAATGCCCACCTGTGCAACGTCCATCGTCTTCTCCGGCTTTCCGGTAACTGACCAGGTGCTTGCGAACACAAGGAAGTTGGTGGAACCATAGGAATGAAGCTGGTTGCCGTCCTGAGGCGCGGCGAAAATTATCTCGTCACCCAAGAAGGTGATATTGCTTGTGCAGAGATGGTTGTCGGCGCAGAAGAGGTCCTTGTAATTGTCGTGGAGACCATACCAAGGCATGAGGTCTTCGCATACTTCAGCACATTTGTCGTACATAGGCTGGCCCTTCCAGACTTCTGCGTTGAGGTAGAGCTTGGCGAGGATCATCATCACGAGACCCTTGTCGGCGTGGCCGTATTGGGCATTGCCCGGAGCGCTGAGCGCAATACCATCGAGAAGGTCGTTGCATTCTTCTACCATCCAGTCGAAGAGGTCGCCGCGCATTTTCTGCTGAGGGCCTTCTGATCCGACGCTGTTCTCCTCGGTAGAGAAAGGAACGTTGCCGAACATATCGATTGCGTGGTAGTAGCTGAGGAGCCTGAGTGCGCGAGCTTCAGCGATGTACTGCTCCTTGTGGGTATATCCTTCGATCTTTGAATCGTTTGATCTGCGGATGAACTCGTTGCACTGGCTGATCTGGAAGAAGATGCGCATATACATACTGAACACGAACTCGTTGGAAGAGTTCCAGCAGAGGTTGTGCAGATCAAAGAGGGTACCGTCGTTCCAGCAGCAGGTCATCACATCGGTGGTGAGCTCCTGAAGGTTTACTACAGCGCGGAAGTACTGGCCGTAACCGCCGTCCACACCGTCAATGTCTGGACCGCCGTCTTCACCGTAAGAGCTTGATGAGCAGAGTCCCTGGTAGCACTTCGCGAGGAACTGTCCGAACGCAGCGTCTGAATTGAGCACGTCCTCAGGAAGTACGGTATTCGGGTCAATAGGGGTAACGTCGAGGTCTTTAACACAAGAGGATGTGAAGCCTGCAACCATTACTGCCACGAGGGCTGATGCAATAAATTTAATCTTTTTCATATCTCTGTGGTGTTAAATTAGAAATTGAACTTCACACCAAGAATGTAGGTGCGTGGTCTTGGGTACATATTGTTGTCGATGCCCGAGAATATTTCAGGGTCGATGCCCTCGTATCCCGTAATGGTGGCGACGTTCTGTACCGTGCCGAATACGTTGAGATTCATGTCGCGTCCTGCAGCTTCGGTGAGCTTGAAGCAGTAGCTGAGCGTGATGTTGTCGATCTTCAGGAATGAAGCATTGGTGACATACATGTCTGACCAGTACTGGGCGAAGTTCTGGAAGTTGTGCTTTTCTGCGGTATAATAACGGTTGTTGATGAAGCTGTTGGTGCTGAGGTCGGTCAGAAGGTCACCGTTGCTCATAACGTTGTTGTAGACATAGTTGCCGAGGTTCGCGTGTGCGTTCATCGCAAGGGTGAGGGCCTTGTATGAAACCCTGGTGTTGAAACCGAAGGTCCAGTCCGGAGCAGCCTTGTGGAAGCAGTACTTGTCGTTGGTGTTGATCACACCGTCGCCGTTGCGGTCGACATAGATGCCTTCAAGAGGATTTCCGTTGGTGTCGTAAACCTGCTGGTATACGAAGAATGAGTTAGGAGCCTGGCCGCTCTGGTGTACCTGGATGGTGTTGCCGGTGCCGCCGCTGATGCCGCCGGTGTCAACTCCGTGGTAGTTCTCGCTCTCGTCCTCGTTGGTGAGGCGGGTGATGAGGGTCTTGTTCCAGGCGGCATTGAAACCGATGGTCCAGGACCAGTCACGTGTCTGGACAGGGATTGCGTTGATCTCAAACTCGACACCGGTATTCTCAAGGTCACCGATGTTGGCGTTCAGGTAGTTTGAAAGGTTGGCGCCCGCCGCTACAGGAGTGTAGTTGAGGAGGTCCTTGGTGAAACGCTTATAGAAGTCGATGCTACCGTAGATCCTGTCGCCGAGGAAGCCGTAGTCGATACCTGCATTCCAGGTGGTCGTGGTCTCCCACTTGAGGTCTGCGTTGTAACCCTTTGCGGTGATAGGCTGAATGTATTCAGCGCCGAACGGATACATGCACGCGTTGGTGTTGTAAACATAGGTTGCAAGAGTCGGGTAGTAACCGCTTCCGAGATCCTGCTGACCGGTCTGACCGTAAGAGAGACGTACCTTCAATGCGGAAACCGATCCTGCGTATTTGAGGAACTCCTCGTTCTTCACGTTCCAGCCGAATGCGACTGAAGGGAAGAGGCCCCATTTGTTGTTTGTGAAGCGTGAGGTTCCGTCAGCGCGGAAGGTTGCAGTGAGGAGGTAGCGGTTGTCGTAACCATAGTTCAGACGGCCGAAGAATGAGACGAGGAAGAGCTCACCCTTACCTGTGACAGGGTTGCTCAGATAGTAGCTCGCGTCTGTCTTAGGGGTGCTGTCGGCCTTGTAGGTCTCATTGAATGACTCGCTGTAGAAATGCTGCCAGCTATAACCTGCCATAGCCTCGAAACTGTGCTTTTCGGCCCATGTATGGCTGTAGTCGGCGTATAGTTCGAGAGTCTGGTCGATCTTGGTCTGGCTGTAATTCGTATGATAACCGGAAGCGTGGTTGTTGGCTTGCTGGTTGGTTGAGTGCATGCTCTGCTCAGTGTCGGGAGCCACGTCGACGGTACCGTTGGAACGTGTATAGTCAATACCGAGGTTGAGGTTGAGGCGGAGGTCCTCGAGACCGTGGATCTTATAGTCGATCTGGGCGTTGCCGAGGAAGCGCTTTGCATTACTGAGATCCTTCTTGTCGTTGATGAGGGCGACAGGGTTCTGGTTCGCCATCGTGTTGCAGTTGTCAACGGTGAAGGTGCCTTTGCCATAGTTCCACCAGCTGTATCCGTTCAGACCGTTCGGGTCGTAAACCGGACGTGTCGGGTCGTACTGGACGGCCTGGGTGATGGCTCCGGTATTAGCGAAGCGGGTGTCCATATTCATTCCCTTGGCATTCAGGTTGATGGTGAGATGGTTGTCAAGGAAAGACGGATTGAGGTTGATTGCGATGGTCTCGCGTGACATCTTGGATGTCTTCAGGGTACCTCCGTTATTGAGGTAGCCGATGGCAACGCGGTAAGGAAGGCTCCACTTTTGGTTGCCTGCCTTTCCTGAGATGGCGACATTTGCCTCATAGGTCTGGGCGAGCTGGAAGATTTCCTTCTGCCAATCAGTGTTGGCGTTGCCGAGACTCCTGTAATTATCACTGTCTTCTCCGTACACCTTACCGACGAGGCTACGGAGGCCGTTTGCGTCAAGTACGTTCAGATACTTGGCATTCTGGCTTACGGATGCAGTGAAGTCGGCGTCGATGTGAGGGATCTTGCCGCTGTTCTGGCCCTTCTTGGTGGTGATCATGATGACACCGTTGGAAGCGCGTGAACCGAAGATTGCGGTAGCGGAGGCATCCTTGAGGACAGTGAAGCTCTCGATGTCGTTAGGGTTGATGGAAGCGAGGGCGCTGCTTGTGCCGCTGATGCCATCGTTGGAAACAGGCAGGCCATCGATGACCACGAGAGGGTCGTTGGAGGCGTTGAGTGATGAGCCGCCGCGGATTCTGATGGTTGATGCTGAACCCGGGGCACCGTCACCTGTGGTGATGACGACACCGGCTGACTTGCCCTGGAGCAGGTCGGTAGGTGAAGTTACGATACCCTTGTTCAACTGGTCGGCCTTTACTGCAGATACAGAGCCTGTCATGTCGCTCTTCTTCACGGTGCCGTAACCGATTACAACTACTTCGTCGAGGAATTCGTTGTCCTCTGAAAGTACGAGATTGGCCGGCATTTCAGAAGCCTTGAAAGAAGCGGTGGTGTAACCTATGCAACTTACCTCGATGACGGCATTTGCAGAAGACACCTTGAGTGAATAGTCACCGTCTAATCCGGTAACCGTGCCATTTGTAGTGCCCTGTTCAGCGACAGTGGCCCCAATGACAGGTCCGGACTGGTCGGTAACCGTACCCTTCACTTCGTATCCTCCCTGGGCGGATACGTTTACAGACATCGCCGCTGAAAGGGCGATGACCGTAAGGATAGTCAGGATTTTTTTCATTAGGATTGTGGTTAAGAAATTATGATTGGTTGTGTTCTTTCACAAGGAAAGTCGCAGCGGCGCCGCAGACAAGAAGTATTGCCGCGGCGATAAACATATTGACCTGGCTTTCGCCGGCCAGGCCGAGTACAAGTCCGCCGCAGGCGGCGGCAATGATCTGAGGAAGGCAGATTGCACAGTTGAACAAGCCCAGATAGGTTCCGATATGGTCGGTGAGGGCGTTGGTCACGAAGGTGAACGGTATCGCAAGCATCGCCCCCCAGACTACACCTATAAGAAGGAAGCTGATGATGAGCAGATACTGGTTGTGGAAAAAGAATACCGACAGGAAGCCGGCGGCACCTATGAGAAGGCTCACGGTATATGCCTGGCGCAGCGTTTTGAAACGCGGAATCGCGAATGCCCAGAGCATAGCGCCCACTGCCTCGACGGCGAACAGCACGCCAACCCAGTTGCCGGCGGCCTGATAACCTGAAGACGCCGCGTCGGTGGTGCCCCAGCAGGTCTCTGCGATGGCGCCGTTGGTGTATGTCCAAAGGAAAAGGAATGCCGCCCAGCAGAAGAACTGCACAAGGCTGACCGTCCAGAATGTTCTTGGTGCACGTTTCAGGAGTTTTATGAAGCCGGGATTGTCGTTTTCTCCGGCTGCGTCCGTTGTATCGAGACCGTGGAATTCGGCATACTCTTCCGGAGGCATTTCTTTTACCTTGAAGAATGTGAAAAGGACGCACAGGATGAGGATGGCGGCCCCGCAATAGAAGCTCCAGATGACTGAATCGGGAATCACACCCTCGGGCGCCGTGTTGGCAAGACCGATCCAGGTGAAAAATATAGGGAACAGGTATCCTACAAGGCTTCCGGCGTTGCAGAGGAAGCTCTGGATGGAGTAAGCCTTGGCCTTCTGTGCCTCGCCGACCATATCGCCCACCATCATCTTGAACGGCTGCATTGCAACGTTGATGGATGTGTCGAGGAAGATGAGGGAGAACAGTCCGAACCACATTGCTGCGTTGAGCCCGAGGAAAAGATAAGCCTTTCCGAGATTGAAACTGCCGGCATTGGGCAGAAGCATCATTACGGCTACTGCTACGATGGCGCCTACCAGAAGATATGGCTTTCTGCGGCCGATGCGGCACCAGGTCCTGTCGGACCATTTGCCTATGAGCGGCTGGACGATCATTCCCATAAGCGGCGGAAGTATCCAGAAGAAACTCAGTTGATGGGGATCTGCTCCGAGGGTCGCAAATATGCGGCTGATGTTCGCGCTTTGCAGGGCGTATGCTATCTGTACTCCGAAAAATCCGAAGTTGAGGTTGAACAATTGCCAGAAAGACAGGCTTTGCTGCTTGGTCATAGAATCAGTGGTTAGTGTTTCGAAACTTTTGCAAGATAGGCAAATTGATAATCAATATCGCACGCGTGTGACGGGTTGCTTGAATTTTTGGATGAAATTGCGGTTTTTAGCGACGAATTTTTATCTTTGTGGAGATAACAATATCTTTCTTTGATGAAAATCGTTAAAAAATACACCGCCCTGATTGTTCTGTTTGCAGTGCTGCATTTGTTCTGCTGCCTGTCTTGCAGGGCGTTAGGTGTTGCAGATGAGCACGTTTTGACGCTTCTGACCATAGCGATGACCTTCATACTCTGTTACCAGCGTGAAATGAAGGTGTTCTATATCATAGCCGCTGTCATTATCGTGAACGTGATGGCCTACCTCATAGGCAATTCGCTTCCTAAGCTTCTCATTCCGCTTATGGGCGAGACGGTGTGGGTCTATGCCACCTCGACGTTCGTCACCACGATGGTGCTGGGCTTCTCGTTCGAGTTCGTGATGAACCTTATCAGCAAGCGCGTGGTGGAGCCGGAGCCGGAGTTCAAACAGAGATGGATAGTCCACCTGAACGACCGTATCGTCCCAGTGACTACAGAGCAGATAGCGTTCTTCTTTTCCGAGAACAAGAGCAACTATCTGGTCGCCAACGACGGAAACCGCTACCTCATAGACGCAACAATCGAGTCGATAGAAAACAATCTCGACCCGTCAAGATTTTTCCGTATCAACAGAGGCTGCATAGTGTCGCTTGCGTCTATAGACAGCGCAAAAAAGAACGCAGGACGTTATGTGGTGGAGGTTCACCCGTCTATAGGTCCGAAGATGGTGGTCGCCCGCTCGAGGGTTGACGCTTTCCTTGCCTGGCTGGCCCGCTAGAGTCCGTACCAGCTTGCAAAAATCCTGTTCCAGAGTTTCTTAGGGAGAATCACGCTCAGAGGAATCGAGCTTTTCTGAACAAGGGTAGCTATAACATAGCTGCACTTCGGGTTCCTGGCTGCGACAATCTTCGATATCTTTCCTGCCAGATATTCAGGCTTGAGGCCTGTTCTCTCGTCGTTTTCCATACCCTCGATGGATGCCTTGTAGGATGGATAGGCCTCATATGCGCCATTATCCTCGACTTTCTTGCGCGCTCCCGTGAATCCGGTGGCAAAATCGCCGGGTTCAATCACGACCACGTCTATGCCGAACTGTTTGACCTCAAGCCTTAGAGCATCGCAGTAGCCTTCGATGGCGAACTTGGAAGCAGAATAGAAGCCCTGGAACGGCAGTCCCAGCTTGCCGGCGATGGAGCTGAAGCAGATGATTCTGCCGCCGCCCTGTCTGCGCATCACCGGAACCACGGCGTGGAGGAAACGTACCATACCCATAAAATTCACGTCCATCTGGCGTTCGGCATCCTTGTTAGACGTGAACTCGATCGGGCCGCCTATGCCCATTCCGGCGTTGTTGATGAACACATCTATTCTTCCGGCCTTTTCAACCACCTGGTTGACGGCCGTTTCCACCTGGCTCTCGTCGGTGGAGTCGCATTTGATGTAGGTGACTCCCGGGATGAAATCCACGGCGTGTCTGTGAGTGCCATAAACGGTATGCCCGTCAGCAGAGAGCCTTTCGGCCATGGCCTTGCCAAAGCCGGAAGTAATGCCTGTGATGAAGATAATCATGCTTCAAATATACTACTTTTCAGCCGATATTGCGCGTGCTGCCACAAAAGCCGTGGACCAGGCGGCCTGTAGGTTGAATCCGCCCGTGATTGCGTCTATGTCCAGTACTTCTCCGGCGAAGAACAGCCCGGGATGAGTCTTGCTTTCCAAAGTGTTGAGGTCAATGCCGGCCAGGTCAACCCCGCCGCAGGTAACGAATTCCTCCTTGAAGCGCGCGCGTCCCACTATCTGATAGCTGTCTGCCGTGAGAGTGCTCACAAGTCTGTTGAGCCCCTTGTTCCCGAGTTCCTGCCAGCGCAGGTCGCTTCTCAGCCCTGCCCGTTGCAGCAGATGCAGCCAGAGCCGTTCCGTCATCCCCTCCGGGTGCGCGTTTGACACGAATTTCTTCCCGTTGCCGGAAATGCAGTCGTCCAGAATCTGTCGCGCTTCGGATTCCGTGCTGTCCAGCCAGTTGACCAGCAGCGTGGCGCGGTAACCGCTGCCGGCGAGGTGCCTTGCGGCATAAGAGCTTAGTTTCAAGGTGGCCGGTCCGCTTACGCCCCAGTCGGTGACCAGCAGCGTGCCGTGAGATCGGAATGTCGTACCGGCGAGACTAAGAGCGACATTCTCAACAACGGTTCCCATCAAGGCGCAGAGGTTCTCGTCTGCGATCTTAAAAGTGAAAAGCGAAGGCACGGTGTCTGTTACGCTGACATCAGGCGTTAGGAGCCTCTGAAGGGCTGCCTTACTGTTTCCTCCTGCGGTAACCACGACGCAGTCTGCATTCAGTTCCGAGATGCCGGCTATTTTCTTGTTGCAGACGACTTTCACGCCGAGTTCACGCATCAGGCGCTCCAGCGTGCGTACAATCTG
>JAZLGQ010000065.1:0-6591 GCA_045616385.1 Candidatus Cryptobacteroides sp.
TCCCCGGCAGCAGGCTGCTCAATGATGACAATCCCTTGGTCCGGGTCAATCCTGACGGCACCGTTGTCGTCTACGGCTCCCCCTGGAGCGGCAAGACGCCCTGCTACAGGAATGAATCCGTGCCGGTGCGCGCTGTCGTGAGCATCACCAAGGCGCCCCACAATGCGCTGTGTCGCGTGAGCGTCCCCGAGGCGTATGCGGCCATATTCCCGTCCTGCTCGGGCTTCCGCGCCGACAAGGCGATGGCCGATGCCCAGCACGCCGCCATCGCGGCGTTCTGCACGGTGGTGCCGGCGTATGAACTGGAGTGTCTTCCTGACGCGGATGCCGCCAGGACCTGTTATGAAGGCACCGGAAATGCCCTCAGACTGGCGTCTGACGATTACACAATATATGAAGCGATGCTGAAATGCCTGTCCGAGGGGAAGGACGTGACGTTCAAGGTCCGCGGCTCGAGTATGTTTCCGTTCATCAGGGACAATAGGGACAGCGTCAAGCTGCGGAAGCTCGAAAACGTTGCCATAGGCGATATCGTATTTGTAAGAATGCCTTCCGGCAGGTTCATCCTCCATCGTATCATCAGGATCGACGGGGAGGACCTGACCCTTATGGGCGACGGCAACCTCAAGGGCACGGAGTCCTGCCGCAAGAGTGATATCAGGGGCACCGTGGTGGAGATTCAGGATGAGAAAGGACGTACGAAGAAGATGCACGACGGTCGTATCTGGCATCGCCTGATGCCTGTGAGACGCATAATTTTAGGAATATACAGGCGATTGATATGAAAATTAAGGAAGGATTCAGAATGAGAGTGCTTGGCCGCGCCCATGTCGTGGTTGCGGAGGGGCTTAAACTTGTTAATTTCAACAAGATGGTGGTTTTGAACGATGCGGCTGCCTATCTTTGGGAGTCCGTTGACGGCAAGGAATTCGACGAGAAGACCCTCTGCGGCCTGCTTCTGGAGAAGTATGACGTGGGAGAGGATCAAGCCCTTGCGGATGTTCGGGACCTTGTTGCGAAATGGACTGAAGCGGGACTGCTGGAGTAATCCGATGAAGAGTTTCGGGAACTGTATGACCAGTCTCCGGGAATTGATCAGGCCGGTGCGCGCGAGGCTTCTTGTCAACGTGCTCATCGGGCTTGTGAGGGTGGCTGCATCAGTGACCTTCGTCTGGCTCAGCAAGATAATCGTTGACATAGCCACAGGACTTGTCAACAAGCCTTTGGCCCCCTACGCGGTGGCTATGGTGGTCATTATGGCTGTGCAGATCATCTGCAATGCAGGTGCTTCCTGGTGGCAGAATTTCCTGGTGGTCGAGACGCAGAACGAGATGCGTTACAAGCTGTTCGCCGACCTGCTGAAGGGAGTTTGGACGGGACGGGAGGCTCATCATAGCGGTGACCTCGTCAATCGTCTGACGGAGGACGTGAGGGTGACCGTCGAGCTCATCTGCGTGAAGCTCCCCGACATCGTGGTGATTGCATGTCAGCTTCTGGCTGCTTCCGTCTATATGTTTGTGCTTGCACCGAACTTGCTATGGCTGCTCGTCGGTCTTATGGTTGTCGGTCTGTTCGGAAGCAGGATGTTCTATAAGGTGCTCCGCCGGCTCACCAATACTATCAGGGAGAAGGAGAGTGAAGCGCAGCAGCACATACAGGAGAATCTCCAGAACAGGGTGCTGGTCCTCACTCTGGTCGGGGCCGGGAGGGTGATGGAGAAGTTCGGATGGATACTCCGGGATGTCCGGGGCAACACGGTGCGACGTCTCAACTACAATGCTATCTCCCGCTCATTTATGGGCGTCGGCTTTATGTTCGGCTATGCTACGGCATTCCTTTGGGGAGTGTTCGGCATCAAGAGCGGGACCGTGACATTCGGTATTATGACTGCGTTCCTCCAACTGGTGGGTCAGATACAGAGGCCCATAGCCGAACTGGTGCATCACGTCCCCGGTTTCATTAATGCCCTGTCGTCGGTAGAACGTCTGTCGGAGCTGACTGATATTCCAATGGAGGACGAAGGCGAGCCGCTCATTTTCAGCAAAGCTCCCGAAATCCGGATCAACAACCTTCACTTTGCTTATGAAGGGCAGTCCGTTCCTGTCTTCGACGGCTTCTCCTGCACTTTCAAGGCGGGGGAGATAACCGAGGTCACCGGCTCTACGGGTGTCGGCAAGAGTACGCTCATACGCCTCATCCTTGCCCTGCTGAGGCCGTCTTCCGGAGAAGTCCTTATCGAAGGGTATCCGGTGTCGGCGGCAACCCGGCGCAACTTTATGTATGTGCCGCAAGGCAACAGCCTGATGAGCGGCACTATCCGCGACAATTTGCTTATGGCAAATGCCGATGCCGATGAGAATGCTATGCGTGAAGCGCTGCAGCTGGCTGCGGCGGACTTCGTGCTCAACCTGCCGGAAGGACTTGATGCGCGCTGCGGCGAGACCGGATCCGGCCTCAGCGAGGGGCAGAGTCAGAGAATCGCCATTGCACGTGCACTGTTGTGCTCCGGCAATGTGCTTGTACTCGACGAGGCTACGTCAGCCCTTGACGTAGAGACCGAGAAGGTGCTGCTGCAAAATCTACGCGACTTCTGTCACAGAGAGAAGACAGTCATATTCATTTCCCACAGGGAGTCGGTGGCTGCAATCTGTGATGCTGCTGTCAGACTCTAGAAGCCGTGGCCGCAGTCGGGGAAAAGATTGGCTCCGCTGATGGTGCCGAGGCCTATGGTGCCGGGATGCGCCTTACCGTCAACCCGGAATACTGGGATGACAAGACTCATAAGCTGAAGACCAAGATGCGTCTTCCGGACGAATTGCGCCAGACCTTCAACCGTGAGCAGGTTGCCCTTGAAGAATACATCTCCAACAGCTACTATTCCTGTGAGGACAAGGATGGCATCGACTCCTCCTGGCTGGAATCCGTGCTTGCTGCCTACTACCAGGCTCAGACCGAAGAAGAGCAGCAGGCGGATATCGATCCGGCCGAGGATGTCGCAGCTCTCTTTGATTCTTTCGTGAATTCCAAGGAGCGGGCTGAGAGCAGGCGTAAGCAGTATATGGTAATCAAGCGGGCCCTGCTCCGTTATGAAATGTTCAAGGTGAAAACTGCGCCGGGCTTCCGCCGCTTCGATGTACGCAAGACCGATAAGAGAGTACTGGACGACTTGACCGCCTTCCTGCGCAACGAGCATCTATATTACGAGCAGTATCCCGAAATCTATGAGGCCATCCCGGATAAGAAGACTCCTCCGCACGCACGTGGGGAGAACACAATGTCCGACCTGATGAAGAAGATCCGTGCGTTCTACAACTGGCTCGAACTCACGGGACACATTGACCGCTCTCCTTTCAAGGACTACAATATGCCCAAGGAGAATTACGGCACTCCTATGTATCTCACCAAGGATGAGATGCAGCAGATATATCACTTCGATTTCAAGAATGACGTGCGTGCACCACAGAACAAGGCTCTTGCCAGAGGGCTTGAGGAGCAAAGGGATGTGTTCGTCTTCCAGTGCAACATCGGATGCCGTGTCAGCGACCTTCTGCGCCTCACGCGCCGGGACGTGGTCAACGGCACCATCGAATATATCCCGGCCAAGACCATCAAGGAAAACGGCCGCACCGTAGTGGTGCCGCTCAGCGAGACGGCCAAGGCCATTCTACGCAAATACAGCAAACTTCCCGATGGTCGCCTGCTACCGTTCATCCCTGCGCAGCAGTATAACAAGCGCATCCGCGAGGTGCTGCGCATTGTGGGTATCGACAGAATGGTGACAATCATCGACCCGCTCACCGGGAAGGAGGACAAGAAGCCGATCTGCGAAGTGGCCGCCAGCCACATGGCCCGCCGCACCTTCATCGGCAATCTCTACAAGAAAGTCCAGAACCCGAACATTGTCGCCTCCCTCTCCGGCCACGTCGAGGGCTCCCGTGCCTTCTCCCGCTACCGCGAAATCGACAAGGAGATAAAAACCAATGTGGTGAAGTTGCTGGATGATTGATTTTCACTAAATTTGCACAAATTGTTCGTTATGACAGAGAAGGAATTACTGGAACTTCGTGATCTCGCAGAGCAAGGCAAAGTCCAATTCAAGGAAAGGGCTTTGGACAAGAATGACATATCTGCAGAGATGAGTGCTTTCGCCAATAAGAAAGGCGGAAAGCTTATCATAGGCATAAAGGATAAGACAGGAGAAATCAACCCTTTGTCATACAAGGAGGTTCAGGAGACCACCAACTTGCTGACAAGCGTTGCCAGCGACTGCCTGAATCCTGGAATAGTGATAGACATCAACAATGTCAAGGTTCAAGGCGGCGTTGTTGTCATTGCAGAAATACCCAAGGGCCACAACAAACCATATCAGGATTCCAAGGGCGTTGTCTGGATAAAAAACGGCTCCGATAAACGGCGGGTTCTGGATAAGAACATGCTTATGGTCATGATGGAGGAGTGTGGCACACTCAAGGGTGACGAAGTTGCCGTACCAGATGCCACGATGGAAGATATTGACGAGAACGCGCTGACGTCATATCTGGAAGCCCGCTTCAATGGTGTTCTCAAATCTGCCGGATATGATGCTTCAAAACACGATCTTAATCAGATGGTGTCTATGATCATTCATGGCAAGACAGTTGAAGATCTTTTGAGGAACCTTCGATTTATTCGCCCCGACGGACAGATGACTGTGGCCGCATTGCTTTTGTTCGGCAAGGCGCCTCAGAGATTCCTTCCCGTAATGACGGCCAAGTGCATAAGTTTTGTTGGCAATTCCGTGGGAGGAACGCAGTTCAGGGACAAACTGGACGATTTCGAAATGGAGGGAAATCTCAAGCATCAGTTTGAAACGATAATGAGGTTCTTCAAACGCAATCTGAAATCTGTTCAGGTGAAGCCTGATTTCAATACGCTCGGTGAGCTTGAGGTGTCACCCGACGCACTGGGCGAACTGGTCGCCAATTGCTTGGTACATAGGTCCATGTGCTATGGCGCGCCGATAAGAATCTTTATCTTCGACAATCGGATTGAAATACATAGCCCGGGCACGCTACCGGGCGAACTATCAGTGGATGATGTCCGCAATGGAGTCTCTATGCCAAGGAACAGCTTTCTTTTCCAGAATGCTATCCTGATGCTTCCTTATACTGGCGCTGGTAGTGGCATAGCCAGAGTGCTGGAGAAATGTCCGGATGCCAAATTCGAGAATGACGAGTCCAAGTATGAGTTCATAGTTACTATACCGCGAAATAGTAACCAAGAAAATGGTGAAACTATCCAAGAATCAACTGATATATCTAAGATAACTACCCAAGAAGACGGCAAATTATCTAAGAAAACTATCCAAGAAAAATTAACCAAGAAACAAATTGATATTGTAAATTTCTGTACTGTTCCCAGAAGTGCTCAGGAGATAATGGATAGACTCGGTCTTTCGAACCAGAATTACAATAGACGTCACAATATTGGAGTTTTGTTGGAACTTGGTGTGCTTGAGATGACGGATCCTAATCATCCGAAATCAAGAAATCAGAAATACCGTAAAAAGCAGTAAACACCAAATCCCAATAATCTATGCCGCAACCTATCATAGAAATAATATGTATGCTGGCCTTTATGGCGCTGGTGTACCTGGTTGTCGTTTTCTGCGTGTGCAAGGAGATGACCGGCACCTGGAACGGTCTCCGCTTCCTGTGCGACTACAAATTCTGGGCGTTTGCGATTCTTGAGCCAAATACACAGGGTTTTTCCCCATGACCCCGAAGAATTGGGAACAAGAAAAAGAAAATCGCCATTCTAGCTATCTAGAATGGCGATTTTGGTGACTTCCTACAGGGTTCCGTATTTCTCCCCGTATTCGAGCATCTGCTCGAGATAGTCTTCAGGATATTCCAGAACGTAGTCGACCGTCTTGCCGCCCTTGACCACGGGAACGATGGTGGGATTGATGAATCCTCCGTAAGGCTTGAGGCCGAGAGCGGAATAGCGCTCGATGACCTCCTTGTGGATGGCGGGGTCGATGTTGACGGCGTAGTTCTCCACGAGGGCCTTGCCGGCCTCGTAGTCGCCTTCCGACTTGATGCGCTGGATCTCGGCGAGCAGCTGTGCGAAAAGTCCGCGCAGGGCTTCGAAATCATTTACCACGAAATAGGTCTTGCCGTCGCGCACCTTCTTCTCGATGACCTTGTCGGCGGCGCCTCGCTCATAGCACCATTCGGCGATGAGCTTGCGGTTCTGCATATGGGCCTCGGTGTTCGGGCGCCCGAGCTCGACGCGGTTGAACTGCACCATCAGTCCGTTGCGGATATAGCTTGCGTATTCGGCCTTGTAGCACTCCGTGTCGGGCATTATGCCGAGTTCGACCATCTTGGGGTCGGCTGAGAAATACAGGCCGAAGAGATCTGCGCGAGCCTCCTCGAGGGTTGAGGAGTATTCCCCCATCGCAGTGGAGGCTACTCCGGGGAGGAGCTGGCCGGATCCGTGTCCGAGGCACTCGTGGAGGTCGGTGTGGATCTCGCTGGCGTAGGAGCCGTACTTCTTGTCGAGGGCGATCTCGTTCTCGTCCCAGGCGAACTCGTTGAGAGTGCTCTT
>JAZLGQ010000066.1:0-7422 GCA_045616385.1 Candidatus Cryptobacteroides sp.
ACAGAATGGTTGCTTTGGTTCCTTGATTGCTTGAACGCGGCCATAGAATCAACCACGGAGACCTTGTCTTCAGTTCTTTCGAAGGCGAGATTCTGGGATGTCCATAAGGAAGAAAGATTCAATGAAAGGCAACGGAAAATCGTCAATATGCTGTTCGATGACTTTTTCGGCAAACTCACGACGGGCAAATGGGCAAAGATTGCAAAATGTTCTTCTGATACGGCTTTGAATGATATCAATGATTTGGTGGCCAAGGGAGTCCTCAAGAAGAATGACGAAGGTGGACGAAGTACAAACTATTCTATCATAGTCCCATAGTCCGTGTCGCCCGGGGCAGCAGCTCCGAAGCAGGTTCGTACCAAGGCAGTTTGTTGTCCAACATGTCCTGCAGAGCAGCCCTCTGCATCTCAATCTCGGTCATCTGAGCGGATATGTTACGATTATTTTATTATTTTTGTATAATCTCTCGGTTGAGACTATGGACTTTGTATTTGGGTATTCCATACCGGCAGCATTCGCGCTTATCGGAGCAATTGTTCTCTTTATAAAATCAAAGACAGGGAACAAGGCCCAGCGTTCAATGGCGATACTTCTTGCTGCCATGAGCTTCTCGGCATTCATGTACGCGATGTATTTTGATGCACCAAATGCAAACAGTATATGGTTTGACCTGGCATACACGGCTACTGCGCCATTCTGCGCACCATTATTCTGTATGTTCGTCATCCGCTTGACCTCTACGAGGGGCTTTACCAACAAAACCTGGCATCTGTTCATCCTTCCGCTGCTCTATGCCATCACGGTTTATGTCATAGAGATATTCATGACGCCGGAAGACAATCTGATGTATGTGGCGAGTGTCACCCACGTACCGGGATATTCGGCAGAGACGACAAGGGCCTTTGAAGTGATGACGCTTGTGGGATACACGATTTTCGGTGTAGGACTCCCTCTCGAGATAGCCCTTTCGCTTGCCTGGGCCGAGAGTAAGTTGAACAGGTACAAGAGACTTATCGACGACTATTATGCTTCCAATGAAGGGAAGTCGGTATATGCCAGCCATATCATCAACATCTGTGTCCTCCTGATGCTTCCTGTCGCAGTATTCCTGACTTTCGTTCCAATCAATGCGGAGGTTCCCGACAAGATCGTCTGGACGATGATAGGTCTTGAATGTCTGTTGATTCTCTTGATTGTCATATACGCATACAAAATATGCTACACGGCCGAAGACCTTCTTGAACTTATGGAAGAGGATTGCCAGCACACCGGTCCCCTGACCACAGTTGAGAGTCTGAAAGTCAAGTTGAAGCAGCTTACCGAAGAAGGAATATGTCTTGACCCGGAAATCTCACTTGTATCTCTTGCGAAGACTATGGGCACAAACCGTACTTATGTTCAGAAAGCGATTGCCGAGACTTACGGAGTATCCTTTTCCGACTATGTCAACGGCCAGCGCATACGTCATTCTCTGGAACTTATGCAGATCATACCGAGAGAAAACATTGTTCTGAAGCAGATAGCCACGGAGAGCGGCTATTCGTCTCCATCTTCTTTTTATAGGAATTTCGAACTGTTCACAGGTTATTCTCCGACCGAGTGGATGAACAAGAATCTCAAGTGATGATAGAGATAGAACGTAAATTCCTTGTCAAAGGCGACTTCAAACCTGAAGCATACGACAAAGTACGCATCCGCCAGGGCTATCTGTGCTCGTCTGGCAGGACTGTGCGAGTACGCACTTGGGGCGACACTGCATTCCTTACAATAAAAGGTCCGTCCGATGCCGCAGGGCTCTCCCGTTTTGAGTGGGAGAAGGAAATCCCGGTGGAAGAGGCTCTCCAGCTTCTCGAAATCGCTGAACCCGGCATCATCGACAAGACTCGATATCTTGTCAGGAACACCGACGGCAGCCATATCTGGGAGATTGATGAGTTTCACGGCGAAAACGACGGCCTCGTCGTTGCCGAGATAGAACTGGGCTCCGAAGATGAAAAATTCGCCAAGCCGGAGTGGCTTGGCGAAGAAGTCACCGGCGATCGCCGGTATTATAATTCCCACTTGTCGAAGAATCCGTTCAAGAACTGGTAGCCTAATTGGCCACCATATTCTTGAATGCAGCGCCGAATGTAAGATATCCCACATTTCCGGCGATGGTGCCTTCGTTCTGTCCCCACAAGAACGGCCAGTCGTCGAAATTCTCAAAATGGTCAGGCTTTCTGAACAGGACACCAGGAGCTACATTGCCCGGGATGAAAGAGAAGTCGGCGCGGTTGTTGCCGTAGAAGACGGCCTTCGGACGGGCGGCGCCCACAGCGGCTACAAGAGAGTAATTGTGATATGGGTGACAGCCGAACATATAGGCTGCGGCTCTGTAAGCTGCATCCTTTGAAATGATGTCCGGGAAGTACTTGTTGGCAAGAGCTGCGGTTGTGCCGAGGCTGACTACGGAGCCGCTGCCGGCCCAGTTGCCAAGTCCGATGGTGACGCCGTAAGGATTGTCTTCTTCGAGGCTCTTGAGATAGTCGTTGTATTTTTCAACTCTCGGGCGGAGGCTTTCCTTGAATGCTTCATCCTGGAACGGAATGGAGTCGAGGGCGGAGCGGATGTCAACGTAGTCGCCCTGCCAGTTGTTATTGTTGCCGCGAGGTGCCCTGCGAGGCATATTCTTCATAAGTTCCGTCGCTTCCTTGCGGAGTCTTGCGCCTTCTTTGCCGGCCTTGGCAGCGAGGGCGTCGTCATAACCGGCGAGCACGCGTGCCGCATCCTCAAGGACAGCTGCTGCGCGGAGGTCGAGGCCGGGGTTGCGGCTTGTGAATGCCCACATATCATCCGGCGTACCGCTTGACTTGCCGTCTGCAGAGATCTGATAAGGCTTGAGTCGTGGGTCATAGTGGCGTCCGTCGGTGATGGCGGCAGCGTCGCCGAGATGGTGGTAGTTGAAGAGCACCGAGTTGGAGAGAGTCTGAGACATATGGCCTATCTGTGTTGCCTGGGCCACGATGTTGAGGGTGCCGTGCTTGATGTACTGGATGATGTCAGGAATGCCGTCCGGGCGGTGCAGGTCAACGATGCGCATATCTTCATCGACGAATGTCTCGTCGCGCATAGGCTTGAACAGATCCCAGTAGACTATCAGGCTCTGTATCACGCTTATGTTGGATCCTGTCTCGATGTCGAAGTCGCCGGCATCGAAATAGCCGCCCACGTTGAGGCCCGGGATAAGCTCGAGAGCCTTGTATTTCGTATCGGTGGTAGGACCCTGTCCGTGGAGGTCGAAGTGGTCGGTAGGAGCCGGAGCCTGGAGATAACCCTCCTTGAACGGCTCACCGTGCCATACGCGGTAGCCTTCGTTCACGAGCATATGGTTCATATGGATAGGGATCCAGACGTCGCTGGTGGCATCGGTAATCTTGTCATAGACGCTGTTGTCGATGATGAAGTTTCCGGTCTTGCTGTCGCCGTACTTGATGTAGTACACGCCCGGTTCCTTGACTTCACTGAAATCGAATTTTGCGTAATTGTATTTGTAGTAGCGGCCCCATACCTTGGTCTTTGCGGTGAACGCCTTTGCTTCCCTGCCGTCTTCGCCTACCTTGTAGAGAGAAGCGGTTGCATGGACCTTGTCGTTCGGGTCAAGCTCGATGACTGCCACCTTCGGCTGGTCAGGGACGTATCCGACCTGGGAGAACCCGATGTTCGGCTCCCTAACCCAGTTTTCGATGGTGTTAGGGGTGACGGTCCAGCTGACGACTTTTCCGGTCTGGCCGGCCGGAAGGTATGTGCGGAGTACGTACCAGCCGTTCTGGGCGATCACGCGTCCGTCAAAGAGGTTGAGCTCGTTCTCCGAGCTTACGGTCACCATATGCTCCGGGTCTTCAGGTGCCATAATGATCTTATGGCCGGTCTCAAGCGGGAGAGCATCCACGAACTTGCCGGTGCCGCGGTCATCGTAAGTGACATAGCCCTTGAACTGGCGAGGCTTCTCGCTGTTCGGGCGCACTGTGGTTTCGCTTGCGGTGTAACGCGGGAATCTGTTCAGGCGCCCATCCATCGTAAATGTCTTCTGCCAATACTTCGAAGGCAGGAATTCAAGATTCAGACCGGCTTTGCCGACAAGGAATTCAGGGACCGGTTCGTCAAGATAGACGTCGATGCGGAATGACCCGCCTTCGCCTGTGACAATGATGCGGGAGTCGAAATCGTAATCTTCATAACGGAGGCCTACCTCAATGCTGTTATCCTCGCGGTTGACTTCGCGCTTGGTCATTTTAGGTACGAGGTCCCACTGCTCGGGAGTGTTGCAGAGACGTATCGCACCTCCCTGTACCGAGCGAACTCCGTGCTGGATTATTTCGATGCCCGAATTCTTCTCGTCATTGAAGCCGCCATCGAAGCTGTTGCTGTACACAAGGACATTGACGCCCCTGGCCTGATAATACTCCAGGTCGTTGATTTTGAGATCTTTGTCCGGTGCTGTACAGGCTGCAAGAAGCAGAAATGCTGCAATTATTGGTGTTTTTTTCATATTGGTGGTGTATTAGTTTGTTTCAAATGGTTTGCGGTTCTACAAAAATAACAATTTTTCTAACTTTGCAGCAGTATGTATACACACTTTATTTTCGACATTGACGGCACTCTTATCGACACGGAAAAAACGGGAGTCCTTTCCCTTATCGATACAGTGAAACTTTTGATGGGAACAGATTTGCCGTATGCCGAAGCATACAAGTTCTTCGGTATCCCCAGTTCAAAGGTGGGTGACATCCTGGGTTACAGGGGCAAAGAGGACTTCGGCGAGGTGTGGGAACAGAATTTTATCCGACTTTCCGATATGATAAGGCCTTTCGACGGTGTCGCTGAAATGCTTGCAGCGGTCAAGGCCGCCGGTCGTGGC
The DNA here is from genome assembly GCA_045616385.1 of Candidatus Cryptobacteroides sp. GTDB lineage: Bacteria > Bacteroidota > Bacteroidia > Bacteroidales > UBA932 > Cryptobacteroides. Next base: position 4,898 of record JAZLGQ010000066.1, read on the forward strand.
ACAGGATGCGCGACTTCACGCAACCGTTTCGAATTCAACAAGGACGTACATCTTGCGAAGCTCCTGCATCTCCTTGACCATACGGTCTGCGCAGAGGATACCGTCCTCCACAAGCCGAACCCCGACCCGCTCCTCAAGTATGTTTCCCTTGCCGGTGAGGCGCTGGGCGGCAGTATTGATCTGAGGGAGTGCGTCTATGTCGGCGACACGATGCACGATTACCAGTGCGCCGCTTCGGCAGGATGCGATTTCGCTCTGGCGGACTGGAGCCGGCGCGGTATGCAGGGCATCCCGGCAAAGTATCACCTTACTGAGGTGATGGATATTCTCAAATTGCTGTAGTTATTTTATTGCATCAAGGAGCTGCTGGCAGATGCTCTGCATACCCTTGATTGAAGGATGGCCGTTTTGTTTCTCGATGTCATAAAGCTCAATGAGCTGGACATCGCAGTGCTTGCATATCTCACGGAAAGAGACGTTGACCTCTTCCTGAAGTTCTGAATTCAGGATTGCATATATTTCCGCCTCCGGATACTTTTTCTTGAGCCCGTCGAGGAGGCAGGCGAGTGCCGGCCTGAAGGTCTTGCAGTCGTCGGCTGTCCAGTCGGAATATTTGTATTCCCCGATTGGTGAATGGGCCCAGGCATCGTTGGTGCCGCCGAACACGAAGATGATGTCGGGGTTTCCGAGCATGTCGATGCGTGAGAGGAAGGACGATTTGGATGTGTCCCATCCGCCATATCCGGTAGTGCATATTGTTGTGCCGCCCCAGGAATTGTTTTCTTCGAGCTGGTAGCCGTTGGCCTTGATGTAAAGGCTCCACCAGGTCTGGGACGGATCGGTGACGTCGTTTTTGTCATTAGGATAGAACGGCGCGTATCCTTCCGGATTGCAATCCTTGAAGGTTGAATACGAATCGCCAAGGATGGATACTTTTTTCGTCTGGGCTGAAGAGGCGAGCGTGATGGCAAGGAGCAATGCCGCTGCGATGATCTTTTTCATATGTTTATAATTTCTAAAGTCTGAAATGCAGCTTGGTTTCGTAGTCTTTGTTCACGCAGACGGTGGCTGTCTTCTTTGTAAGATTGTAGACAACGGACCACTGGGTGTTGCTGGTTACTTCCTCAGGGTTGAGAAGCTGGAGGACATCCTGGAGCAGCTGCATCGCTTCGTCCTCGGTGAGCACCCGCTGCTTCTCCTCAAGCCTGCTGTGGATGATGTCGTAGCGGTTCTGGCCTACGCCGAGATGCCGCCAGCTTTCTGTCAGGTAGAAGTTGGTGACGTGGTCTTCGTCAAGCACATTGAGAGTCCAGTCAATGGCTTTCGCGTCCTCAACCGGAGCTTCCTCTCCCGGGCGGTAGTACTCGACCACGACGGACTTGCCGCTGGCATCTGCAATCAGGAAATGGTAATTGTTTGGAGAATCCTCGCCATCAGCGAAAAAATTATGGCCTCTGAACATTTCCACTGCCTCATCAATGTTCGCGCATTCGTCCAGGGCGATACGTATGGCGAGAGAAGGGACTATGTCGGATTTGTCGGGATTGTGCTGAACAGCACCGCCGCCCCGCAACGAAAGGACTCCGATAAACAAGCCTGCGTCATTCATTCCATCAAGGCAACAGTACACGGACGCCACGGTAGGGACGGATATGTCTGTAGTGCCGTCGGAGAGCGAACCCGCGACAAAAACCTTTTCGTCAAGATAAGGCATTGCCGAGATGCACATCGATTCAAACGCTCCCGGTACGAGGTTGTGGACGGCCACATTGGCTGAAGATACGAACCTGTAGTCGAAGTTGCGACCTACAATGACATCCCCTTCCGGAGATTTTACGCAGAAAGCGCTGCAGCCATAGTCCATCCCGGAGGCCGATGCGTCTCCCGGAAGGTTCAGCAGGTTCTTAAAGACTTTTAATATCAGATCCTCGCTTGACTTGGCGCCACCTTGTGCCAATATTTCTTTCAATTTGTAGTCGGCCGTGTTTTCCATCGTGTATAGATGGCCCTTTTTGATGTCTCTGAGGGTGGCTGCCGTTGCCTTCTGGGCGTCTGTCTGCAGAAGAGTGGCGGGGTTGCTGGAAGGAATCCCTTCAATTTCGGAGAATTTGTTGTTGCTGCTGCAGGATTGTACTGCAGTAAGAGTTGCCAACGCAATGATTGGAAATGCTACGTGTTTCGTCATAACCGGTTCTGTAATGCCATTGTATGAACACGAAAGTTAATTAATTCTCTTAAAGAATGCAAAAAGGTCACACTGAAGTAGACACAGAAAATCGAAAGTGTGATTATTTAGGAAAATCTTTTCTAAAAAATGTGATTTTATGCCTATTGGAAATACCGCTCTCTGTTGACCCCCGCGGCCAAAATAGCATTGACCCCTGAAAATTATTTTAATTTGACCCTGCCTCTCTTGTGAATAGAGGGGTCAATTGAAAATCGGTTTTGCCATCCGCCCCTCAATACTCAAGAATCAACAGAGCCATAATTGGATTTACATTGTATGATTGAATTCAAGATAGGCC
>JAZLGQ010000067.1:0-7692 GCA_045616385.1 Candidatus Cryptobacteroides sp.
AACAGTTTCACCATCCACGGCGGCATCATAAATTACAAGGGACACGATTATATGTTCTATCACAACGGAAAGTTGCCGAACGGAGGCGGCTTCCGTCGTTCAGCAGCCGTTGAAGAGTTCGAATACAATGCAGACGGCAGCATTCCGTTCATTCCTTTTACGGAGAAGGGTGTCGATCCCGTAGGGACCGTCAATCCTTACGAAACAGTCCAGGCGGAGACGATGTCCCAGAGCTGGGGCATAAAATATGACCGGCTGGCGGGTGACAGGCATTATGTCACTTCCATCCACAACGGTGACTGGATCAAGGTGCGCGAAGTGGACTTCGGCAGCGAGCAGCCGACTATGGTTTCCATTGAAATGCTCAATTTCAAGCACGACGGCGTGATTGAATTCTATCTTGACGAACTTGGCGGACGCCCGATCGCGTCCATCGACATAATCGACGACAATATGATGAAGACGGCTCCCGTACGCCCGGGCGTGACGGGAAAGCACGACCTCTACATCTTGTTCCGGGGTGGCGACGAGGAACTTTTCGACTTTGACTGGTGGAAGTTCAATTCTCACGTCAACCGCCCTCTCATTCAGACGAAATACACTGCAGACCCTGCTCCTATGGTTTACAACGGAGTGGTCTATCTTTATACGACACACGACGAAGACTATGCCAACGGCTTCGTTATGAAGGATTGGCTTTGTTATACTTCCACCGATATGGTCAACTGGGAGGACCACGGCGCCGTGGCTTCCCTGAAGGATTTCAAGTGGTACGACGGCGACAACGGCGCCTGGGCCGAGCAGGTGGTGGAACGTGACGGCAGGTTCTATATGTACTGTCCGATCCACGGTCACGGCATAGGCGTGCTGGTATCCGATTCTCCGTTCGGACCTTTCGTTGACCCTCTCGGTGAGCCTCTTGTATGGCAGAAGGAGCATTGGGACGACATCGACCCTACCGTATGGATTGATGAGGACGGTCAGGCCTATATGTACTGGGGCAACCCGAATACGTATTGGTGCAAGCTGGGTGACGATATGATATCCCTCGCCGGTCCGATCAACAAACTTGACTATCACATTGATTATTATCAGGAGGGTCCGTGGCTCTATAAGCACGGTGACTGGTGGTATCTTGCATTTGCCTCCACCTGCTGTCCCGAGGGCATCGGCTACGCGATGAGCAATAGTCCGGAGGGCCCGTGGAAATCAATGGGACACATAATGGACCGTACCTGGCGCACCAGGGGCAATCATCCGGGAATCATTGACTACAAGGGTAAATCCTATGTCTTCGGTCTCAATTATGAGCTGATGCACATCGACACGTTCTATCATCACGAGCGCCGCAGCGTCTCCGCCGCGGAAATGCACTACAATGCCGACGGATCGATCCGGAAGGTACCGTACTGGCAGGACAACAAGCTCGAGCAGATAGAGCCGTTCAACCCTTACCGCAAGGTCCAGGCCGAGACGATGGCCTGGGGCTATGGGCTCAGGACTGCGCTTGAGGGCACCGGAATCGTCATCACGAATATCGACGAGGGCGAACATCTGCAGCTTATGGGAGTCGATTTCCGCAAGGGCGCCAGCTCTCTAACAATGAATGCTGACGTGAAGGAGAAGGCTGTCGTCGAGATACATATCGATGCCGTCGACGGACCTCTTGTCGGGACTATGAATCTCAAGCCGGGCAAGGGCTACACAAACTACAGCTGTAAGCTCAAAGGCGCCTCAGGCGTGCACGACTTATTCTTCGTATTCAAGAGTTCCGGTTTCAACTGGGACTGGTGGCAGATCAGATAAATATGAAACATTCAATTTTGATTCCGGCGCTTGTCCTTGCCGTTTCCTGTTCGGGACCGCGCTCTTATGAGATCGAGACAGAGCAGGGAATACTCACGTTCACACCTCTTACCGACAATTCCATTCGCGTCCAGCTGAATGCAGGGCAGGCGGAACCTCTTGAAGAACTGTTCTATACCGAAAAGGTGAAGGCTCCTGAATTCAAAATCCAGGAAGACGATGATCTGGTATGCATCTATCAGAAGGGGCTCGTCACCGCTTATTTCAAAGGTTCCGGAAAAATAGACTATTATTCTGCGGAAAAGGTTCTGCTCCTCAGCGATCTTTCGCGCGGCGCTTTTTCAGCGACCTTTGAATCTCCGTCAGACGAACACCTGTACGGCCTCGGCCAGTTCCAGGACGGATATCTCGACGTACGAGGTCTCACAAGACGTCTCACTCAGGTGAACACCCAGATATCGATACCGTTCGTAATGTCCAGCAAGGGCTATGGCCTCCTGTGGAACAGTTACGGCCTCACCGAGTTCAATCCGAGCACCGGGTCCGTGGAACTCCGGAAGTTCGAGGAAGGCGGCTCGGCCGTCGTGAATGCGACCAGTACTTCCGGCAACCGCCGCGAGCACCGTTTCTTTGAATCTTTCTCCGGCAGGATTTCGATTCCTGAGGAAGGTGACTATTCATTGCTTCTTGACGTGGGTCAGAGTATGGCGCGCAAGCATTTCCTCCAGGTTGACGACGTGGTGCTCACCGACGTCAACAACTCCTGGCTTCCTCCTACCACTTCATTGATCTGCCATCTTGAGGCCGGAGAGCACGAAGTCTTCGTGCAGGGCGTCCGCGGCGACAGGCCTGTCGTCGGCTGGCGCAAGGTGGACAATACTACCGTACTGTCATCGCCTTTTGCAAAGAAAGTCGATTATACCGTGTTCGGCGGCTCCGCCGACGAGGTCGTGGGTACATACCGCAAGCTTACCGGAAATGCTCCTCAGATGCCTTCGTGGGCACTCGGTTACATACACTGCCGTGAGAGATACAACACCCAGGAGGAATTGCTTGAGAACGCCCGCACGTTCAAGGAGAAGGATATTCCTGTCGACGTCATAGTCCAGGACTGGCAGTGGTGGGGGAAATACGGCTGGAACGCGATGCGCTTTGACGAGGACAAGTACCCGGATCCTGCCGCAATGATGGAAGAACTTCACGGAATGGATATGAAACTGATGCTTTCCGTGTGGTCCAAGGTCGACCGCAACAGCGTGCTGGGCAAGCAGATAGCTGAAAAGGGATATTATATTGAAGACACCGAATGGATTGACTATTTCAAGCCTGAAGCCGCTGAATTCTATATGAACAACTTTCGCGACTCGCTCGTGTCCAAGGGCATAGACGCCTGGTGGTTCGATGCAACTGAACCGGAGAACGACGACCTTGCAGGCCGCTATGAGGCATACCGCAACGTATATCCTCTGAAGGTTCTCCAGACCATCTACGGCGGATTGAAGAAAATGGATCCCGATAGCGAGCCGGTGATTCTGACCCGCAGCATGGCCCCGGGAATACAGGGATACGGCGCGATATGCTGGAGCGGCGATATCGGCAACGACTGGGAGACTCTCAGGCGCCAGATCGCCGGCGGACTTGGACTTATGTCCTGCGGCCTTCCCTGGTGGACTTACGACGCAGGCGGATTCTTCCGTCCCTTCGACCAGTACACCAGCACCGACTATCAGGAACGTATGATACGATGGATCCAGACAAGCGTGTGGCTGCCTCTTATGCGTGTGCACGGCTATATGAGTCAGACCGAGCCGTGGAGATATCCTGCCGAAACCGAAAAGCTGTTCGTCGATGCCATCAGACAGCGCTACGAACTGAAGCCATATGTCGAGGAATGCGCCGAAAAGGTCGCGAAGGAAGGATATACCATAATGAGGCCTCTGTATTTTGATTTCCCGGATGACATCGAGGCCCTCGGCATATCAGACGAATATATGTTCGGCCCTAAGTATCTCGTATGCCCTGTGCTTGCGGCGGGAGTCACATCGATGTCTGTCTATCTGCCTCAGAATGAAGGTGGCTGGACTGATATCAGGGATGGAGCGCATTATGAAGCCGGGCGCGTAACAGTCTCCGTCGACCTCAGCGCGATTCCGGTATTTTTGAGAAACTGATCTGCGCCAACCAGTAAACAACTCAGTATCAATCAATATTCCGGCATACAGCGCCGGCGTCATAAGGATCAACAAATACCAAATACACTAAAATGAAGAAATTATTGACTTTTGCATGCCTCGCTATCTTTGCAGGCACGATGATGGCTCAGAATCCTATCATCAGCGGCCAGTTCACCGCCGACCCTACAGCACGCGTATTCAACGGCAAGGTTTATCTGTTCCCTTCACACGACATTCCTGGTGGTGTGCAGGCACGCACCGGCGAACCTTGGTTCAGGATGCAGGACTACCACGTGTTCAGTTCCGAGGACCTTATGAACTGGACAGACCACGGCGTAATCGTCAGCCAGGAGAACGTGCCTTGGGGCAATCCTAACGGAGACTCGATGTGGGCTCCCGATTGCGTCGAGAAGGACGGGAAGTATTATTTCGTATTCCCTAACGGTACCAAGACCGGCCGCGGCTTCGGTATCGGCATTGCTGTCGCAGACCAGCCTGAAGGACCTTACACCATCCGTGAAGAACCTCTTGCAGGCGTAGGTGGCATCGATCCTTGCATCCTTCGTGACGACAATGGCAAGAATTATCTCATCTGGTCAGGAATGGGCCTCCGCGGCGCATTGCTGAACGACGATTTCAGCGCCATAATCCCTGAATCAATCACCGTCTTTGACCGTGATTTCCCTCGTGGCGGCCTTCGTGAAGGACCTTTCGCTTTCAAGCGCAACGGCAAGTACTATCTTACTTTCCCTTGGGTTCAGCAGAAGACCGAGACCCTCTCATATGCTATGTCCGACAACCCTCTCGGACCATACAAGTTCATGGGCCTCATCATGGAGGAATCACCTACCGGATGCTGGACCAACCACCATTCAATCGTCGAGTACAATGGCGAGTGGTACCTTTTCTATCATCACAACGACTATTCTCCTGAATTTGACAAGAACCGCTCCGTACGCATCGACAAGATCCGTTTCAATGCCGATGGTACCATCCAGCAGGTTACTCCTACACTCCGCGGCGTAGGCATCAGCCCGGCCTGCTCGAAGATTCAGATAGACCGCTACAGCCAGCTCTATCCGTATGGCACTTCAATCGATTTCGTCAATCCTGACAACCGCTGGGAAGGCTGGTTCGTAACTCTCGGCAAGCCTCTTGCTTCTGTCCGTTACAACTATGTCGATTTCTCTTCTCCGGTTGCAACAGTAACCCTCCGCGTCCGCTCGGCAAAGGGGGCGGAGCTTGAGATCAACAATTCCGTTGACCACGCGAAGGTTCTTGCCACCGTCAAGATCCCTTCAACATCCAAGTGGAAGGAGGTCAGCTTCCCGGTAGCTGAAGCCCTTACCGGTGTTCAGGACCTTACTCTCAAGTGCCTCAAGGGCGCAGTCGACATCGACTGGATCGAGTTCAAATAAGCCAGGTGCACAGATAAATGAAAGAGGTCGGCTAATAGGGCCGGCCTCTTTTCTATGACAATCAAATTTAGATTATTTTATTTGAACGACAAAATCATTATTTTTGTAATATTATGGGATGGTATGACAAGATAAACACAAAGGGTGGCCTGCAGATCAGAATGACGGTTTTTGTCACTTCTGCAGTTCTGCTGATATCTACGGTGGCGCTCGTGATAATGGCGGGCCGCATACGCCGGGATTACGAGGGTATGCTTGACAGCCGCATAGCAGACGATCTTGTCGCCATCACTCAGAACATCGAGCAGAGGATGCTGCGCATTGAGGATGCGTCCAATACGATGGTCAATATCGCATCCCCCCTTGTGGCGGACAGGCGTGACCTCGACTCCGTACTTTACCAGACAGTTCATTCTATCAACGACATCCTGGGAATGTCAATCATATTCCGTAAGGATTATGCCGCCGACGGCAGGTTCTACGAGAGATATGCTTATCTCGACCAGGACCGCAACATTTTGTCGGGGACGAAGATATATGATGGTGATCCTGATGTGAGATATCATTGGCAGGAATGCTATGACAGCGAGACGTCGATGTGGAGCGACCCGACTACGGGAGAAATCAGCGGTCTTGACATCGTATGCTACGTGGCGCCTGTCATTGACGACAAGGGCGAGAAAGTCGGCGTGTCCTATTCGTGGGTTCCTCTGAGCTATGTCACCTCCTTCGTGACAAGCTACAAAATCAGGAAAGACATAGATATCAGCATTTATACCGGCAAGGGCGCAATGCTGGTTGCACCGGATGACTATATCCTTGAACTGTCGCCGGATGACCTGATTATCAGGGAAGCCGAAATCGGGCATTTCGGCTGGAAAGTCATTCTGTCCGCGGACAGGAACATCATCGACGGGGAAGTGCGTAAGAAACTTGTCTCTCTTGCCGTGATGATTCTGCTGATGTCAATGCTTCTGGTGCTTGCCATCATTTTTGTTGTGCGGCACGTTGCGAAGCCTTTTGTCCGCAGGCAGCATCTCATAGAGAAGGAGAAGGCCGTGATGGACAGAGAGATGCAGCTCGCGTCGGCCGCGCAGAAAGAATTGATCCCGCACGTGTTCCCTCCGTTCCCGGACCAGAAGGGGATAGACCTGTCGGCGACGCTGTATCCGGCACGCGAAGTCGGAGGTGACCTGTATGACTATTTCATCCAGGAGAACAAGCTTTATTTCTGCATAGGCGATGTCAGCGGCAAGGGCGTCCAGGCATCGCTGTTTATGGCTGCGACACATTATCTTTTCCGTAGTGTCGCGACAAGAAACACTGCTGCCGACACCGCCGGGCAGATCAATGTCTCCCTTTGCGCCGACAATGAAAACTGCCGGTTCATCACCTTCTGGATGGGATGCCTTGACCTTGCGAGCGGCCTGCTCGAGTATGTGAATGCCGGTCACAATGCACCCGTGCTGGTGCGAGGTGGCAAGGCTGAATGTTTCCCGCCTTCTGACAACATGCCATTAGGCATATCTGATGATGAGGAGTATGTCTCAAAATCACTGGTTCTTCTTCCGGGGGATACGCTGTTGCTCTATACCGATGGTGTGACGGAGTCTATGGATGCCGCCGGGCACGAATTCGGCACCGAGCCTATGCTGCAGGCCGCGGAATCGGTATCGGACGGCAGTGCTTCTTCAGTCATCGAAAAAGTGCTGGAGCGCATCAGTCAGCATGCAGCCGGAACGGCGCAGAGTGACGACATCACGATGCTTTGCGTGAAATTCATTGAGACATAATCATAATCATAATACAATAATCACTATGGAAATCAAAGTACAGGACAATCTTGAAAACGTGACCGTCATAATGAGCGGTAGTTTTGACACTTTTGCCTCCGAGCAGGCGGAACCCACTGTCAAGGAACTTGAAGGGATGGCGTCGAAGCCGATAATCATTGACTGCAGCGCCCTCGAGTATATTGCCAGTTCGGGATTGCGCGTGCTTCTGCGCCTGCGCAAGGCCAGTGCGGCACAGGGCCAGCAGGTCACCTTGTCGGGTGTCAACGAGAATATTATGGAGATTCTCAAGGTCACCCATTTCGACAGGATGTTCATCCTGAAATAGCCCAACATCTAAATAATACGAACTGTGAAGATATACCCGCTGACCCAAACCCAATTGGGCATATACCTTGCGGAGCAGAGTGCACCGGAAGGTATCAACTATAACATTGCCAGAATGTATCGCCTGGACAAGGATGTCAGTCTGCAGCGTCTGGAGAAGGCACTGCAGGAAGT
>JAZLGQ010000068.1:0-7869 GCA_045616385.1 Candidatus Cryptobacteroides sp.
AACTTCCCGTTAGACGCTTTCATCTTCAACTCGTGACAATTTGTCACGACTTCACTACCTTCTTTCAAAAGCCTCTGTTTCAACTTCCTCCAGTAGGCCGTAGGGTCCTTGCTGGCGGACTCAGCCAATACATTACAGACATCAGCCGCAGAGAACATCCATTCCTCGCTCTCCGCATCCCAAACATAGCGTACTTTCACGCCCTCAAATAATTGAATTTTGTTCTCCATAATTTCTTTGAATAAAGAATGTTATTTCCGTTACCTGGGTTACCTTCGTTATCTCTATCTCACCGTCATACAAATTGTAAAAATACTGCTTCTTCTTGGAATTTCAGTTGCTTCTCGCTTCCTTCTCTCCTTCGACAAGCTCAGGCTAAACTCCGGTTCCTCCATACCGACCGGCATGTGACTGTATGCCGATGGCTCCGGTTTTCTGTATCCATTCCTTTGCAGTGAGGATAAGCCGATTTGTGCCGGCAGAGGTTTTAATCCCATCGAATTCGATGGGATTAAAACAAGGATTGTTGAGCTTTTCCCATATTCCAAGGTAGTCTATCGTGTCTTTGAGCCGCCTGTCGGATGTTTGCGCATTTCGCGAGTCACTCGCGTTTTGCGCAAACTATTTCTTTATCTGCTTCGCTTCCTGCTGGAGCTGGGCTATGTAGGCTTGCTCAACCGGGGTGAGGGTGCGGACTTGGTATTTGCGGTACTGGTCAAGAGCTTTTGCACGGGCTTGTTGGGCAGTGACGGAGCCAGCGTTTTGGAGTACGGCATTGCCTCCGGCCGAGAGGATGCTGTCGAGCATTGTGCGATAATCGTGCATAGTGGTGGGGATGTGATCCAGTGCGCGATTCTCAGCGAAGTCGAAGCCCTTGACGATGTAGTTCTTGAGCCGTTCGATTGCCCACTTGCGGAAGAGGGTGCCTTGCTTTGAACGGACACGAAGTCCTACGGCAATGATGGCGTCGAGGTTGTAGAAACGGGTTATGTTGTCCTGCGTCTTGTCCTCTATGGCTCCGTGCCGAGTGGTTGTTCGGTTTTCCCGAACTACCACTTGCGGGTCAAGTTCTCCCTCTTCAAATATATGCGTAAGATGTTCACTTATAGTCGATTTAGCCTTTCCGTACAGCTGCCCGATCTGTGCCTGTGAGAGCCATACGGTCTGCGAGTCGGGGTCGAGCTGCACCTCAAGTCTAATGTTGTTGTCAGGCTGATAGAGCACTATCTCCCCTCCCCCTGCCGGCTGCAGTTGCGACGCAGTCTGGTTGTTCTTCTCCACGTTTGTGTCCATAGTCTTTGATGTTGTGTTTTTGTTGTAAAGGTAGCGGTTTTAGTTCAATTGTTGGCGGTTGCGGGGTAAGCCGCCTGGCGGATGTTTGCGCAATACGCGAGTCACTTTCTATTTCGCTAAGTTGGCCACTCCGTTAAGTTCGTTCTGTATATATTGGAGGCTGGCGATTTTGGCTTTGGTTTCGGCCACGGTGAGGCGCTTTGTGTTGTCTGAGTTGAACTCGGTGAGCACGTTGCGCTTTTCATCGCCCTCCTTGAAGTATTTGTCGTAGTTGAGGCCGCGGTTGTCGGCAGGCACACGGTAGAAGTTGCCCATATCCTCGGCCTTGGCGCACTCCTCGTTGGTGAGGAGGGTCTCGTACATCTTCTCTCCGTGACGGATGCCGATGACCTTGATGGCATTCTTAAGTCCCTGAGCACCTTTACCTTGCAGCTCGCCACCGGCCTGCTCACCGAAGAGCTCGCAAACTGCCTCGGCCTGTGTCTGGATGGTGCAGGCGGGGGCCTTCTGCACGAGGATGTCTCCGTTCTGACCGTTCTCGAAGGCAAAGAGCACGAGGTCAACGGCCTCTTCGAGAGACATTATGAAGCGGGTCATCTTCGGCTCGGTCAACGTAATAGGGTTGCCGCTGCGGATCTGGTCAATCCAGAGAGGGATGACGGAGCCGCGGGAGCACATAACGTTACCGTAGCGGGTGCAGCAGATTTTGGTGCCGTGGAAATTGCCGTTTTCGTCGTAAGTTCCGCTATTGCGCGAGCGTGCCACTGCAATCTTCTCCTCCAGCGCCTTGGAGATTCCCATCGCGTTGATAGGATAGGCGGCCTTGTCGGTAGAGAGGCAGATAACGCACTTAACTCCCTCATCTATAGCGGCATCCAGCACGTTGTCCGTGCCAATGACGTTGGTCTTTACAGCCTCCATCGGGAAGAATTCGCAGCTCGGCACCTGCTTGAGGGCGGCTGCGTGGAAGATGTAATCCACGCCCTTCATTGCGGTCTTCAGCGTGCTCTTGTTGCGCACGTCACCGATGTAGAATTTGATTTTGCCCGCAACCTCAGGCATCTTGGCCTGATACTCGTGGCGCATATCGTCCTGCTTCTTCTCGTCGCGTGAGAAGATGCGGATCTCGCCGATGTCGGTGCGGAGGAATCTGTTTAGAACCGCGTTGCCGAAGGAACCCGTTCCCCCGGTGATCATCAATGTTTTACCTGCAAAAATGCTCATATCTATTTGTTTTATATTTTCTTTGGGTTTCGTACACACGCGAATCATACGCGTTTGTACGAACTATTGCTCTTTGCGCCAGACCATCTTGTTGACGATGCCAACGTAGCTCTGGATGATTTTGACAACTTTGGTGCTGACATTTTCGTCCACATAGTTGGGCACGGGAATGCCGTGGTCGCCGTTGGCGTTCATCTCGACTGCGGTGTCAACTGCCTGAAGCAGACCCTTTTCGTCGATACCGCTGATGAAGAAGCAGCCTTTGTCGATGGCCTCGGGGCGCTCTGTGCTGGTGCGGATGCAGACGGCAGGGAACGGGTGGCCTACGCTGGTGAAGAAACTTGATTCCTCAGGAAGGGTACCGCTATCTGATACCACCGCAAATGCATTCATCTGCAGGCAGTTGTAGTCGTGGAAACCGAGGGGCTCGTGCTGGATGACGCGGGGGTCGAGCTGGAAACCGCTGGCTTCGAGGCGCTTGCGGCTGCGGGGGTGGCACGAGTAAAGAATCGGCATATCGTATTTGGCCGCCATCGCATTGATGGCGTTAAAGAGGCTGAGGAAGTTCTTCTCAGTGTCGATGTTCTCTTCGCGATGGGCGCTCAAAAGAATGTAGCGGCCTTTCTGCAACCCGAGGCGCTGGTGTACATCAGAGCTTTCGATCTCAGCGAGGTTGTTATGGAGTACCTCTGCCATAGGTGATCCAGTAACGTAGGTGCGTTCGCGCGGAAGTCCGCACTCGGCAAGATACCTGCGCGCGTGCTCGGAGTAGGCCATATTCACATCTGAGATTATATCCACGATGCGGCGGTTGGTCTCCTCCGGGAGGCACTCGTCCTTGCAGCGGTTACCGGCTTCCATATGGAAAATCGGTATATGCAGACGCTTTGCTCCAATCACTGAAAGACAGGAGTTAGTGTCGCCCAGAACCAGTACTGCATCCGGCTTGATTTCGACCATCAGCTTATAGCTCTTGTCGATGATATTACCCATCGTGGCGCCGAGGTCCTCCCCCACCGCATCCATATATACGCCAGGGACAGCGAGTTGGAGGTCGGGGAAGAATATGCCGTTGAGGTTGTAGTCGTAGTTCTGGCCGGTGTGAGCCAGTATGCAGTCGAAGTACTGACGGCATTTGTTGATTACTGCCGCCAGTCGTATGATTTCGGGCCTGGTGCCCACTATGATGAGCAGCTTGAGTTTTCCGTTGTTTTTGAATGATGCCATATTATTTGTTATATATTTTCTGAACTTCAATGCTTCTGTGTCCCGTTTCTCCAGGCCAGGCCCTCCCACTTCGTGGGCCCCTCCCTCTAGAGCCGAGGGCGGCTAGCCTTCCGAAATCGGGACACAGGAGCAATACGCTATTGAATCATTACAGGGTCTCCGAAGGTGTCGGGATGTGAGGGGTCGAAGATTTCGTTGCAGTACATTACTGTGACTAAATCTTCTGTGTCTGAGAGGTTTATGATGTTATGGGTGTAGCCGGGGAGCATTATCACGCTCTGGATGCGCTCACCGGAAACTTCATATTCAAGAATCTGCGGCTTGCCGTCAGGCCCTATCTGGTCGGGACGGGGGTTCTCGGGACGCATCTGTATGAGTCCGTGGCCCTTAACCACGATGAACTGCTCCCATTTTGTGTGGTGCCAGTGCTGCCCTTTGGTGATTCCGGGCTTGGAGATATTGATGCTCACCTGACCGCATCCCGCTGTGTGTACGAGTTCTGTGAAGCTGCCGCGAGCATCGCAATTCATCTTGAGATCGAAAACCGCCTTGTCGGCAGGAAGATAGCTTAAGTATGTGCTGTACAGCCTCTTGGCGAACGAATCTGCCGGAATCTCCGGAATCAGGAGCGTCTGCGGCATCTGCTTGAACTGCTGTAGCAGCTCCACAATCTGCCCGAGGGTAGCCTTATGCGTCACCGGGCAGTAGCAGTAGCGGCCGGCAGAGGGCACTACCTCCAAACCGTCAAACTCGCAACGATGCTCCTCGCCCTTCAACGCAGCTATCATCTCGGCAATCAAATCATCGATATAGAGCAGTTCCAGCTCCACGGAAGGGTCGTTGACGGTATATGGCAGGTCGTTTGCGAAGGCATTGCAGAAGGTTGCGACCGCCGAATTGTAGTTGGGCCTGCACCATTTGCCGTACAGATTCGGGAACCTGTAAACCAGCACCCGGGCCCCCGTCTGCTGACCATACTGCAAGAACAGGTCCTCCCCCGCTTTCTTGCTGCGGCCATATTCGCTGTTGCCGAAACGGCCGGTAAGCGACGCCTGCTGGCTGGAGCTAAGCATCACAGGGCAAGTGTTGCCGTATTTTTTCAAAGTATCGAGCAGAGTCGAAGCGAAGCCGAAGTTGCCCTCCATAAACTCGGAAGCGTCCTTCGGTCGGTTGACCCCTGCCAAGTTAAACACGAAATCCGCCTCCCGACACCAGGTATCCAGCTCTTCCGGAGTGGAGTCGAGATCATACTCGAACACCTCGTCAATGGTTTCGTACACACGCGAATCATTCGCGTGTGTACGAACTGCGGGACCGAGGCCCCAGTGGCGGGACTTGCCGTCGCGTATATTCTTGAGTTCAAGGCACAGATTGCGGCCTACGAACCCTTTGGCGCCTGTGATTAATATCTTCATTTCTGTATGATTTTATGCATCGGCGCGCAACGCGTATAAGTGCGCGCGCGTACGAAAGAACTGTCTATATCTTCTCCAAAAACTCCGGCCTTATAAAACAAGTTGCGACTGCCGTGAAGCAGTCGATAGAAACTATCAGGCGCCGGTCGCCTTTTATTCGCTTGATTACGCCTTCGGCCCCTTCGAACAGGCCGCCGGTGACTCGAACTCGGTCGCCTTTGAGAAAATCCGGCGTGACTTCGCCCAAAGGAATCAGTTCGTCGGAGGCAGAAGTTACGAGGATGAAATTGTTCATCTCTTTATCCGGAATGGGCGCCGGAGAATTATGCTCCGGATTAAGGTAGAAGTAAAGCCGGCCGTAGTAGTTTGAAATCAGGCCTGCGGCATATACGGCGGTGCAGCGGAGGAATAATATACCGGGGGCAAATTTCGTGCGGTAGCTGCGGATGCCGTCGAGGGCGATTTGTTTGCCGATGATGGTGTCGCCGGAAGCGAGGCGGGCGGCGTACCAGTGGGATTGTATGGATATGGTTTCGGTTTCGGGCATTGATAACATCAGGGTACGGGAAAAGCCCCCGTCCGTCTAACCCTGAATTGACTGCGATGACAGGAGGCCTGCGGTTATCGGGTTTCTCTCCGACTCGTAATTTCTGCCCTTATCCAAGAGGCATCCGTTACAACCGCCGCGCGCATAATGCGGTAAAGCAAAAAAGATTTCCTCGCGCGCGAATATAAATGGGTCTCAAAGTTAGCGCATTTTTCTTAATTTTCCTATAGCTTGCGCAGACTATCCGCCATCGCGAAAATGGTTGCCGCCCCGGGGCTCCCGATGCAGAGCGGTCCACTCGAAATTTTCGTTCCTATCCTCATCTGTCGGAATACGGCTGTACCGAGCCACCTCTCGCAAATAATCCAAAACATTCAAAGAACGATGGTCATCAATATGATAACGTCAACATTCTCCGAACGATACCGCAGTTGCTTTCCGTCTCCATTTTTGAATACAACAACATACTTGCCGGAACTTTGCTCAAGCCAGCACTTCTCAACATCATCCCGCAGCCTGTCCTTCAAAAATAAGATTCGCTTTACATTAGGCATCAGATTTTATGGAGCATAAAATATTGAACAAATATAATCAATTCAACGAACAACCTCTATTGATTTGGCTCAGGAATCGTAGCTTTGCCAGCCTTTATTTCTCCCTCGGGAACAAGCTGTCAACTTCGAACTGACTCAGTCCCAGCATCCGCCGGATCTGGCCGTTGGAAGAACGGTAGTCGTAATGGAGAGCGCGGGCGAGGTCGAGCCGCTGGGCGTTGGAGAGTTGCCTTGTGGATGCGAGGTTATACTTGTCGTGCACGATTTTGAGTACTCGCGTGAACAGCTCCGGATCGGTCAGGAACTCACCGTCATCGATTTCCACCGCTATGCCGCTGTATGCCTCTACGTCCTTGCTGACTGCGGCGAAGTAGTGGTGGGCATCACGGAACATCGTCATCCCGAGAGCAATGTCGCAAAAAGAAGACGGGACGACATATTGGGCGTTGCCGCTGTCAATTACACGCCAGTCCGCGGGGAGTTTGACGTCACGGCTGCGGAACATCGAACGGTTTTCGGCGGACGTGATTTCGGAGAATGGTTTCCCGTAGCTGGCAGGCAAAAAGAAATGTGCTCCGGTTCCCCACGGATAGCTGAAAGGCGTGTGATTGAGGTTTGCAACATAGCCGTTCCGGTGTACATAGACGATGTGATTCCTCATAGAAGCGATGTCTTCTATGGGCTTTGACGACACCTCAGGGAGTTTTTCAATGCTGAGCGCTCTCCGGATACGTTTGAGGATAAACGACAGCATTTCGTTGACGAGAAGGAGTTCCCCTTCAAGAACGAAATGAAAATGATTGTTCATCACTGCAAATGCGATGATTGTCACCTTTCCAGCATAAATGAAAGCGGCCTGTGCAATAATGTTCATTGCCAATGCCATATCCCGGTTATCTGTAAAGAGAATCGGCATGACCTTGCCGCTGGTGTAGGTGTGCCAATAGGAATGTCGACTTTGAAAAGCGGCCTCGCAACACCTTTCTTTTTCACTGAAGTTTCTCATAGTCTCATCGTTCGCGTTAAAGTTTATTATTGCCTAATATATTTCGTGCGTCAGAAGCGGCTCTTCACGCACGGATTGTTTATTTGCGGCGTCCCGTGCGTCAGAAGTGGCTTTTCGCGCACGGATTTTTCACTTGCGGCGTCCCGTGCGTCAGAAGGTCGAAATCACGCACGACCCCCATCCGCAAGCATTTCGTACGAAAACAGGGCCTCTGCGGTACCAACCGGCCTGGCGCAAAAAAACCGCCCTCAACAAAGGGCGGCTCAATTGGCAGGCAAACTGCCGTTATTTCTCAAAAACTCTCACGCCCCATCCAACTTCACAAACATTCAACCTAGTACTCCTCCTCGTTGAAGAAAGGGAACATATAGGCTGCATCAACCTCAGAGGGCGATTTGAATTGCCTATGGTAATTATCACGGTAAGTAACTTTGTGACCAAATGTGACGATATTGAATAGGCACTTACCATAAATTACCATATCTCACGATTGTCAGTGGCCACTTGCCATAAAAACTACTTCAAAGAACTGTATGCAAATATATGGATTCTATCGGATAACTTCAAGTCCTGTCCACTGATTAACCCTAAACGGCTTTCAAA
>JAZLGQ010000069.1:0-41731 GCA_045616385.1 Candidatus Cryptobacteroides sp.
CAATGGTCGTGAGTTCCTTGAACTTCCCGGAACTCTTATCAACGACAACCACGCTGGTTGTACCACTACGGTTCTTCTTTCTGCGCACGAACATAGGGCAAAGGTACGCAAAATTCACCTTGCGTCACCCAAGTCACCCAATGCCATTTCGTATATTGCCGAATTAGAGAGGATTGCAGAAATGCGGGAAATTAGCTGTCAAAGTCAGGAAATCTAAGAAAAATGTGCGGAATTTCCAAAATTTGCTGCGGAATGGCAGATAAAAAAACAGCCTTGCGTTCGGCATTTTGCCGAAGGCAGCGGGGTGGAGGTTGCGCCCGGAATACAGAAAAGCCTGACCAAATTGGCCAGGCTTTTCTGTATTGCGTTGCAGCTGTCTGCTAGAAAAATCTTTCGCGGTGATCTATGACCTCGTCGTTCTCGGCCATGATCTGCATAACCTGCTGTGCAGCGTACTGAGCTTTCTGTGCTGCATAGTTCTCAGCATCTTCTTCTGTGTAGAAAGCACCTGTCTGCTTGTCATTGACCTTGGCTACATATACGCCGAGGATACCATCTGCAGGAACACTTGTGCTGCCAACCTCGGTTGCATTCACGAGACCGATAAGAACTGGCTCGTACATAGAGTCGTTGAGGGATGCACCTACACGTGATTCAACTGTAGTGTTGAATTCTTCTGCAATGGCTTCGAGGCTGCCGAGGCTTGCGACTTTCTCCTTGACGGAAGCAAGGGTAAGCTCGTGCTGTTTCTCGGTGGCAAGTGTCTCGATGATTGAAGGGGTTGCTTCCTTGACGGTTGCATAACCTTCATTGTGAGCCTCCTTGACGGCAACTACGAAGAAGAAGTTGTTGTTGACGGTGATGATGTTGGATGCCTTGCCGACCTTTGAGTCGAATGCCCAGCGGGTAACCTCCTTTGCCTGGTCAACAGCACCATAATTGGCTGTGGCCTCGGTGATGGTCATAGCGTGGGAATAGACCTTTGTTGAGTCAAGAGCCTTCTTGTAACCTTCATATGTGCCGTTGGCGATAGTTGCAAAAGTGTTTGCCTGTGAATAGTAGTTATTGAAGGTCTCCTTGCTTGCAAGAACGGCTTTCTCGAGAAGGGCAACCTGCTTCTTTGCAACAGGCTTGGTCTTCTGGGATACAAGAATTACGTGTGTGCCGTACTGTGTGTCAAGAACGAACGGTTCGTTGGCATTTGCGAAGATGGTTGACTCGAAGCCAGGGATCATAAGGCTCTGGGTAAGCCAGCCTATGCTGCCGAGCTCGCCATTGTCAGCGGTATTCTGGTCAACGGAATATGTGGCGGCAAGATTTGCGAAGTTCCCGCCCTTCTTGATAACATTGACGAGGCTGTCTGCGGTGTTCTTTGCGCCAGCGCCCTGAAGAAGGATGTGCTTTACGTAAACAGAGTCGGAAACCATTGCGGAATCCATCACCCGGCCGGCGATGAAAGTGTTGCCGCTCTTGATGACAGGAGTGACGTTGCTGCCACCGAAGATCAGATTGTCAATATCGGCGTTAATGGTCTTGAGCTCACCGGCCTTATACCAATAGTTGTTGAGGGATCGGTCTGAGTTCTTGAGAAGGAACGCCTTCATATTGTCTGTCGTGACGAATTCGTCATAGATGGCGTCAACGGCTTCGTTGGTTGCTGCGATGTCGTCATCTGAAGGGATTACCTCATAGACCACATATTCGATATTGCGGTTGGCTATCTGCTTGAAGAAATTCTTGTGTGCCTTGTAGTACTTCTTCACATCGGAAGTGGTGACTGTGATGGAAGAATCTCTCTGGGCAGGATATCTTACAATGACATAGTCGAAATCGGCGGTTGTATTGTTGAACGCCATATCCTCAGCAAGCTGGAGCTTGTTTGATTTCGTTGCAGCATTGAAGAGTGCACCATACTTGGTGTAGTTCTGCTGGGTGTAGATTGTGTTCTGGAGATAGTTCCAGAGTGTACGGTACTGGCCGGTCTGGTCAGCATCGATCTGCTGGACGAAGTCCACGAGTGCCTCAGAGGAGAAGTTGCCATTCTCGTCTGAGAACAAACCCATCTGAAGAAGCACCGGAGAGATGTTGTCACCTGTGGTGAGGTCCATCATCTCGTCTTCGCCGACATTGATTCCCGCGGCCTTTGCGTTCTTGACGAACATGAATTTGTCGAGAAGGCTCTGCCAGGCTGCATTGCGGATCTGTTTCTGGGATTCTTCGTTCTGAACTGAAGATCCGGTCATGATCTCGTTGATGCTGGTGAATTTGTCAACCTCCTCCTGGAAATCAGTATAGGAGACGCTCTTGCCTGCAATACGACCTACGTCATATTTTGAGGACATTGACTGAAGAGCGGATTCAAGAGTACCCGGGTCAATGATAAATGACAAAAGGGCCAGCGCGATGATGATGGAAATCGCGAGGCCGAACTTAACGCGTATTTTTTCAAGTTCCGCCATTGTTGTATTGTTTTTTAATTAATTATTCAATAGGGGCTGCGAATTTAGTAATTTTTTTGGGAAAAGGACCAATAAAATTCACAGAATCAATCACAACCGCAGTCGAATCCTTGACCACTGCCGCATATCCGTTGTATGGATTGAACAAAACGGAATTTCTCGCGTGGTCATCAGTCCTCATACCGTTTCCCTGCATAAAGCCCTCAGGAGAATACATCTTGACGTAACAGTCGGTATATATCACCTCCTTCGTCTGGTCCCAATATATCGTGTCGGTCTCCATAGTCTCCATTTTCAAGACATTGTGTATCACCACATTGCCGTATGCCGACCAGACTTCGCTCCTGTCGCCGTCCTTCTTCGTCGTGTGACGGGCCTCGTCGGCAAGAACTATTGCCTCCAGAAGCCCCTCGTCATTGTATGAGAACACGGAAATCCCATACGGAAAAAGGTCGGTATTCAGCGTATCGTTTTCATAGTGCTCCATCAGCCTGGCCTCGATTCTCAATTCAACTCTTCCGTTATCAGTCTGAATGGTAAACATATCTATGACGCGCTGAAGAGGCTTGCTCGACAGGGATTCGCCGGTTTCACGGATGCGACCGCTGCAAGAAACGACAAAACTGGCAATCACGGCGGTGATTGCCAGCATATCACAGATATTGTGCTTTCTTTTCAAGAATTATCTCGAAGTACGAACGGTGGTGGTAGCCCTCATTCCTCCACAAACGACGGTATAGGACTGGCCGTTCTGGATGTCATACATAAAGGCATCCTCAGCTTTCGGGAAGTAAGCGCTGTACTGACCGATGTATCTGTTGGCCTCGTCGGTAAGGGACGGGTCTGCATTCTTGGCCTTTGACATATAGTCGCAAGCAACCCACATAGGTGCACGGACTGCGATTTCATCGCCGCCGCAACGGGTGCCGGCCCAGATGTTGCCGATAAGGAAGTATGCCTTGCCAGCAAGTTTCTCATCCATACCTGCCGCCTGATTGGCATATTCGAACGCCTTTGCATTGCGGCTGTTCTTATAGCAGAATGTTGCAAGCTCGTAGGTGTACTCGGCATCCTTGACAGCATCGGTCTCTTCGCTTGCGATTGTAGCGAGCATGTAATCAATGGCTTCGTCAACGTTGCCGCGTGCGGAATGAAGTCTGTAAAGATAGTATGAAGAGCTTGCAGAAGGGTTCTGCTTGTTCATCACGGTGACCGCCTTGAGGAAAAGGTCATTGTCTGTGCAGCCGTCCGTGAGGGTCATTGTCTTTGCGATCGTTGTTGCAAGGGCGAGGTTGTCAGGATCTACGGCAAGACGCGGGGTATAGAGCTCGAGGAGATTCTCGCAGCTTGCAACCTTGCTGGCAGCGAAAATGCTGCCCATATCGTTCTTTACAGAAGCGAGTTCCTCAGTATCCTTGTCTGTCTTAGGCTCGATCTGCCCAAGGAGATCGTTGTTGCGCTGATATACATCGATCACGTCTTCGGTCTGAAGGGCCCCGCTCTGGAAAAGCTCTACTGCAGCCTGAAGGTCGAAAAGGAGAATACGCGGACGGACAGAAGCCTGGGTGGCAGAGATGATTTTCTCGTAGTTCTCATAGAGATAATTCGGGTCGTCCTTTACGAAGTTGTTCATATCAAGACCCATATTGTTCCAAGCGGTGACCGCGCTCTTTGGGTAATTCTCGATTCTGGTCTTGTAAAGGGTCATCAGTGTATCCACGAGAGCCGCCTTGTACTCCTTGTTCTTGGCATTTTTGTTGATGAGCCTCTTCACAAGGGTAGCACCTTCAATATAGAGGTTCTGCCTTGCATTTGCAGGGCAGATGCTGTACGCTTTCCTCCAGCTAGGAATCGCCTCGTCATAATTTTTCTGCTTGTAGTACTCCTGGTAGTAGGACATGTACTTGAAACACTCGGTGTTGTCCGGCTGTGCATCCTGAGCCTTTGCGTTGAAGCACGTAAGGGACAGAGCAAAAATGAATACTGCTAGTGTGATCTTTTTCATATCTATGCTGTTAGTTTTTGATTAATCGTAATAGTATTTCCTGAACCAGATGTCGTGAATGTTGAATGACACTGAAATGTTGAAATATCTTTCACGCACGAGGTTGTTCTGCACCGAGCCTCTCTGGCCAAGTTCAAACCCTACAGTGAGGCCGTTGTACCATTGATAAATCGGGAATGTGGCGCCGAGAGTGATACCCATTGCATATATGTCGCGATTGTCAACCGTGTAATAATCGGTCTTGTAATACAGCCCGGCACGATAGGATACGTTTTTCATATAGTACCTGATATCGTTTCTGTTCGGAGTCCATTCCACGCCAAGCCTGAAGGACTGTGATATAGATGTCCTGAAGACGGAAGACGTTGCAGTCGTCTTCTTGTTGGTCGTGAAACCCGGGATGTCGTCTATTCCTGAATTCCTCCAGTCAGCGCGCGTGTAGTTGAATTCTGCGGCAAAATTATCCCCCATTGTGAAAGCCACGCCAAATCCCAGTTCAGGAACCGTGCGGAGCTTTCCCGGAGTATGCGCAAGGGTATCCACCCTATAGGCCAGGGTGTCGGTCGCTATGGTGCTCGAAGACATTTCGAGGCTCTCGATATAGCCCTTGTAGTTCCCTGAAGTCCTGTATGTGGCTCCTACTATGATTTTTGACTTATTCCCCAGAGGCTGTTCGTACTGTAGTCCGAATTTACCGGAGAAGCAGGACAACTGGGCGGAATTGCCTATATAGATTCCACTGTAGTCCGATTTTGAGAATGTCTGCCGGCTTTCCCTGTTGAGTGCGCCGAAATCGAAATTGAGCTGCGCGCCGACCGAAAGTCTCTTCCAGAAAGTGACGCCGGCAGCCGCGAAGGCTTCGTAAATCGCACCGTCACCGCTTGTACTGTGGAATACATCTCCGGCATCTGCAATGATTTTCGGATCCTTGAGATAAGAAACGTACTTGTATCCCATACCGCTTACAGGAACGACACCGACCATCATCGCTGAAGATTTGTAAATAGGGAACGACATCACAAGGTTGTTGATGCAGAAGGTGTTGCTTGCTGAACGGATGTCTCCCTGACGGAAAAGCTTGTTGTCGGAGAACAGGCCGAAATCTGCCATAAAAGCAAGGGTGTCACGAGCAGAAACCGCAGCGGGATTGACAATGTTGATGAACCTGTGGTTGCGGGTGGCGATACCGATGCCGCCCATACTCCTGTTGAAAGCGGTCCCGGGAGTAACAAGATCGCCGATACCGAAAACTGAATATGGAGTAAAGCTGCCATAAGCACCCTGCGCTCCGGAAGATACGGAAACGCAGAACAGTACGGCTGCTGTCAGCAAAATCTTATTTAAGATTCTTCTTGACATAATCGTCAGTTATAATGGCCAACCCTATTAATACCAGGTTGCAAACTACAAAGATGGAGTTTTTCATTTTTTTCGCAAAATAAATTGCATCACCACCGGTGAATACGACGATATTTTGCGGTTTTCGCTCAATGTATCCCTCAATTTCAAAGATTATGCCTGAAATAACCCCGGACTCGACGGATGACTCTACCGAGTTTCCTTCCGGAAGCACGATTTCCGGTGTGTCAACCAGGGGAAGGGATTTTGAATAACGGTTTAGCGCATTGAATCTTGTACGGCATCCCAGGGAGACATTACCTCCAAGATAGCGTCCGTCAGCTCCGAGAAAGTCAATTGTCAGGGTTGCCCCGAAATCAAATACCGAGCACGGCTTGTTCTTGAAAAGGAATCCGGCGGCAATCAGATATGCGGCACGGTCATATGACAAGTATTCCGGCAGATTATAGCGGAGAAGAGTGTCCGTGTGGTTTTTATCAAGAATAATCAGATGACAGCACTCTTTTCTCAGAATATCTTCATCCCTGGAAGACATATGGTATACCGTAGCTACGGTAAGGACTTCAGGCTTCTCTTTCTCGAGCAGGGTAAGCAGATAATCCATAACCTTCTCGCCCTGATAACGGTAGGTCTTTCCCAACGTGATTCCTTCAGACCACGCCGCCTTCAATGCTGTGTTTCCAAGCTCTACAAGTAAGTTTGCCATATGCAGAATGAGGACAACAAAGTTACGAAATTATTGCAACTTCTTGAAAATTAATAGTGCATCTTTGAGCGAATTGACATTCCTCACCACTATTTTCAGTTTGGTGTCAACCTGTTTCAAATTGAAGATCCGGTCATTTCTCCCTATGGCATCCAATACTTTTTCAAAGGTCGCGGACTTGAAATATGGAGATAACGGATTCGAAATGAAAAAGGCTATCAATATTCCGTTTTTCTCTATGATCTTCTCAAAGCCGAGAGAAGAGCCGATGTTTCTGAGTTTTACGACATCGAAAAGATTGGTGACCTCATCAGGAAATTCTCCGAAACGGTCTTTTATCTCCGAAGCCAGCCTGTCTATGGCTTTTTCTGATTCCATCGCATCAAGCTGACGGTATATCCTGATTTTTTCGGTAGGAATGTCAATATAGTCGTCAGGTATCTGGGCCGGCTCGTCAATCTCTATCTTGCAGTCGCATACAAACGAATTGCTGACGCTGTTTTTCGTGACAATTCCAGTTTCCATCCCCAATTCTTCCATTGCTTCAGCAAGTATCTTCTGATAGGTTTCATAGCCCATATTCATTATGAATCCGCTTTGTTCTGCCCCGAGCAGGTTTCCTGCGCCACGTATGTCAAGGTCCTGCATTGCGATGTTGAATCCACTGCCAAGATCTGAAAATTCTTCTATCGCCTTCAGTCGCCTGCGTGCATCATCGGTAACGCTGACCAGCGGAGGTACTATGAGATAGCAGAATGCTTTCTTGTTGGAACGGCCGACACGCCCCCTGAGTTGATGAAGGTCGCTCAGGCCGAAGTTCTGTGCCTGATTTATTATGATCGTGTTCGCATTCGGGATATCCAGACCATTTTCTATGATGGTGGTACAGAGCATCAGATCATAATCGCCGCGCATAAAATCAAGAATCTTGTTTTCAAGTTCCTTTGATTCCATTTGTCCGTGAGCCACACAGATACGCATATCCGGAACAAGTCTGTGCAGAATCTCTTCAATTGACGGCAGTTCCTCAACCTTGTTGTGAAGGAAGAAGACCTGACCGCCACGGTTAAGTTCATAGTCGATAATACTCTTGATTTCCTTCTGGTCAAAAAGAATAATCTCAGTTTGAACAGGTATCCTGTTTGGCGGAGGAGTATTGATTATGCTGAGGTCGCGCGCACCGAGAAGAGAGAACTGAAGAGTTCTTGGAATAGGAGTTGCTGTCAGAGTCAGGGTGTCGACCGCTGCCTTGAGTTCACGAAGCTTTTCCTTGGCGGACACACCGAATTTCTGTTCCTCATCTATTATCAAAAGTCCGAGATCCTTGAAATTGAAGGCAGAACCAAGTATTTTATGTGTTCCGATCAGAATATCAATATTTCCGTTTTTCAGACGTTCCTGAATCCCTAATATTTCTTTTGAAGTGCGAAGCCGGCTTACAAATTCGATATTGCAAGGAAAGTTTTTCAGACGTTCCCTGAAGGTATTGAAATGCTGCAGGGCCAGAATTGTAGTAGGTACAAGCACGGCCACCTGCTTGTTATCATATACTGCCTTAAATGCCGCTCTTACGGCAATTTCCGTCTTTCCGAAGCCAACGTCGCCACAGATAAGCCTATCCATAGGACAGGTATTCTCCATATCCCTTTTTACAGCCATTGTGGCAGATTCCTGATCAGGAGTATCTTCATACATAAATGAAGACTCAAGTTCTTCCTGAAGATAGGAATCAGGGGAATATGCGAATCCTATGGATGCTCTTCTCTTGGCATAAAGTTGAATCAGTTCCTTTGCGATATCCTTTACCCTTGACTTTGCACTTGCCTTGAGCACGGTCCAGGACTTTGATCCAAGCTTGTTGATTTTAGGAGGCTCGCCATCCTTTGACCTGAAACGGGAAATCTTATTCAAAGAATGGACGGAAAAATAAAGCGTGCCACCATCCTTGTACTGTATTTCAACCATTTCCCGCATCACTCCCTTGTCATCCTTGATTCTTACAAGGCCTCCGAAAATACCGATTCCGTGATCGATATGGACAACATAGTCTCCAATATTGAATGCGTTCAGGTCGTTGATTGTAAGCTGCTCGCTCTTTTCTACAGTTCTTCTCAGGCTTACCCTGTGGAATCTGTCGAAAATTTCGTGATCCGAATAGCAGCATATCTTGTTTTCAGAATCGATAAAACCGCTATGGATATTCTTTCCTTTTACAAATTCAGGAATAAGCCCTCCATTTTGATACAAAATGGATTTCAATCTATCCAACTGTGATTCCTTTTCTCCATAGATATATACCTTATATCCATTTTCAAGCTTATTCCGAATATCTTCAGTCAGAAGTTCAAAATTCTTGTTGAAGACAGGCTGCGGTGATATATTGAATGCTATACTTCCGGAAGAATTTTCAGAAAGGGGAGTGTCTATATAAATCTGTTTATATGCGGCAGCTTCCTCAAAGAAGGCTTTCTGCCTGTACATATCAGAAGAATCGAACCATATGGTCGTGTTTTCAGGAAGGATAGAAATTATACTTTCCCCTTCGGTGTCAGATGAAGAAATATTTGAAATTATATTTATTTCTTTCTCTTCATTTTTTGACAGCTGGGTATTACTGTCAAATACGTGAATACTCTCCACTTCATTTCCCCAAAAAGAAATTCTGTATGGAAAATTGAAAGAGTATGAAAAAATATCAACTATGGATCCTCTGATAGCATATTGCCCGGGAGAAGATACAAAATCTACTTTTTCAAAACCAAATGAAGAAAGATTCTTTATTATATCTTCGTGAGATATTTCACTTCCGACCTTCAACTTGAATAAAGACTTCTTTATCTTAGTGACTGAAGGAATTAATTCTTCCAGCGCATCCGGATATGATACTATTACGGTAAATTTACCTGAATTTTCAAGCAGTTTGTTTATGGCTGCAGTTCTCTGTACTCCAAGTGTAGACTTATAATTGCTTCTTTCCACACTTTTTCCAGAAGTAGGAAGATAATGGATATTATCACCTTCAATCAGAGCATAAAGGTCAGAACAACAATATTCAGCCGACTCCTTATCAGGAAGAATAATAAGATGATAACCTGTGTCGGCAATCTGATTGAAAACAAACCAGCGGGCAGAAAGAAAGAGCCCGCGACAGAATACTTTTTTATCTGAAAGAATTCTGCTGCAGACAGATTTGCAGGAATTGGAACTTATTAACATCAGCTCGAAAAATATGTTGAAAAAATGTTGATAATACTGTTTATATCTATGTGTTTTTTGTCAATTATCCGCCATAGGCAGTTATCAACAAATCAAGTCATAATGTATCAACAAAGTTTTCAACAAATATATACTCCCTTAATAAATTTATAATCAGCAGTTTTTTCAGGTTATCAACTTTTTAACAGCCTAATAACAAACATCAATTTTTACAAATAAAAGAGTTATATTTGTATTCCTAATTGGATTTCTGCCATTATGCCAGATTTTGATCCTCATAATACTAACGAAGGCAAAGATAAGGATTTGGAAGGAATAATCCGGCCTCAAGAACTGGAAGATTTCACAGGACAACGTGAAATTGTATCCAATCTGAGAGTCTATATCAAAGCCGCGAAAATGAGAGGAGAAGCTCTGGACCATACGTTGTTCCATGGCCCTCCTGGATTAGGAAAGACTACTCTGGCCCATATCATTGCAAATGAAATGGGTGTGAATATGAAGATTACTTCAGGTCCTGTACTTGACAGACCAGGTGACCTGGCCGGTCTCCTTACTTCACTTGAAACCGGAGATATCCTCTTTATTGATGAAATACACAGGCTTTCTCCTGAAGTGGAGGAATATTTGTATTCTGCGATGGAGGATTATGTAATTGATATTATGATTGACAAGGGACCGGGAGCCAGATCCGTCAGGATTTCTCTTAATCCATTTACACTGGTGGGAGCTACGACAAGAGCCGGACTTCTTACAGCTCCTTTGAGGGAAAGATTCAATATCAATTGCGGATTGGAGTATTATGATGCTAAAGATCTTGTCAATATAGTCAAGAGAAGTTCAGGTATCCTTAATATAGAGATAGAGGAAGAAGCGGCAAAGGAAATTGCTCTTAGAAGCAGGGGAACACCACGAATAGCCAATGCGCTGTTGAAGAGAGTACGTGATTTTGCCCAGGTTATGGGAGATGGTCATATCGATCTTCAGATAGCCAGATATGCTCTTGATAAATTAAAGATAGATACAAGAGGTCTTGATTCAATAGATAACAAGATTCTTAGTACTATCATAAATACCTTTAAAGGTGGACCTGTCGGAGCAAATACGATTGCCACCGCTATAGGTGAAGATCAGGGAACTTTCGAAGAGGTATATGAACCTTTCCTTATAAAGGAAGGATTCATAGTAAGGACACAGAGGGGTAGGATGGCGACTGAGTTGTCTTATAAACACCTTGGTCTCACAGACTTGAGAGAAGAAAAGAGTGATACGTTATTTTGATGATAAATAAATAACATATAATAATATGGCAGACAAATTCATTTCAAAAATTCCCGATGGACCACTGGAGAAAAAATGGACCAAAAGAAAGTCCGATATTCATCTTGTAAGTCCGAACAATAAAAGAAAACTTGAAATTATAGTTGTAGGAACGGGCCTCGGCGGTGCATCTGCAGCTGCTTCTCTCGGTGAACTCGGCTATAATGTCAAGATTTTCTGTATCAGTGATTCACCTCGTAGAGCTCATTCAATTGCCGCTCAGGGTGGTATTAACGCTGCAAAGAACTATCAGAATGACAATGATTCCATCTATCGTCTTTTCTACGATACGATCAAGGGTGGAGATTATCGCAGCCGCGAAGCCAACGTATATCGTCTTGCTGAAGTAAGTGCAGCTATCATTGACCAGTGTGTTGCCCAGGGTATTCCTTTCGCCCGTGAATATGGCGGATATCTTGCAAACCGTTCATTCGGTGGTGTGCAGGTAAGCCGTACTTTCTATGCGCGCGGTCAAACCGGACAGCAGCTTCTTCTTGGAGCTTATGCTTCTCTCAATAAAGAGATTGCTGCAGGAACCGTAAAGTCATATCCTCGTCACGAGATGCTTGATCTCGTAATCATCAACGGTGAAGCAAAGGGTATCATTGCCCGTAACCTTGTTACAGGTCAACTTGAAAGATTTGGTGCCCACGCTGTAGTCATAGCTACCGGCGGTTATGGAAATACCTATTTCCTTTCCACCAACGCTATGAACAGTAATGGTTCGGCCGCTGTCCAGTGCTATAAGAAGGGTGCTTATTTCGGAAACCCTTGCTTTGCACAGATTCACCCTACCTGTATTCCTGTACACGGTGAGCAGCAGTGCAAACTTACTCTTATGTCAGAGTCTCTCCGTAACGACGGACGCATCTGGGTTCCTAAGAAGAAAGAGGATGTAGAGAAACTTCACAAACACGAAATCAAGGCATCTCAGATTCCTGAAGAAGATCGTGATTACTATCTCGAGCGCCGCTATCCGGCATTCGGGAATCTTGTTCCGCGTGACGTTGCGTCACGTGCTGCAAAGGAGCGCTGCGATGCAGGTTTCGGTGTAAATGAAACAGGTAAGGCTGTGTTCCTCGATTTCGCCGATGCCATCAACCGTCTCGGACATCAGAGAGTTGCGGAGCGTTATGGCAATCTCTTTGATATGTATGAGAAAATCACAGCTTCTTCTCCTTGGGAAGAACCTATGATGATATATCCTGCCATCCATTATACAATGGGCGGTATTTGGGTTGATTATGATCTTCAGACCACTATTCCTGGTCTTTACGCAATAGGTGAGGCGAACTTCTCCGATCATGGTGGAAACCGTCTTGGTGCATCCGCTCTTATGCAGGGTCTTGCCGACGGATATTTCATCCTTCCTATTACTATCGGTGACTATCTTTCAAAGAAATTCGCTGAGCCTAAGACAGATGTAACCTGCAAGGAATTCGATTTGGCTGAAAAGGCAGTTCAGGAGCGTATCGACAAACTTTTCTCAATCAATGGTACCAAGACAGTTGATTCTATCCACAAGCGTCTCGGAAACATTATGTGGGATAATGTAGGTATGGCTCGTGATGAGGCAGGATTGAAGAAGGCAATCAAGGAAATTGCAGAACTCAAGAAGGAATTCTACGAGGAAGTGAAGGTACCTGGTTCTCAGTATGAATTCAATCAGGAACTTGAAAAAGCCCTCCGTCTCGAAGATTTCTTCGTAATAGGAGATCTTATGGCCCGAGATGCTCTCAATCGCAACGAATCCTGTGGTGGTCACTTCCGTATCGAAAGCCAGACAGAGGAAGGTGAAGCCAAGCGTGACGACAAGAAATTTATGTATGTGGCTGCTTGGGAATATCAGGGTGAGGAAAAAGACCCTGAACTTCATAAGGAGCCTCTCAACTACGAATTTATCGAGGTTAAGACAAGAAACTACAAAGACTAATCTGAGATGGAATTTAATTTGAAAATATGGCGTCAGAAGAACGCCAAAGCGAAAGGCCATTTTGAGACCTATCATATTGCCGGTATCGAAGAGGATGCTTCATTCCTTGAAATGCTCGATATTCTCAACGAACAGCTTATCCGTGAGGGAAACGATCCGGTTGCAGTTGAAAGAGGATGTCAGAGTAGTGGTCCGGTTTCTTTCGATCACGACTGCCGTGAAGGTATTTGCGGTGCCTGTTCTCTCTATATTGACGGACGCGCACACGGTCCTGATGATCACGTAACAACCTGTCAGCTTTTTATGCGCCATTTCAAGGATGGAGCCACAATTACTGTGGAACCTTGGAGAAGCGCCGCTTTCCCTGTAATCAAGGACCTTGTTGTTGACAGAACAGCGTTTGACAAGATACTTCAGGCAGGAGGTTTTATTTCTGTCCGGACCGGAGCCGCGCAGGATGCAAACAATATTCTGATTCCTCACGATAAAGCCGAGGAAAGTATGGATGCCGCCGCATGCGTAGGATGTGGTGCCTGTGTAGCAACTTGCAAGAATGGTTCTGCAATGCTTTTCGTAGCTGCGCGAGTAAGTTCACTCGCACTTCTGCCTCAGGGCCGTCCTGAAGCAAAGCGTCGTGCAAAGGCTATGGTTGCCAAGATGGATGAGCTCGGCTTCGGCAGTTGTACGAATACGCGCGCCTGCGAACTTGAGTGTCCTAAGGGAATTACGGTAGCTCATATCGCAAGACTCAACAGGGAATTCCTCAAGTCTAAATTCTCAGACTAAAACATTTTGAGCCGCTCGATCGAGCGGCTCATTTTTTACCATAGGAAATTGTTGAACGGATATCTGCCTGCGTGGATTTCTGCGACCATCTTGTATATATCGTCGCGCATTTTGTCTATTCCTATCTTTTCCTTTGCTGAAATGAATATGCAAGGAATTTTCTTTTCGTTGGCCCACTTGTATTTCACCTCTTCTATCGTGAAATTCTTTTCAGTCTTGGGCTCAAGAGAAAATTCATCATATTTTTCGTATGTGTAGGAATCGATTTTATTGAATACAACGTACACAGGCTTGTCTGTTGCGTTGATATCCCTGAGCGTCCTGTCAACCACTTCCATCTGTTCTTCATAGTCGGGATGGGATATATCTACTACGTGAACAAGTATATCGGCTTCACGTACCTCATCAAGAGTGCTTTTAAAGGCCTCTATCAGCTGTGTAGGGAGCTTTCTGATAAATCCTACAGTATCGCTCAACAGGAACGGCACATTGCCTATTACTACCTTTCTTACAGTTGTATCGAGAGTCGCGAACAGCTTGTTTTCCGCGAACACGTCAGACTTCGAAAGAACATTCATCAAAGTCGACTTACCTACGTTCGTGTATCCGACAAGTGACAACCTTACAAGTTGACCACGGTTACTTCTCTGGGTAGCCATCTGTCTGTCTATCTGCTTGAGCTGTTCCTTCAGTCTTGCTATTCTCTCGCGTACGATTCTCCGGTCTATTTCTATCTGTGTCTCTCCCATTCCGCCTCTCATTCCAACGCCTCCGCGCTGTCTTTCAAGATGCGTCCACATTCCTGCCAGACGAGGCAGCATATAGTTGTATCTGGCAAGTTCAACTTGCGTTTTTGCGTACGCTGTCTTCGCTCTTTGTGAGAATATTTCCAGAATCAGACTTGTTCTGTCAATTACTGCAGCTGTTTTGATCACGCGTTCGATATTTCTTTGCTGCATTCCCGTCAATTCATCGTCGAATATGACATAGTTGATGCAGTTTTCCTCGCAGTATTGTGATATTTCTTCCAGTTTACCGCTTCTTATATAGGTTGAATTGTCGGGTTTGTCAACTCTTTGGACAAATTTCTTATCCCCGGCAACACCTGCAGTATCGGCAAGGAACTCGAGTTCTTCGAGATATTCCATTATCTTCCGTTCATCATCCGTCTGTCTGATGATACCTACGAATACTGCTTTTTCTAATTTTTTCTTGTCCATTCCTTATCAAAAAAAGGCCATCCATAATGGACAGCCTCGATATTGTTTAAGTTAGAATTATCTCAACTGGAAGATAACCGGGAAGGTGTAAGTAACCTTCACTGCGCGGTCTCTCTGCCTGCCAGGAGTCCACTTCGGTGACGAAGATACAACACGGACAGCTTCCTTGTCGAGTGACGGGTCGATACCGCGGAGCACTTTGACATTAGATACGGTACCGTTCGGATTTACAGTGAACTGGAGCATTACGCGACCCTGTACGCCGTTTTCCTTTGCAAGTTCAGGATATTCGAGATGCTGTGACACCCACTTTGAGAATGCGTTCGCATCACCGCCTTGGAATTTAGGCTTCTCTTCAACGAGTTGGAAAGGAATAGCCTCTTCTTCTACGGACTCTTCCTCAACCTGTTCTACATAGTCCATAATTTCGACACCGAGACTGCTATCGTCTTCAAGGTCCATGATGTTGGTTTCAACTTCGATCTCATCGTCAACGATATCGATCTGGTCAGAAAGAACAGGAATCTTCACTTCTGGTGGTGGAGGTGGGACGTCCTGAGTGATAGGAATAATCTCTTCCTCGACGATCTCAGTATTCTCTGCGGTAAGTGTGAACTCCTGCTTGTCTTTGCTCGTCCACTCAAATGCGCCCAGAGTAATGAGAAGTGCTACTACAAAACCTATCTCAACAAAGAGGAGTTTCCTGTTGTTAAGGTCGGCTTTCGGTGATTTTTTAACTTCCATATTGTGGTTATTTTGATTTCCAATCCGAGTTCCAAAGGTAGAAATTAATCTTTTCAATTCCAATAATTAGAATAAATAGTTGTAGATTTGCTGAAAATATTGACGCTATGGTAAGGTATTTCACTGAAGATATCAAGTTCGACTTCAAACAGAGGCTCATAAACAACCGCTGGCTAAAGTTCGTTGCCGGCAGTGAACTCAAGTCATTGGGAGATGTCAACATAATTTTCTGTTCTGACAATTATATCCTCGACGTCAATATGAAATACCTTCAGCACGATTATTTCACCGATATCATCACATTCGATTACTGCGAGGGTTCCAAACTTTCAGGAGATCTTTTCATCAGTATAGATACAGTACGGGAAAATGCAGATTTCTATAAGACAGAATTTTCCGATGAACTCAACCGGGTAATAGTCCACGGCATTCTTCATCTTATCGGATATGATGACCATTCAGACGAAGATATCAAGATGATGAGAGCCAAAGAGGATTATTATCTATCTTTCAGGAACAACTTCTGATGCAGACTGATTACGATATAATTGTTGTCGGTGGCGGACACGCCGGCTGTGAGGCTGCAATGGCAGCCGCCAATCTTGGTTCGAGGGTTATGCTCGTTACGATGGATATGCTCGGATTTGCCCGGATGTCCTGTAACCCTGCCGTTGGTGGTATAGCTAAAGGTCAGATAGTCAAAGAGATAGATGCTCTTGGCGGATATATGGGGCTTGTCACCGATATATCCACGCTTCAATTCCGTATGCTCAATTGCTCCAAGGGTCCTGCGATGTGGAGCCCTCGTGCGCAGTGTGATAAAATCCAATTTTCCCTCAATTGGCGCAAAATTCTTGAAAGTCATTATAAATTAGATATTTACGCGGATTCTGTCGTTTCTTTTCTCTTTGAGAATTCAAAAATCTGCGGAGTCAAGACAAATACAGGGGCGATTTTTAAATCTAAAGCAGTTGTTTTGACCGCGGGAACGTTCCTGGGAGGCAAGCTTTTTATCGGACGCCACGATATGGAGGGAGGAAGAATCGGTGAGCCCGCTTCTTATGGTTTGACAGAGCAACTGGTTTCGCTAGGAATCGAGACAGACCGAATGAAAACCGGAACGCCTCCAAGGATAGATATTTCTTCCGTTGACCTGTCTAAACTCGACAAGCAATTCGGCGATGAAAATCCCGAGCGTTTTTCTTTTCTTGATATAAAATCTTCCGTTCAGGATGGGCAGGAGCAGATGCCATGCTATATTCTTCATACGAATGAGAAGGTTCACGAGGTTCTCCGGTCCGGTTTTGATGAATCTCCATTGTTCACCGGCCTCATTCACGGCCGCGGTCCCAGGTATTGTCCAAGCATTGAGGACAAGTTGAGAGTCTTCCCGGAGAACAATGCCCATCAACTTTTCCTTGAGCCCGAAGGACGCTGGACAAATGAATATTATCTTCAAGGATTTTCTTCCTCGCTTCCTCTGCGTATTCAGCTTGATGCCCTTCATTCGATCGAAGGGTTAGAAAATGTCAAGATTTATCGTCCGGCCTATGCTGTTGAGTATGATTTCTTCGATCCGACTCAATTGAAGGCTTCTCTTGAGCTAAAATCAATTGATTCACTTTTCCTGGCCGGCCAGGTTAACGGAACTACAGGGTATGAGGAGGCCGCGGCCCAGGGTATTATGGCTGGGATCAATGCCCATCTAAAAATTAACGAAAAAGATCCTTTCATCCTTTCAAGGAATGAATCATATATCGGCGTTCTGATCGATGACCTCATCACGAAGGGTGTTGATGAGCCATATAGAATGTTTACTTCCAGAGCAGAGTATCGTATTCTTCTCAGGCAGGATAATGCCGACCAGAGGCTTACAGCCTTGTCTCACTCCATCGGTCTTGCAAGTGACGAGCGATTTGCCGCCTGTGAGAAGAAATATTCAGCTGTGGAGAACCTGATTGATTATTGCGACAGCAAGAAGGTTCGCGCAAAGGACATCAATGATTATTTACGTTCAATCGGCTCTGCCGCTCTTACAGAATCAAAAAAGATTTCAGAGCTTGTTTCCCGTCCTGGAGTTACTCTTTCCAGATTGCTTGAAGGTGTTCCACGTGGAACGGATTATCCTGAAAACGTTGTTCAGAGCGCTGAAATCTCAATCAAGTACAAAGGCTACATTGAAAGGGAGCAAAAACTAGTAGAGAAATTGTCTCGTCTTGAATCCCTTACAATCCCAGAAAATTTCGATTTCGAAAAGGTCTCCGGCCTTACAATTGAGTGCCGCCAGAAGCTTAAAAGATATAACCCGAGAACGATTGCTCAGGCTTCTCGAATCTCGGGTGTCTCTCCTGCAGACATTTCTGTCCTGCTGGTTTATTTCGGCAGATAAGAAAGTGTTCCACGTGGAACGCTATAACATCTGCAAAGCGGCCTTGATAATCTGTTCGACGCTTGCGGATGGATTTTTCTTGAGAATGGCTTGAATGGCCTTTGAAATGTTTGCCTTGTTGAATCCGAGCTGCTGAAGCGCGCTTGAGGCTTCTTCTGCAGCAGCATTCGTGTCTGCGCGGAAGAGGGCGTCAGCATTGACTTCCTCTCCCTTTACAATCTTGTCCTTGAGTTCCAGAACCATTCTCTGTGCGGTTTTCAGACCGATTCCCTTGATTGATTTCAGCCTGGCCACATCTTCTGAAAGAATGGCGCTCCGCAGTTCATCGGCGGTAAGTGACGACAACACCATTCTTGCAGATGACGACCCCATCCCGGACACGCTGGTTATGTGGCGGAAAAGAGTCCGCTCATCTTCTGAAAAGAAGCCGTACTCCACAGTGGTGCCGTCGCGTGGATTGGCCTGGCTTTGAACGAATATCTTTGCTTCGGTCCTGCCCTCAAGCGAACCATAGGTTTGAAGGGATATTTCCATCAGATATCCGATGCCGTTGTTGTCAATGACGACGTATGTCGGAGTGAGTTCCGAGACCTTGCCTGAAATGTAGTTGACCATAACGCAAAAATAGGAAAAAATACTAAATTTGCAGTCCTATGAGAGATCAATTTCCACAGCTTTCAGAACGTGTTTACGGCAAGCCGCTTGTCTATCTGGACAATGCCGCAACGGCATTGCGCCCTCAGCGTGTAATAGATTTGTGGCAGGATCTTTCCTCTCATAAGAACGCGAACCTCCATCGTGCGGTGCATCATATCGCTGCGGTTGCGACTGATGAGTATGAGAGCACCAGAGATGCTGTGAAGGAGTATCTAAACGCTGAATCCCGCGAGGAGATCATATTCACTTCAGGGGCCACGGCATCCATTAATCTCGTAGCATATTCCTTCGGTGATGCCTTCGTGGGCGAAGGCGACGAAATAATCGTCACGGAGTCCGAGCACCACTCCAATATAGTTCCCTGGCAGCTGCTCTGCCAACGGAAGAAAGCTGTTCTCAAACACCTTGAGGTAGACGAAAATGGTCACCTTGACTACCATAGGCTTGAAAGCGAAATCACATCCAGAACCAAGATCGTCTGTGTCGCCCACATATCAAACGTGCTGGGTCTTGTAAACCCCATAAAACAGATAGTAAGTATTTGTCATTCAAAGGGTTGCCTTGTTCTTGCCGATGGTGCGCAGGGGATTGTGCACGAAAGGGTAGACGTACGGGATCTGGGCTGTGATTTCTATGTATTTTCGGGTCATAAGGTATTCTCCGCCCCTGGCGTCGGCGTCCTTTACGGGCGCAGGGACCTGCTTGAGCAGATGCCTCCGTTCCTTGGTGGCGGCGAGATGATAGGGACAGTCCGCTGGAGCGGTACGACATATGCACCGCTTCCTCAGAAATTCGAAGCTGGCACCCAGAACATGGCGGGCGTTCCGACCTTGAGACCGGCGCTTGAGATTGCCGCAGAGTTGCAGTCCGGCGACAGTGACGAGGTGCGTGACTACGTGCTTGACGCTCTTGTGAAGGACTCCCGGATACGTCTGTTCGGCCTTCCCGGTGGAGAATTCAAGAAGATTCCGCTGTTTTCATTTGTTGTGGAAGGCGCCCACCACGAAGATATCGCGTTGGTTCTTGACAAGATGGGCATTGCCGTCCGGTCGGGGCAGATGTGCGCTGAGCCGCTGATGGACAGATTCGGTGTGACCGGTATGGTACGCGCTTCATTTGCACAGTACAACACTCTCGCCGAAGCGGAGTATTTTATCAAATCGCTTGACAGGGCGATAAAAATGTTGGTATGATGATGGATCTTAAAGAAGCACAGGCACAGGTGGTCGAAGATTTTTCAATGTTCGACGAGTGGCTGGACAAATATGAATATCTGATTGAACTTGGCAAGAATCTGAAGCCGTTCTCGGAGGAGTTCAAAACCGAAGACAGGCTTATAAAGGGTTGTCAATCAAGAGTATGGCTTGATTGTAGGATGGACGGGGGCCGGCTGCGGTTCAGCGCCGACAGCGACGCTATTATCACTAAGGGGATCATTTCCCTGCTGATAGGTGTATACTCCGACCGCACGCCGAAGGAGATATGTGAAGACGACTTTTCCTTCATCGACGAACTCGGCCTCAAAGAGAACCTTTCTCCTACCAGGGCCAATGGTCTTGCCAGTATGATCGCAACGATAAAGAGAACAGCTGAGGAGAATCTGTAATGGACAACACTGAAGTTCTGACACCGGAAGACGTAAAGGCCCTCGCGCCTTTGTATGAGGATGTGATACTTGCCCTGAAGCAGGTGTACGATCCGGAAATCCCCGTCAACATATATGATCTCGGCCTCATTTATGAACTCAACATCAACAAGGCTCACGAGGTCTACATCAAGATGACTTTCACCGCACCGAACTGCCCTATGGCGGACGAGGTGATGCAGGATGTGCGCACCAGCGTGCTGGACACCCCAGGCATAACCGGCTGCGACATAGAACTGGTATTCGAACCCGCCTGGGACCAGAGCCTTCTTTCCGACGAGGCGCGCGTGGCTCTGGGAATGGACCCGGAGGATGTGTAATGGCCAAGCTTTTTCTGGCTCTCGGCACAAATCTCGGCGACCGTGAGGACAACCTGGAAAGGGCCCTCGCCAGCCTTGACTCGATATTCGGCGTCCGCGTAGCCCAGTCCCCGACGATAAATACCGAAGCCTGCGGCTTTGCAGGTCCTGATTTCCTCAACTGCGTGGTCGTCTATGAGACCCGCAGGCGTCCCGCCACCATTCTTGGGATATGCAAGAAAATAGAAAGGAGTATGGGGCGCAGCGATGTTCCGGAATACGACAGGTACGGAAACCGCGTGTTCCACGACAGGATAATCGACATTGACATACTTATCTATGGCAGGCTGGCGGTGAACACTCCTGACCTGGTCATACCGCATCCGCAGATACAGACCCGTGCATATGTAAAGGAGCTCCTGTCCGCTTCGGACTGTCAGAAAATTTTACGGTCACTGTAAGGTTTCTTTACACAAGACAAGCGGTTAATTTTCTGTAAATCGCTTAAAATCAATTTGTTTCGAACTTTGGTACGACAAATGCCTTACGGCAAAAGATCAGTCCCCGACGTTCCAGCCGGGAGCCGAGATCTGATGCTCCAGGCCGTCCGGAGAGACGAGCACTGCGCCGACTTCCGGTTTGGCCAGGTGGCCGATGGCCTCGAATGTCTTGAATTCCCTGCTGAATTTCTCGTATTCCGCACTTGGAATGACGAACAGGATCACATAGTCGTCGCCGCCGTTCAAGGCCGCGGAAATCGGGTCTATGTTCATTTCCTTGCCGAGAGAGAAGCTGTTGCCCTCGAAAGGGATCTTGTCGGCATATATCTTCACGCCAAGACCGCTGTCACGCCTGAGGCGCAACACTGCGTCGGCGAGGCCCCTGCCCACGAAATATCCGAATGAAGGGTTGACTCCCGCTTCGGTGAGCTGCTGCGGAATCTGTGGTTCGAGTTCCGGCTTGAGGTAGGCGGCGAGCATCATCTTGTATTTTTCAAGCTCTTCAGGCTTGTGCTCCAGTACCTGCTGTCCAAGATAGGCTGCACCGAGACGTCCGCTGACGCAGATGAGATCCATACTCTGTGCCTTCGGACGGGTGATGTCCGCCGGTTCGACGCCGGTTGCCGCGACGTTTATGCAGAGACCGTTCTTTGACGGCTGGAGTTCGAGGCTGAGATTCTCGAAACCGTGCTCCTTCGCAGCGGTCACCACGCCGCACCACAGGTCCCTGATCTGTTCGAAATCAAGTTTTGCCGATATTCCAAGTACCACGGCTAGCGTTTTCGGGGTGGACCGGACAGCGTACAGTTCGCCCGTTGCGGCGAGGACGCTCTTGTAGCCGAGGTGTTTGAGCGGAAAATACTCAAGATTGAAATCGACTCCCTCAAGAAGGACCTTGCTTGAAGTGGTGGCGTATCCTGTTCCGGCAGTACCGATGAAGAGGGGCTCTCCGAACGGCTGATAGCCGGTGCCCTCGAACAATTCCTGTATGGCCGCCACGCGGCCGAGATCTGCGAATGTCTTTTGCATAAATACAAAGATAGTAAAAGAGAACACATTAACGAACTTTTGTTAACTTTGCACTTCCCGGGTTAGAAAGAAAAAAAATCAGAATTATAAGATATGACACAGGACGAACTTTTCAAGGTACTTGTTGCGCATTGCAAGGAGTATGGCTTCATTTTCCCATCCAGCGAAATCTATGACGGCCTCGCCGCCGTTTACGATTACGGCCAGATGGGTTCCGAGCTCAAGAACAACATCAAGCAGTATTGGTGGAACGCGATGACCCGCCTCAACGAGAACATCGTGGGCATCGATTCCTGCATCTTCATGCACCCTACAATCTGGAAGGCCTCTGGCCACGTTGATGCATTCAACGATCCTCTCATCGACAACAAGGATTCCAAGAAGCGCTACCGCGCCGATGTCCTCATCGAGGACTATCTCGGCAAGCTCGAGGAAAAGGTCGAGAAGGAAGTGGAGAAGGGCCGCAAGAAATTCGGCGACAGCTTCGACGAGGCACAGTTCCGCGCAACCAACCCTAACGTTCTCCGTGAGCAGGCCAAGTACGACGAGGTCCACAACCGCTACGTCAAGGCCGAACAGGCCGCCGACTTCGCGGAATACCGCCAGATCATCTACGACTGCAACATAGTATGTCCTATCAGCGGCACCTGCAACTGGACCGACGTACGCCAGTTCAACCTTATGTTCAGCACATCCATG
Source organism: Candidatus Cryptobacteroides sp. (assembly GCA_045616385.1). Classification (GTDB taxonomy): domain Bacteria; phylum Bacteroidota; class Bacteroidia; order Bacteroidales; family UBA932; genus Cryptobacteroides. The sequence goes on from JAZLGQ010000069.1 coordinate 22,967, forward strand.
GGCAGCACCTCAGACGGTGACAACAAGATTTATCTCCGTCCGGAGACCGCCCAGGGCATCTTCGTGAACTACCTCAACGTCCAGAAGACCGGCCGTATGAAGATTCCTTTCGGCATCGCCCAGATCGGAAAGGCGTTCCGCAACGAGATCGTCGCCCGCCAGTTCATCTTCCGTATGCGCGAGTTCGAGCAGATGGAGATGCAGTTTTTCATCAAGCCGGGCACCGAGCTCGACTGGTTCGCCAAGTGGAAGGAGACCCGTATGAAGTGGCACGTCAACATCGGAATGGGCGCGGATAACTACCGTTTCCACGACCACGAGAAGCTCGCCCACTACGCAAATGCGGCCACCGACATCGAGTTCAAGTTCCCGTTCGGCTTCAAGGAGCTCGAAGGCATCCACAGCCGCACTAACTTCGACCTCGGCAACCACGCCAAGTTCTCAGGCAAGAAGATCGAATACTTCGACCCGGAAGAGAATGCTGCATACACTCCATACGTAATCGAGACCTCCATCGGCGTTGACCGTATGGTCCTTGCCGTTCTGAGCAACTCATATAAGGAAGAACAGCTTGAAAACGGCGAAAGCCGCGTGGTCCTCAGCATCCCAGCCCCTCTCGCACCGGTCAAGGCTGCCGTTCTGCCGCTTATCAAGAAGGATGGCCTTCCTGAACTCGCACAGGAGATAATGAATGACCTCAAGTACGACTTCAACTGCCAGTATGAAGAGAAGGACTCCATCGGCAAGCGCTATCGCCGTCAGGATGCAATCGGAACACCATTCTGCATCACCGTTGACCACGATTCACTCACCGACCGCTGCGTAACCGTACGCGACCGCGACACGATGCAGCAGCAGCGCGTCCCGATCGCAGAACTTAAGGAGATGATCCGCAAGAAGGTGGATCTGAACATCCTCCTCCGCAATCTGTAGAGATTCCTAATCGAAAGGATATTTGACACCCCACTCGGCGCGAAGGGCATCCATCTGCCTCATCACGCCGAGTGTTTCGTTGTGCGTGATGAACGGCGATTCAAGCAGGCCGGCCTGAATGGCTTCGCGTGAGGCGATGACCTGGTACTCATATCCTGTAACCTGCCCTTTCGGTGGGAAGTACTCCGCCGTAAGCTGATAGTCAAGGTTGTAAACGTGCACACCTTCCGGGCAGTTCACGTTGTCCACGACTATGAAGCCGTTGCTGCCGGTGATGAGCCCCTGCCTGTTGCAGCGGGACATTGCACTGGACTGAAGGTTGGCCACGCGGCCGTCGCGGTAGTAGAGGGTCTCCTGATTGAAGTAGTCCATCCCGCTTTCGAGAAGCCTGCAGGTGGAAACGGTCTGCTCGATGTCGCTTCCGAAATACATCCTTGCGAAATGGATACAATAGACCCCGAGGTCCAGCAGGGCGCCTCCGGCCAGATCGGGGCGCACTATGCGCGGTTTTTCCATCATAGGGTAGCAGAGGCTTGCAGAGAGCTGCAAAGGCTCGCCAATGGTCCCGTTTTCAATGATTTCCTTGACTTTCAGGGAAAGAGGCATATATCTCGTCCATATTGCTTCGGTGATGAATACGCCCTTCTTGTGGGCAAGGTCGAGCAGCTGTTCCGCCTGACGGGCATTGGCCGTGAAGGCCTTTTCGCAGAGAACGGGTTTCCCGGCATTGATGGCAAGGCTGGCGTGTTCCAGATGATGCGAATGAGGGGTGGCGATGTACACGAGGTCAACGTCGGGGTCATCGACAAGTTCCTTGTAGGATCCGTATGCCTTTGTGAATCCCCACTGGCCTGCGAATGCCTTTGCCTTTTCGATGTCACGCGAAGCTATCGCGTATTTTTCATAATCTCCGCCGAGGCCGGTGAGCGTCTCGGCCATCTTGTCGGCTATCCATCCGGCGCCGATGATTCCGATTTTAAAGTTAGTGTTATTCATCGCGGTATTGATTGTGTTATTTCTTGTTCACGGAGTACTGGAGCCCCAGCTGCCTGAGAGAGTCCAGGAAGTCGGCATTTATGTCGACGGAGTACTTCTTGGAGTAGAAGTCCAGCACATAGCCGGTATCCTTGTCGTGAAGGTGCAGGGTGAGCTGGGTGCTTCCCCTGGAGCTCTTGAGGACGTTTACCAGCCTTTTCCTGAATTCCGGCGACAGTACGGAGGTGTCAACGTTGACCGAAAGCCCGGCCACATAGGTCTGCGAGACATTGCCGAGGAGGTCTATCTTCTTGATCTTAAGCCCGTAAGGTGCTGTCTTGCCTTGTGCGCGCTCCTCCGGCTTGATGTAATATTTTTCAGCTATCTCGCCGTCGATGTAAAGGTTGGCGTGAAGCTGCATAAACGGCAGGTATGCCTGATAGTCCTTCCCGAAGAGGGCGATTTCGTAAGGTCCGTCGTAGTCTTCAATGATGACCTTGGCACCCGGAGAGCCGGACTTGGTGGTGATGTTCTTGATGTCTGTGATCATACCGGCCACCTTGACCTTGCGTTCCTTCTTCTCGCGCTCGCATTCGTCAATTGCAATCTGGAGTCCGCCGAGAGAGCAGTCGGTGAAATTGTCTATTTCAAAGCGGTAGCGGTCGAGAGGATGTGAGGAAAGATACATCCCGACGTATTCCTTCTCCTGCTGCAGGAGAGCGAGGATGTCTTCCTCCCCTGCGGATTCTGGCATTTCCGGACGGACCGGTTTCATCTCCTCCATCTCGCCGAACAGAGACGACGCACTGTCCAGGGTGTCGTTGCGGTAGAGCTCGGCGTAATGCGCCAGGGCGTCGATGAACAGTTCTCCGTTCTTGCACGGCGAGAAGAACTGGCTGCGCTTGCAGCCGAATGAATCAAACGCGCCCGAGCACACAAGAGTCTCCAGTGCGCGGCGGTTCACGCTGCCGGAGAGACGCTCCATAAAGTCCCAGACGTCGGAGAACGGCCCGTTTTCCTCGCGATCCTTCAGCAGTGCTTCGACCACGTTGTCGCCGAAACCCTTGAGGCCGCCGAGACCGAAACGGATCTCTCCGCTCCTGTTTACCGTGAAATGTGAAAGGCTCTCGTTGACATCCGGGTTCAGAACCTTGACCTTGTGAAGCTTGCAGTCGGCCATAACCTTCTTCAACTCTTCCATATTGGAAAGATTGCAGGAAAGGTTGGCAGCGAGGAACTCGGCAGTGTAGTGACACTTGAGCCAGGCGGTCTGATAGCTTACCCAGGCATAGCAGGTGGCGTGGGACTTGTTGAAAGCGTACTGGGCGAACTTCTCCCAGTCCTTCCATATCTTGTCGAGCGTCTTCTCGGGATGTCCGTTGCCCATACCGTTCTTCATAAACTTCTCCTTGAGTTCCTGCATCACTGCAATCTGCTTTTTCCCCATCGCCTTGCGGAGCTTGTCCGCCTCGCCCTTCGTGAAGTTGGCGAGCTTGCGGCTGAGAAGCATGACCTGCTCCTGATATACCGTGACACCATAGGTCTCGGCCAGGAATTCCTCCATCTCCGGGAGGTCGTATTCTATTTTCTGGTGCCCCAGCTTGCGCTCCACGAAGTCCGGAATGTAGTCCATCGGCCCCGGGCGGTAAAGGGCGTCCATCGCGATGAGGTCCTCAAAACGCTCGGGATGCAGTTTCTGCAGCCATTCTCGCATGCCTCCGGATTCAAACTGGAACACGCTGGTGGTGTCGCCGCGGCCGTATTGTTCGAAAACTTCCTTGTCATCGATAGGGATGTCCTCGATATCGAATTCCTTCCCCCAGCGCAGTTTTATGTTCTTCTGGCATTCCTTGATTATCTGCAGGGTGATGAGCCCGAGGAAGTCCATCTTGAGCATTCCCACGTCTTCGATATAGTGGCCGTCGTATTGAGAAGTCCAGACCTGCTGCCCTGTCTCCTTATCGGTAGAAAGGCAGATCGGGATATAGTCGGTGAGGTTGCCGCGGCCGATGATAGTGGCGCAGGCGTGCATTCCCACCTGACGTATGCTGCCTTCGAGCTGCTGCGCATAGTATAGAACTTCCTTGTTGATTTCGGGGCCATTGGCGAGCTCATCCTTGAATTCGGGGACAAGGCGGTAGCAGTTCTTCAGCGTGATCTTGACATCGGTGTCTTCCAGGCCTTTCTGGAAAGTCTTCTTTACGGTGATCTTCTGCCCGGGATTGTCGGGGTCGTCAATCTCGACGACCTTTTCCATCATCTTGAACCCGGACTTCAGTTCATCGAGTTTCGGGTTGAACGGATATTCCTTCTCGATTTTCTCACTCAGGCGGTCGGGAACCATCTTGGTGAGGCGGTTCGACTCGTCGATGCTTACGTTGCTTATCCTGGCTACATCCTTGATGGCGCTCTTGGCTGCCATCGTGCCGAAGGTGATGACGCGGGAGACGTGGTCTGAGCCATATGTCTTCTCCACATACTCGTGGGCGGAAAGAAGATTTTCAAAATCGACGTCGATATCCGGCATACTGATTCGGTCCGGATTGAGGAATCGCTCGAACAGGAGGTTGTACCTGATAGGGTCCAGATTGGTGATCCCAAGGCAATATGCGACGACGGATCCGGCTGCAGAGCCGCGTCCCGGCCCGACCATAAAGCCTTCTTTCCTCGATGCGGCTATATAATCCTGAACTATGAGGAAATAATCCGGGAAGCCCATTCGGCAGATGGTCTTCAGCTCGAAGTCTATGCGTTCGGCCTGTTCGTCGTTCAACGTTTCGCCGTAGCGTTTCCTGGCGCCTTCGTAAGTGAGGTGGCAGAGATAGGCGACCGAGTTGCAGAACTCGTCTCCGCGATATGTCCTGGAAATTACATCGCCGGTCTTCTTGTCTTTCTTGACGGTATAATTGCCTTCCTCGATAACGCTTCTGTATTTCTCGAGATGTGTCCCTATGTCGGCAAGGAAGTCCTTGTCTATCTCGTATTTCGGAAGTACGTGGTCGCGGTCGATGGAATAGGCTTCAATCTTGTCGGCAACCTTCAGGGTGTTGTCAAGGACCTCCGGGTGTCCCGGGAACAGTTCTTCCATCTCTTCGCGGCTCTTCAGGAACTCCTGCTGGGTATAGCGAAGACGCTTCGGGTCGTCTATGTTGGCGTTGGTCGTCAGGCAGATGAGACGGTCGTGAACGGGGCCGTCCTCCTTGCGGATGAAGTGAACGTCATTGGTTGCGACCACGGGAACGCCCATCTCTTCGGAAAGCTTGAAAATCTCGTTGTTAACAAGCTTCTGGCAGTCGCCTACCTCCTTGATTTTCTCCAGACTTTCGGCAGGGATGCCGGTAACCTGTGTCTCGTGGAGCATCACCTCGAGGTAATAGTCGTCACCGAAGACGTTTTTATGCCATTCTATGGCTTTTCTGGCGCCGTCAAGGTCACCGGCCATTATGCACTTCGGAATCTCGCCCGCAAGGCAGGCGGAGCAGCAGATCAGGTTCTCGTGGTATTGTTCAACGATTTCGTGGGTGACCCTCGGCTTGTCGTAGTATTTTCCTTCGATGTGTCCCGTTGACACGATCTTCATAAGATTCCTGTAACCGTCGTAGTTCTTCGCGAGAAGGATCAGATGGTAGTAGCCCCTGTGTTCATTGTCTTTCAGGCGGTGGTCGTAGTGGCGTGTGACGTAGATTTCGCACCCGATGATGGGCTTGATGCCGGGATGCTTGCCCGCATACTTGAAGAACTCCTTCACGCCATAGAGGTTGCCGTGGTCGGTGATGGCGAGCGCAGGCATACCGAGTTCCTCTGCCCTGTCAAACAGTTTCGGAATGGCTGAAAAGCCATCCAGAATGGAATACTGGGTGTGGACGTGAAGATGAACGAATGACATATGGACAAAGATAAATAAAACGCCCGACCTTAGGAAGACCGGGCGTGTTATTGTTGATAACTTTTAAGAATTATTTCTTGAGAGTCTTTTTCTTTTCAGAGGCAATTGTAGAATCGTACATAATCGGGGTACCGATCATAATGGATGCATAGGTACCGATGATGACACCGAGGCAGAGAGCTACTGAAAGACCTCTGATGGACTCACCGCCGAAGATAGCGATGGTGAGCATAGGGAGGAGTGTAGAAACCGAGGTGTTGACGGTACGTGTCAATGTCTGGTTGAGTGACTTGTTGACTGTGTCCTTGAAATTGTCGTTCGGATGCAGGCCGAGGTTCTCACGGATACGGTCGAAGATAACCACGTTATCGTTGATTGCGTAACCGATGATGGTCAGGATAGCTGCGATGAATGTCTGGTCAACGTCGAGGTTGAACGGAAGGATACCGCTGAACAGAGAGAAGAACCCGATGATGATGATAGCCGTGTGGGCAAGTGACACGACGCCGCCGAGACCCCAGTTCCAGCCCTTGAAACGCATTGCGATGTAACCGAAGATTACGATGAGGGCGAGGATGATTGAGATGAGGGCGTTGCGCTTGATGTCATTTGCGATTGAAGCGCCCACCTTGTCGGATGATATGATACCGTTAGGGTTGTCAAGGGTGGAGGTGAACTCGTCGAGTGAAAGATCCTCTGCGAAGAGGCCATTCAATGACTCATAGAGCATACCTTCGATTTCGGCGTCAACGCTTGAAGCATCGTCCTTGTACTTGTATGAAGTGGTGATCTTCATCTGGCTGTCGCCACCGAACTGCTTGACCTCGACAGAAGACTCAGGGTCGGCTGCGTTGAACACCGTCTCAGCTGCTGCACGTACAGTTTCTGCGGTGACAGGCTGGTCGAAGCGTACGACGTATGTGCGGCCACCGGTGAAGTCAACACCATAAGTGAAGCCCTTGAAGCACATTGAAGCGATCGCGATGACGATGAGGGCGCCTGAGATGATGTAGGAGTACTTGCGTCCGCCGAGGAAGTTGATGTTGGTGTTCTTGAGGAAGTTCTTTGAGAAATTGTTCTCGAAAGTGATGTTCTTGCCTCTCTTCACGCGGTCCTCGAAGATGAGGCGGGTGATGAAGATGGAGGTGAGGACTGATGTGATGATACCGATGATGAGGGTGGTTGCGAAGCCCTTGATAGGACCGGTACCGAAGAAGAAGAGTACGAGACCGGTGAGGAGGGTTGTAACCTGACCGTCGATGATGGCGCTGTAAGCGTTGCTGTAACCATCGTGGATAGCCTTGCTGAGACCCTTGCCTGACTTGAGCTCTTCCTTGATGCGCTCGTAGATGATGACGTTCGCATCGACCGCCATACCCAATGTCAATACCAGACCGGCGATACCGGGCAGGGTGAGGACTGCTCCGAATGCTGCGAGTGTGCCAAAGAGGAGAACGACGTTGGAGAGAAGTGCGATATCAGCTGCAACACCTGCGCCCATATAGAAGAGGACCATATAGATCAGGACGCAGACGAATGCGATGACGAATGAAATCAGACCGCTGCGGATGGACTCTGCACCGAGTGAAGGACCGACGACCTGTTCCTGGACGATGGTTGCAGGTGCAGGAAGCTTACCTGACTTGAGGACGTTGGTAAGGTCGGTTGCCTCTTCGATATCGAAATTGCCGGTGATTGAAGAAGAGCCTCCGGTAATCTCTGAGAGCACGTTAGGGTAAGAATAGACGGTGCCGTCGAGAACGATTGCAATCTGCTTGCCGATGTTCTCCTTGGTGAGGCGTGCCCAGATGTTGGCGCCTTCTGCGTTCATTGACATTGAAACGCTTGGCTCGCCACCCTTGCGGTTGTCGTACTCGACGCGGGCATCAGTGACGCATCCGCCGTCAAGAGGAGCCTTGCCGTCACGGCTGCTGGCCTTGATGGCAACGAGTTCGTAGATATTGTCGCCGGCTACGTATGGAGACGGCTTGACGCTCCACATAGGGCGGAATTCTGCAGGGAAGAGGCTGGCAACCTGGTCTATGCGGAGGTACTTGTTGATGAGGGCCGTGTCGGCTGCCGCGGCATAACCGATGCAGGCGGTACCGCGATTCTGGTTAGGCGAGAAGATGCCGAAGAGAGGGTTGGCCTTCCTGTAAGCATCGAGATTCTCGTCGCTGTCGTCCTGAGCCTTGATTTCCTGAGCCACGAGGTCTTCCTCTGCGGAAACTTCTTCAGGGGCAGAATCCTCTGCGACACCGGCGGCGTTGAGCTCTGCGAGCACGCTGTTGGCTTCGATGAGGAACGGGAGGATCTCAGTACAATCGTAGGTTGTCCAGAACTCGAGGGATGCAGTGCCCTGGAGAAGTTTGCGGACACGCTCAGGTTCCTTTACACCCGGAAGCTCAACAAGGATGCGTCCGGTGTTGCCGATCTTCTGGATTGAAGGCTGGGTGACACCGAAGCGGTCGATACGGTTGCGGAGAACGTTGAAAGAGTTTGCAACGGCACTCTCTGCCTCTTCCTTGATGACGGAGACGACCTGTTCGTCTGTGGACTCCGGCTTGATGCGGTCGCGCATTTCGTATGTACCGAACACCTGTGCGAGACGCTGGCCGCCGGACACTTCCTTCCACGCATCGGCGAAGAGGGTGATGAGGTCTGACTGAGAGTTGACGCTGCGCTCCTTGGCAAGAGCGAGAGCCTGCTTGAATTCAGGAGACTGGTTATTGCCTGCGAGAGCTTTCACGAGGTCCTCGAGCTGCACCTGAAGCATAACGTTCATACCGCCCTTGAGGTCGAGGCCGAGGTTGATTTCCTTGCTCTGAACATCCTTGAATGTCTGTCCGAAATAGATTTTCTCTGAAGAGATTGAATCTGTGTAGCGGCGTGACTCGTTCTTCTTGAGTGAATCAAGGAAGAATGCACGGTCCGCTTCCGGAACGTTTGCGAATGTGGCTGTCTGCTGAATCTGCTCAGCAATCTTTTCTGCACGATCCTCAGCCTTTTTGTTCTGGATGGCGGTCACAGCAGTGAACGACAGCTGCCAGAAGCAGGCGATGAGAAGCAAAATTGCCACAAGTCTGATAGCACCTTTACTTTGCATAATTATGGATTTTAAAAATTATTTCCAAAATAGTGCGCAAAGTTAGTATTTTTCTTAAAAGAAAGAAACTTTAGGCAGTGTTTTTGACTATCAGTTACCTGGATGTCCCGCGAAGCAGCCCGATGATTATATCCCTGAGCTCCGTGAATTCAGCAAGTCTGTTCAGGTCAAAGTGGACGCGATAACGCCAATGGTGGTTGGAGTCGGCAGGCTGATTGATTCTTTCCAGGTCCCTTTCCGGCAGTCGCAGTCCGGCATCAAGCGCCACCCAGTCCTGCAGAGGGAAGATGGCCAGCATTGATGGCGAGGCGAGGAAATCCTGCAGCATCCTGCGGACCTCCCAAGGTTCAGGGTCGTTCTGGCACTGCATACGGAGAGTTTCCATATCGTGGCTTGAAGTCGCGCATACGCTCAAATATTTCCACTCGCCCTCCTGTTCCATCCCGCGCATCTTGAGGGACAGGATCTTCCAGTGATCCATCACGCCCGGAACGCAGTCCGGAACCATTCCGAGGTCCTCGCCACAGGCGAGCATCCCCGTAGCGTCAAGCAGTTCCGGAAGTTTCTTCTCGGCATTCCTGCGCCAGAATTCATCGTGGCGGTGGTAGAAGAAGTCATTGTAAAGTGCGCCGAAGCGTTCCTGCTGCCACTGCGGCAGGTTCTGTGAAGCCGGAGTGATCAGCGGCTGGTACATTCCCGGATGGCGCGGATCCTCGTGGAAAAGCCCTTCAAGCGGCAGCTGCATATCGCGGATTTCTTCCGGGCTGTATGGCATAGCCGGATTGAAGTGTCCCATAAGTCCGCTGGAATATTCCGCAGGGATCTCCCATATTCGGAAGAATCCAAGTATATGGTCGATTCGGAATGCATCGAAGAACTGGCTCATCTTGCGAAGGCGTGATTTCCACCAGGCGAAGTCGTCCTTGGCCATCTCATTCCAGTTGTAGGTCGGGAAGCCCCAGTTCTGTCCGTCGGTGCTGAAGAAATCGGGTGGTGCGCCGGTAGAAGAGTCGAGGTTGAACAGTTCCGGATGCCAATATGCCTCCGCGCTGTCCGCGCTGACACCGATAGGCAAGTCCCCTTTCAGGAAGACCCCCTTGCTGTGCGCGTATGCGACCTCTTCGGCGAACTGCTTCTCGAGATGCCACTGCATCCACTGGAAATATTCCGGTTCCAGAGAATCGCGTTTCGCGCAGAATTCGCAGTATTCCTTGAGCCAGTAGTTGTTTTCCTTGACGAATTTCTTGAAGGCGGCCGTAGCCATATCGGCGGCACCGTTCTTCAGGAATGCCTTGCGGATGAGGGCCATCTTGGCCTTGAACACGCGCGGATAGTCAAGTTCCGGCAGCGCGTTCAGCTCGGCTTGCTTTCTCTTGAATGAAGGGGTTTCCTTGATTCCGAGGTCCTGCAGGTGCATATACAGAGGGTGCAGGGCAAATGTGGAGACAGGGCTGTACGGATAGGAATCCTTCCATTCTCCCTTGCGGGTGGTGTCGTTTACCGGCAGCAGCTGGATGATGCACTGGTGAGATGCGGCAACCCAGTCGACAAGCGGACGCAGGTCGCGGAATTCTCCGATGCCGAAGTCATTCGCCGTGCGGAGAGAAAAGACCGGTATGGCAGTGCCGGCGCCGCGGAAGCCCGGCTGGTCGAAAATGGAGGCCTGATGCTTGCGCGGGAAAGGACATCCGGGGATTGGGCAGTCCATCCAGCTGTCGGTGATCAATGCCTCCGGCTTTGCGGAATGGTGTGTCCACTCTGTCCTCAGTATCAGTCCGTCCTTCATCAGGACATAGGTGTAATCCTTGAGATCGGCGGTCTTCACGTCGACGGTTGCACTCCAAACGCCGCCTTCCCCCCATTGCATAGGGTGTTTTTTATCTTTGATGACCAGAGAGATGCTCTCACCCCACCTGGTCTGATATTCTATCTTGAAAGTAGTTTTCATAATCGGTTGATAAGTTGTCAAAGGGCCTTGAAAGAGACGGCGAATCCGCCGCCGGGAGCCATTGTCAGTTCCAAATTGTCCTGCAAAGATACTACACTATTTTCAATTGTGTAGGCCTGAGGGTTCTCAAAGCAGTCTGCATCCGGGGCGTCCTTGTAAATGGTCGCCTCATAGTTTCTGCCTTCATCAAGGAAGTCGAGCGCCACGTTGAACGTACGGGCCTGCTCGTCGGTCACGCCGCCCAGGAACCAGTTGTCGGAATTCTTGTCCTTGCGTGCGATTACGAGGTAGTCCTGCGGTTCGGCATAAAGGTAGCGGCTCTCGCTCCAGTCTAAGGCGACGTCGCGTATGAACCGGAACGCGTCCATAAATCTTGAATAGTGCTCAGGCGTGTCCGCAGCCATCTGCAGAGGGGAGTACATCGTCACGTAGAGTGCCAGCTGGCCGCAGATCGTGGAGTTGACGTGGCTGTCGTTGCCGCACCACTCCTTGAGGTTCTGCTCGAAGATTCCCGGCGTGTAGTCCATAGGACCGCCGTTGAGGCGTGTGAAAGGAATGATTGCAGTGTGGCCCGGGGCGATGCCGCCGAAAGCATGGTATTCCGTGCCCATTGCGCTCTCGTTGCCGATGAGGTTCGGATATGTCCTGCAGAGTCCCGTTGGACGTACCGCCTCGTGGGCGTTGACCATTATGTGATGCTTCGCGGCCTCGGTTACGGCATACAGGTAGTGGTTGTTCATCCACTGTCCGTAATGGTGCTCACCGATTGGAAGGATGTCGCCCACATAACCGGATTTGACGGCGTCGTAGCCGTATCTGTTCATCAGGGTGTACGCTTCTTCCATATGGCGCTCGTAGTTGCGGACGCTTGAGGAGGTCTCGTGGTGCATCACGAGGCGTATGCCCTTTGAATGGGCATATTCGTTGAGTGCGTCGATGTCAAAGTCGGGATATGGAGTGACAAAGTCAAACACATAGTCCTTGTTGCAGTTGGCCCATTCTTCCCAGCCTATGTTCCAACCCTCGACCAGAAGGGCGTCGAACCCGTTCTCCGCCGCAAAGTCGATGTATTTGCGCACATTGTCGTTGTTCGCGCTATGTCTGCCGTTCGGCACGGCGTTGGAATAGTCGAAGTCGTCAAGCTTGACGGAAGCGGCATCGGTGTAATGCCAGTTGCCGGCACCGGCTATCATCTCCCACCATACGCCCATATACTTGACCGGATGAATCCAGCTCACGTCCTCGAGGGCGCAAGGCTCGTTGAGATTGAGCACAAGGCGGCTTGCAAGCTGCTCCTCGGCGCTTTCGGCCACCTGGACGGTACGCCAAGGGGTGACGCAAGGCGTTTCGAGACGGCCTTTCCATCCCTGTGCGTCAGGGGTGAGGTGGGCGCGGAGCTTCTTTCCGTCTGCCACAAGATGCATGCAGGAGTAATCCACAAGGGCGGCTTCGTGCACGTTTACGTAAAGTCCTTCAGGTGTTTTCATCTGAAGGCTTGTCTGTACGCAGGACGTGCTGTAAAGGGTCGTGCTGGAGTTGTACTGGTTGGTGTGCTTCTTGAATTCCGCAGGAATGCCGGTGAGCGTGGTGCAGGCGTACTGGTACTCCTGGGAGTCGTAGTCTCCCGGGATCCACCAGGCGGTGTTGTCCTGCGCGCAGTTGAACTCCGTCATCTCCTCTTTTATGACGAAATGCACGAGCGGCTGGTTGTCGGGGAACTCGTAGCGGAAGCCGAGTCCGTCGTCGAAGCAGCGGAAACGTATGTCCATAAGTTTTCCGTCGGCCTTGTGACGGAGCTTCACAAGCAGTTCGTTGTAGTTGTTGCGTATGCTTGACTCCTCGCCCCAGACAGGAGCCCAGGTGTCGTCGAAACTGCAGGTCTCAGTACCCACGATCTCGAAGCCGTCCGTGAACATATACGGAGGGACTTCGTCCGGTTTCTCTATCTTGTCGCCCTTGTACACGAGTCCCTGGTATTTCACGGTGCCGCGGAGTTCGAAACCGAGCACACCCGGTTCCAGGACGGAGATGTCCTTGTGGTCAAGGCTGTACATAGGTCCGCCGTCGCCCGTGAGGATGAAGGTCATCCTGTTCGCGCCGTCCGGCGATGTGAGTTCAATGCTCTCGACAGCCTCCGGGCTGTTACTGCACGCTGCCAGAAGGGCGATACTCAAGAATAATGCTGCTCTTTTCATCTATTGTAAGGTTATCAGTTTCAACGATTTCTCCGGTAATCACGTTTCTCCATTCACCGGGATGCGATTCTGTGAATTCCGCATAGTCGGCCCAAGGGACCCTGTACGGATCGACATTGTTGTTGAGGAACACGAATACCGCATCCTTGTCGGTATAGCGGAAATATGCGTATGTGTTCTGCCTTGAAAGGAAATGGAGGGTCTTTCCGTGCTGCACGGCATCGGAGCCCTTGCGCCACTGGAAGAGTGCGCGCGTGAAGTCGTGCACGTCCTTTGCCGCGGCGTTTTCGGACCAGTTGTCAGGGAATTCGCGACGCAGGCCGCCGTGACCCTGGCTGCGGTCACGCGACGTCTGAAGGAGTTCGTCGCCCGTGTAAATCTGAGGGATGCCGCGGACTGTTCCCACAAGCGTCATCACGAGCTTGACCTTCCGTGGATCTTCTCCGAAAATGTCGGCGATGCGGTCCTGGTCGTGATTGCTGGAGAATATCATCAGGTTGTCAACGTCGTTGAGATAAACGTCGTTGGCGATGCTGTCGTAAACCTTGGTGATACCCTCATCCCAGTTCTCGTACGGAGTGTTGAGGCTGCTGCACATCGCTGTCTGGAGGCAGAAGTCCATAATGGACGGAAGGTTGGAGTTGAATCCGTCCCTGTTGGGGTTGCCGGCCTGCCAGTAGGCCACCTGAGGCACGTTGTTGGACCATACCTCACCCACGATGTTGAAGTTGGGGTATTCCTCGCGGACGGCTTTGCACCAGTCTGACATAGGGTATTTCTCGTTGTAAGGATAGGTGTCCACGCGGAAGCCGTCCAGGTCGGCCCACTCTATCCACCAGGCCGCCCACTGCTTGAAGTACTGCAGCAGATAAGGGTTGTCCAGATTCATATCCACCATTGAGGTGTCGAACCATCCGGCCTGCATATTCTCGCTGTCAAGTTTTGAGCAGTACGGATCGTTCTGTGCCGAGAAGGCGCAGTTCGAATGGGTGTACTCCGGCCACTGGTGAACCCAGTCGGCGAACGGCAGGTCCTTCATCCACCAGTGTTTGTCGCCGGCGTGGTTGGTGACGATGTCCATAATGACCTTAATGCCGCGGGCGTGGCACTCGTCCACGAATTCGCGGTATTTGTCATTGCCGCCGAAGCGGGAGTCTATCTTGTAGTAGTCAGTGCAGGCGTATCCGTGGTAACTTGATTCCGGCTCGTTGTCCTCAAGGGCCGGGTTGAGCCAGATGGCGGTGGCGCCGAGGTCGGCTATGTAGTCGAGGCGGTCGATCACGCCCTGCAGGTCGCCGCCGTGACGGCCGAAGAATGCGTCATAGTCGGCCTTTTCGAAAGTGTCGAAGGTGTTGTCATTTGACGGGTCGCCATTTGCAAAGCGGTCAGGCATAATAAGATAGATCAAGTCAGACGTTGTGAAGCTCTCTCTCGCCGCAGACCCTTCGCGGCGTGCGCCGATTTCGTAAGGTATGCTGAAACTCTCGCTTTCACGGCTGAACTCAAGACTGTAGGTGCCGGGTTTTGCGCTTGCGGCGACGGCCACGTCAACGAATATGTAGTCCGGGCTTTCAGCCTTGTGAACGGCGGTTACCCTGACTCCGTTCCCGCCGCTTATGCTTACGTCATAACTGCCTATCTGCTCGCCGTTGATCATAAGCTGGAGCGGGGTTTTCATCCCGACCCACCAGCACAGCGGCTCGACGTGCCTTATCGGCTTCTTGTGGAATTCATCTATGAGATTCTTGTAGAAAAGCGTTGTGGAGTTGTTCTCCCAGGCAGGCACGGGGTCCTTTTCAAAGAACTGGAACCTGTGGTCGTAGCCGATTTCCTGGGCGGTATAGACAAGGGGTTGTCCGCCCGGGTGCGAGAAGCACAGCGCGGTCATCTCCTGCCACCTGTCCCCCATCCGCTCGAATTCGGTGCCGGACCAGGAGTTCTCGTCGTGGTTGGAAGTGAAAACAAGCCTCAGGGCACCTTCCGGGAAGTTTTCTTCATTCCATTTATAGTATTCTTCGAGTTCCTTTTCGCCCGCCTTGCCCTGTGCGATGTCGTTCAGGAGATGGTGGAATTTCCACGCGTAGGTTGCGTCAAAGCCGGCCTCGTGAAGCCAGGCCTCCTCGCCCTCCGCGAGGAAATATAACGGTTTCTCCGCGTGCCCGCGCAACATTGCTATGGTCGGAGTCCAGAAGTCCTGAGGTACCTGATAAGCCACGTCGCAGCGGAATCCGTCAATGCCGCGGTCGATCCAGAAGGTCATAGCCTCCTGCATCGCCCTGCGCATATCGGCATTTTCGTAGTTGAGCTTGGCTATGTCGGTCCAGTCATACTCGACGATGGTGTTGCCTTCGGCATCACGGACATACCAGTCAGCCGGTTTTTCAGTCACCCAGGGGTGATCAGGGGCGGTATGGTTGGCAACCCAGTCGATGATGACCTTGAGACCGCATTCGTGCGCCCTGGCAAGGAAGGCGTCGAAGTCGGCGAGCGTGCCGAACTCCGGGTTCACGTCGCAGTAATCACGGATGGCGTAATAAGAGCCCAGAGAGCCCTTGCGCCCTTTTTCTCCGATAGGGTAGAGAGGCATCACCCAGATGATGTCGACTCCGAGTTCCTTCAGGCGCGGCAACTGCTCCGCGGCGGCCGCGAAAGTGCCCTCCGGAGTGTACTGTCTGGTGTTGAATTCGTAAACGACCGACTTACTCCAGTCGGCGGTCAGGGTTTTCTGTTCCTTTTTTGCGCAGCCCGCTATTGCGAGGACCGCAGCGATGGTCAGCAGTATTCTTTTCATAATGTCATCGGTTCTTGAAAGGGTCGAGCGCAGCGGTAGGCCTGCCGTCCGAGAAGGCACCGTAGTCATATCCGTTGCGGCTGTGTTCGGACTCTGGCTCCCAGAGGAAGATTCCACTGAAATATTCCTTGTCCATAGTATTGTCCAGAAGGTATTGAAGGGCTTCTTTCGCCTTTTGCGGTTCGCTTGCCGGCATTCCGAACTCGCACAGCATTATCGGCTTGCCGTATTTCACGTGATAGGAGTCCAGGGCACTCACGAACTGGCGTGTCTTTTCCGTCCAGTCAGGGTATCCCTTGATTGATTCCATCCAGTAGGACGGGTAAAGCGAGAAGCCCATCATATCATAGTCGGCGCCGCCCATAAGGTCGAAGAACCATCTGACGGTGTCGGACTTCCAGCCGTTGTCGATATGAAGAACGATTGCGGCATCCGGGAAGACCCTCCTTGCGGCAGCCGAGCCGGAGTTGAACACCTTGATGAAATTGGCGGCGTCAGACCCGCTGACGCGGCAGGTCTCCCAAAGCATTCCGTTGGTGACCTCGTTGCCTATCTGGATCCACTCCACATCTATCCTATTGTCTTTCAGGTATTTGAGCACTTCTGTGGTGTGATTCGCCACGTCGTTGGCCAGCTGGTCGGCGCCGTGCCCCTTCCAGGCTGCCGGAACGGGCTGTTTCCCAGGATCGCACCAGCTGTCGCCATAGTGGAAGTCTATCATTATCTTCATCCCGAGGGCCTGCGCTCGCCTGCACTTCTCAAGGACGTCATCCTTGTTGCACCAACCGTCGGCAGGGTTTACCCACACGCGGTTGCGTACAGAGTTGAACCCCAGTTCCTTGAACAGCGCCGTGCACTCCATTTCCTTTCCGGCCCCGTTGTAGAACTTCAGCCCCCGTTTCTCCATTTCCGTCACCCAGCCAAGGTCGGCGCCTTTGGCATAGAAATAATCCTTTGAAGGGGGCTCGGGTCCCGGCCCCGGTTCGGTGTTATTTTTCGCCTGACACGATGCAAGGGTAAGCAGCGCCGCCGTCAGGATAAGGAGTCTGTTCATAAGTGCTTATTGGAGGAAAAGAGCCGAGGAGTAGCCTCCAAGGGTCAGGTTATTGTCTTTTATCGTAACGTTTCCGTTAGATCCTATCATTGCGGTCAGCTTGTCTCCCGTTATGGCCAGGGTTTCAGGCGCGGCGCCGAAGTTGTGAACCACAAGAATCTTCTGTCCGTTGTACTCGCGGTACCACGCGCATATGGCATCCCTGCCGATTCCGGTCTTCTCGGTGAAGCTGCCCTTCGCAAGAGCGGGATAACTGTCGCGGAGCACGCCGAAGCGGCGGTAAAGGTTCAGGATAGAGTTCTGGTCCGCGGACTGGGATGCGACGGAAATGGCGGAGGAGAGCATAGACTTGTCAATCCTGCCGCCCAGCGCTCCGGTAGCGGCGCTGCTCAGGTCGGCAGTCCACATTATCGGGCCGCGGACGTATTCGTCACCGTTGTTCTTGGTGCCCCAGTAGCCCAGTTCCTCTCCCTGATAGATGTACGGTTCGCCTCCGGCGGAAAGGAGCACGGCGGCCGCAAGCTTGAGCTTGCCGACGTTACGCCCGAGCACCGACGCGGCCCTGTCCTCATCGTGGTTGGTGAGTTTGGTTGCGGCGATGGCATCCGGGCGTACCGACTTGTATTTCTCGTGGTATCCGTTGATTGTGGAGGCGAATCCGGCTCCCTTTCCGGCATTGACGGCTTCGGTGAAGCGCCACCAGAACGCGAACTCGAAGAAAGCGTTGAGGCCCTTGTAGTAAGGAGCCACCTGTTCGGTCTCGCTCCACTGCTCGCCCACCATATAGATGTTCCCGGAATGGCCGGCGGCCTTGAAGCTGGCATTGCAGTGCTCGTAGAACTTCTTCAGGAAGGTAGGGTTCTCGTCCGAGGTCTCGCTGTCATAGACGTGCTTGACGGCATCCAGACGGAATCCGTCCACGCCCATCTTTATCCATTTGTCGGCAGCGGCGCATACATCCTTGAATGTCTCGGATTCTTCGCATTTGTCGGCCGGACCGTAGTTGAGGTCGGGCATATATGAACCGAATACTGACTGATACCAGATCTGCCCCATCCAAGGCATCAGAATGTCGTAGTCGGAATTTGATTTCAGGTTGAGAGGAACGCCCCAGACGAGCGTCTGGGCATTCGTGGAGGCGGCGCCGAACTTCTTCGCGCCCCATTCTGTCTTGCTGGTACGTACAAGTACGCCCCAACTTGTTTCGAAACCCTCGACAGTGAGGGTGTATGTATCATTGCCGGCAGAATAGAATTCCGGCATTGTGCTCTCGGTCACCGAGCCGTACCAGAGATATTTCCCGGAGCCGGGTGTCCCGTCGTTGGCGGCGCTCTCCACCCTTTCCGCCTTCAGTGTCTGCGGGGTGCCGGAAGAGTTGCACTTGAGGGTGAACTTTACGTTGACGGCCCCTGGATCGGTGCCCGACACCGTCTGTGAGTATCCGTTTTTCTGTGTGGTCGAAAAATGATAGTAGCTTCTGTATTTGCTTTCCGGGTCGGACTTGCCTTCGATGAACCACGGATGCTCCCTTGAGGAATGGTTCAGCACGTAGTCTATATAAATCTTGATGTCCTTGGAGTGCGCTGCCTTGAGCAGTGACTCGAAATCGGCCTCGGTGCCGAACGCCGGGTTCACGGAATAATAGTCTTCGACGTCATATCCGTGGTACGAGGTCGAAGGATGGATAGGCGACAGCCAGAGAGCCTGCACGCCCATCTCCTTGAGATAATCCAGTTTGCTTTCGATTCCCCTGAAATCCCCGACACCGTCGCCGTCGGAATCACAGAAGGAGTAGACCAGCAGCTGGTAGCTTATACCCGATTCTCCGGTGCGTGTCGGGTTTACCGGAATCACGGGGTCCGGCTTTTCAGGCGTCA
>JAZLGQ010000070.1:0-38701 GCA_045616385.1 Candidatus Cryptobacteroides sp.
ATCTTTTTCATTTTAAACGATTTTTCAAATGACACACGTTGCTGTGGTGTTATTTCTTGACGAACTCGACGCGGCGGTTCTTGGCACGGCCCTCATCGGTGCTGTTATCGGCGATAGGTGTGCTTGAGCCCTTGCCAACCGCAGTCAGGCGGTCGGCGGAGATGCCCTGACCCACGAGTGCGGCGACAATGGCCTCGGCGCGCTGCTGGCTGAGTTTGTCGTTGACAGCTGCGGAGCCGGTGTTGTCGCAGTGGCCCTGGACCTCGAACTTGATGCTCGGATCCTGGTTCATAAGATCCCTGATACGGTTGATTTCACCGGTTGACTCAGGCTTGATGGTAGCCTTGCCGGTGTCGAAGGTAATGCCGTAGGTCACAATCTTGCCCTCTCCCTGTACACGCTCGTAAAGAGGCACGGCGCCTTTTGCTATGCGGAAGTTCTTCCAGAAATAGAGGCCCGGATAGTCGCCGTCTCCCCGAAACTGAACCCACTTGGGAGCTTTCATATTCGGTATGTTGGCTACCCTCTGCTCATCGAAATATATCTTGCAGGCCCTTTTATTGAATGAGATGGCAACGTGATGGAAACAGTTGTATTTATCGTTGTATTCAAAGTTGAAAGAACCTTCCCTGCGATCTCCGCCAGGAGTGTACCATTCATACCAAATGTTGCACGGATAATTGTCCGAAACGCAGGCATCGATTTCGAGCTTTAAGGCAATCAAACCCTCATACGCCTCAACTCTGCTTATCTTATCAGTCTCAGCCAGGTAAATTGTATAGTTATTGATGCCTACACCTACATTCGGATGATTCTTTTCGTAAGTGCTCCTGTCATACATATACACATCGAATTCGATGGTGAATGCATCAGTAAGGTATGGCTCGTCGAAAAGAGGAGTGAATATGCCGTCTTCCGAACTGATGCACTTGATTCCGTCAATCGTGACAATCTGGCAGTTGCCCTGGAAGAGATCCATCCTTGACGGGAATTCGCCCATCTGCTCGCCCTCAAGATTGTCGTCGTGAATGATTTCGTCTCCGGCCACGAAGTCGTAGTTGTTCCATACCACTGCGGATGCTGCCGGCTTCTTAGGCTCGGAAACCTGACCGCCGGCCGAAGGCTTCTTGGCACCGCAGTCATCGCAGAAGTTGCCGGTGTTACCTGTCTTTCCACACTCAGGGCAGGTCCAGCTGGCAGCTGCAGGGGCAGATTGTGTCTGCTGGTTGTCGGCAGGAGCCTCTTGTCCGGCCTCTTTTTTATCTTTCTTTGAGAACATGCCTTCTACAGCGTCAAAGGCCTTGTCAACCGCCCTGTCGGCGGCAGATTCAGTCCTGGACACAGCCTTGTCAAGTGCCCGCTGGCCTAATTTTTCAAGGAAACTCTGTGCATTTGCGCTTGAGCAGACGAGTGCAAGCGCCGCTACGATGATGAGTAATTTTTTCATATTTATCGGTTTTTGTTACGAACAGTGTAAATTAGCGCGCAAATGTACCCATTCAACAATCAAAACACACCACCCTTATGGGTGGAACAACAGAGTACATAAGCGTCAAGAACAAAAAAAAACGGTATCTTTACGCCAGACTTGACCGATATCATGAAAGGCAAATTCATTTCCGGCGCAATTGCCGCACTGCTGCTCTCCTGCCAGATTCTGGATGCAGACAATTACGTTGACCACCGAGGCCACAACGTGGACTCGCTGGAAAGGGTCGTCGCGGCCTGGAGCGACGACAGGATTGCACAGGCAGGCGACGAGGAGCTTGCCGGTCTCAACCGGGACTGGCGCGAGCTTATGCTGGGATATCTGCAAACAGACACGGACCGATCAATGTCATTTGCGCGGAAAGCGCTCCGGATGGGACTGGAAAAAGACTGGAAAGTCGCTGTCTGGGATGCCTCAAAGGTCATCGGGCAGCACCATTGGCACGGCGAGAGGTACGACAGTGCGGCATTCTACTATAACATAGCTGTCGATGCAATAGAAAAAATGGAAGTCGGCGCGGTCGATGCCGCACACCCTAAAGGCCTTTCGCAGTTCGACATAGACAACGCCCGCAGCGCGATGCTGGGCACGATAGGCAACCTCTACAGCATGCAGGACAGCATCAGCCTCGCAATGGACTACTACACCAGGGCAGGCGAAATATTCAAGCAGTACGGCTGGAACAGCAGCCTCTCCTGCCTGCAGTACAACGTAGGCGAGACCTGGCGCGAACACGGTGAACCCACAAAGGCAGAAGAAGCGTTCGCCGAAGGTCTGGCATACGCAAAGGAGGCCGGCGACTCCCTCTGGATCGCCGCAAACAAGGCCGGCATCGGCAGGGTCGCGCTCGAGCGCGGACGCCTCCGCAAGGCTATCAGGTCCCTTGATGAAGCCAACCAATATTATGAGGCACACGATGACCAGGAATTCGCCGCGCTTCTTGAGAATCTGGACTATACCAACCAGGTGCTCCGCCTCCAGAAAAGGCAGGCTACAATAGGGATGATTTCTGCCCTGGCAGCACTTGTTCTGCTGATAATCAGCATATTCGCCATTTACAGGATGGAGAAGTTCAAGAAACAGAATTCACAGACAGCGGCAGTCCTCGAGGAGGTCTTAGACGAAATGGGGACAAGCAAAGGCGAAGCTGGTATCAAGTTGAGCGAGCGCGAGACGAAGATATTGAAACTTATAGCCGACGGCTTGGTCAACAAGCAGATAGCAGACAAGATGTGCCTTAGCCCCGAGACGGTCAAATGGTATCGCAAAAAACTTCACGTAAAATTCAACACCACCACATCCTCCGCACTCGTTTCCGAAGCGTTCAAAAGAGGATTGCTTAATTGATATGGGTATTTTCAGAAAAATTGCAGGCGCCATCTATTATTGTGCGCTCAGCCTGGGTTGTATCGGCAATCCGGAAACCACGGCATACGTTGAAGTCAATGGCCAGAAACTCCTCTACGCGATGCGCGGTCCGGAAGACGGCAAACCAGTCGTGCTGCTGCACGGCAACGGAGGGTCGCACAAAAGTATGGAGACGCAGGCGAAACAGCTCGCCCGCAAGGGCTACCGTGTCTACAGCCTTGATTCCCGCGGGCAGGGAGCAAACCCTCCCCTTGATGAATACCATTACGCAGATATGGCCGAAGACGCCTGGGCATTCATCAACAGGCTCAAGCTTGAAAGGCCTGCAGTATACGGCTGGTCAGACGGAGGCATACTCGTGCTGATGCTGGAAATGGCCCACCCCGGCACAATAGGGCTTGGCGCAATCAGCGGAGCCAACCTTTTCCCCGACTGCGGAAAGGGTTTCGAGGAGTTTAAGGCCTGGATACTCGAGCAGGGCACTCCCCTGGCACTAATGATGCTTGATGAACCGGACATCAACCCCGAAGACCTGAGATCCATCTCCTGTCCCGTACTGGTAACCGTCGGGGACAAGGATCTGATCAGCATCGAACACACCCGTCTGATTTCCGACAATATCCCGAATTCCGAGCTTGTCGTGGTGAAAAATGCGACCCATTCCAGCTTCATCAAGAAGAATCCGCGTATGGGTACGCTCCTGATTGATTTTTTTAGGCGTTACGGATATTGATTTTCCACTATTTTTTCATAAATTGGTGACGAATTTATAACACCGACCGCCATATGAGTCCAAATCTGGGAGCACTACCTCTGTCGCACGACCTTCTACTCAAATCAAAACTGGGCATGTGGGCCTTCGAACTTGATGAAGGAAAGGCGCCCAGAATGTATGTCGATGATGCTATGCTTTCGCTCCTCGGCCTTACGGAACAGATGTCACCGGAAGACACCTACCACGCCTGGTACGACCACGTCGACCCCGCATATTACGGTCTTGTCGAAGAGGCGGTGGCGAAGATGACCGACGGTCAGCACGCCGAAGTCAAATATCCCTGGCACCACCCCGACGGCCGCGTGTTCACCGTCCGCTGCGGAGGGGTCAGAAACCCGGCTTACACCGCAGGCGTGCGCATCGAGGGCTGCCATCAGAACATAACTCAGATTCAGAGTTTCACTATGGAGGTCAAGGAACAGAGGCAGCGCCTCGAAATCGACTACCAGACCATCCAGGGCCTCTCCAACGAATATGACATACTCCATCTGCTTAACCTCGAAACCGACGAATTCACCCCGTTCTACATTGAGAACGTGAATATGTTCGACACCGAGTTCCTGCTCGCCAGTTTCGAAGGGTTCTACAATGCGATGCACGCATCCATAATGAGCATTATCCATCCGGACCATATCGAAAGGATGCTCAAGTATTCAAAGAAGGAATGCATCAGGAGCGCACTGATGCACAAGAGCAGGGTTGTTGAGAGAGTACTCGTTAAAGACATATCCGGAGAATATATATGGTGCGATTTCGTCCTCATCAAGTTCGATGACGTCGACAGCGAACCGACCAGGATAGCTGTCGGCTACATAAATGTGGACGACGATATGAAAGAGATGATTGCTGAGCGCAACCGTATCGAAGACATCGAAAGAAAAGTCGAGGAAGAACGTCGTGCAAAGAAATCGGAAGAGGAAAGGTACAATTTCCTTATCAACGTCGCCCACGAGATCAGAACTCCCCTCACCCTCATACTGGGTCCGCTGGGAAGGTTCCTTGCCACGGAACAGCTTTCTGAAAAGAGTATGAGAACGATATCCCGCGTCCGGCAGCAGGCCAACAGGATAAATATCCTGCTTGACACCGTACTCACAAGCAACAAAATGGATGACGGAGCTGAAAAAACATGCCTTGAACCAGTCTCATTCAACGACTGGATTCAACGCATCACCGATGATTTCATTGATGAGGCCGCCACTCGCGATATGGTTCTGGACTGCAAGGTCGACAATTCGATCGGCACCGTAAATATGGATGAGCATCTGTGCACGATAGCCCTGTCCAACCTCATCATCAACGCGATGAAATTCAACGAGCCCGGTTACCCTATCCTGATATCAAGTTCCCTGTCGGAGGATGGCAGTATGGCCAGGTTAAGTGTCAAGGACCACGGGGCCGGCATAGGCGACGTCAATAGCGACAGGCTGTTCGAACGCTACTACCGCGCAACCGAAGACAAGACCGGCTTCGGCATCGGACTGTTCTATTCGCAGAACATCATAAAGGCGCACAACGGCAAGATCGGCGCCGACAACAATAAAGATGGGGCCGGAGCCACTTTCTGGTTCGAACTTCCCTTATAAAATCAATCGACATCCAATTACAAAATGACAGTTCAGGATCTATACAACAATCTGCACGGTGACTTCCAGGAGGCTTGCAAACGCCTTCTCAACGAGAATATGGTCGCCAATTTCGCACTCAAATTCCCAACAGACCCTTCAATGCAGCAGCTGCGCGATGCAGTCGCCGCACACGATATCGAATCATCATTCCGTGCAATCCACACGCTGAAGAGCGTCTCCGGTGTCCTTTCCTTCACACAGCTCTACAAAGTAGCCTGGGACCTCACCGAGCAACTTCGTCCGCGTCTGGACGAAGCGGATCCGGCATTGCTGGAACTTGTGGAGAAAGAGTATGCCGTGTGCATCGACGCCATCAGGGAGTTCGCTGAAAACCGGTAATCAGATATTTATTTCAAACAAACATTAATACATCAACTAATAATTAATTTCACTATGGTAGGAAAAATTATCTACATCCTTGGCATCATCGCAGCCATCTGGTGTGTTCTCGACATTTGGAAAAAGAATCTTGACCTTCTGAAGAAGATCCTCCTTACAGTACTCGTCCTTGCGTGCAGCTGGATCGGCATCGCAATCTATTACTTCCTCATCAAGGACAAGATCTGATTTTTATTGACTTGATAAAAAATGGATGGCTCGGAACGGGCCATCCATTTTTTTGTGTAATTTCTTCGGATTATTTTCTGAAGAGCATAGGAGCCATCTCAAGAAGGCATCTTCTCCAGGTAAGGAACTCGTGAGCCGTACCTTCCGATACATAGCCCTTTGCATTGTAGCCTGCTTCCTGAAGCTTTGCCGCAGCCGCACGAATCTGGTCCGGACCTTCCTTGCTGCCGCAACCAACGAAAATGCCGTTGACGTTCTTCGGCTCGAGGCCCTTTGCCTTGAGTTCGTCAGGATTGTAGGTACCGCCGCTGAGAAGTCCGAAATAACTGAACATTTCAGGACGGGCAAGGGTGATGGTGTGGGTTTCCATACCGCCCATTGAAAGGCCGGCCATTGCACGGTGTGCACGGTCGCCGCAAGTACGGAAGTTGGCATCGATGTAAGGAACGAGCTCATCGCAGAGAACGGTCTCGAAACCGTTGTCCATCATTCCGCGCATTCCACCTGTGCGAGGAGCGCCTATCTGGACATCGTTGGTCATACCGTAGGTCATAACCACGATGAATGGAACGCACTTGCCCTCGGCAATCATATTGTCCATAATGATGCCTGCCTTGCCCTGAACCATCCAGGATGTCTCGTTTTCACCCCAACCGTGCTGGAGATAGAGGACAGGATACTTCTTCTTGCTGTTCTTTGAATCGCCGTAGCCTGCAGGAGTGTAGACATTGGCCGTCTTCCAGCTCTTGGTGCTCTCGCTCCAGAATGTCACGTGCTGGATATTTCCGTGAGGAACGTTCTTGATTGTGTAGAAGTCCTGGTCGTGTGCAGGAATTTCGATGCCGCTCTCCCAACGGCAGGAACCATAATAGAAACCGGTGCCCGGGTCGTTGAAGGTGCCGCCGTCGATGGTGAGACGATAGTAGTGGAAACCTTCGTCCATTGGAGTGGCTGTAGTGCCCCACCAGTAGCCGTCAGCACCCTTGTGAAGGACGGTGCCGCCGGTTGCGCCGAGGCCGAGGCTCACAATGACTGACTGTGCCTTAGGAGCATCGATGCGGAAGCGGGCGTAGCCCTGTGAGTTGACCATAGGATATTCCTGGCCAGGCTGGTTGAATGATGAAGGGACAAAGTCCTCGATGATGTTCGCGTTGTCCTGTGCAGGGTCAAACTTCTTGACGGCGTTGTAGGCCTGCTTTACCTTGAGGTTCTTGTCGATAAGGAGAGGAGAGTTGTTTACTCCAAGCCAGGAATCAGCGTCTGATACATTCCAGAAGGTGACGCAGTCGACAACGTCGGCGTGCTTGCGGAGAACCTTGAAGAGATTTACGTACTGGTCTGCCTGGAGAGACTGCTCCCACTGTGCGATAGGACGGGCCTCGCCGCGGTTGAACATAAGGCCGCCACCCATTTCGGTGTTGACACGGATGTCAAGCTCGGTGATGTGGATGTGCTTTACAAGCTCTTTGTACTTGGTGATGGCAGCATCGATCTCCTGCTCTGACGGGCCGTAGATGTTGTAGTGGGCCTGCATTCCGATACCGTCGATCGGGACTCCCGCTTCCTTCATCCTCTTGACAAGTTCATAGATGCGCTGGCTCTTCTCAGGCTCTGCGTCATTGTAGTCATTGTAGAAAAGGAGCGCGTCCGGGTCTGCCTCGTGAGCGAATTCGAATGCCTTGTAGATGAATTCCTCGCCTGCAATCTGGTACATAGGAGACTGGCGGAGAGGTGGCTGGCCCCAGCGTACAGGGCTGTCGGCAACTGCCTCATTGACTACGTCCCAGCAGTATACAACGTCCTTGTAACGCTCGACGACCGCCTGGATGTGGTGTTTCATATTGGCATAGAGCTGTTCCTTGGAAAGAAGGTTACCCTTCTCGTCCTGGTACATCCATTTGCCTATCTGGCTGTGCCACATAAGGGTATGGCCGCGGAGCTTGATGCCGTTCTCGCGGCAGAAATTTGCGATCTTGTCGGCGTTTTCCCAATTGAACTGGCCGTATTCAGGCTCTGTCGGCTGAGGCTTCATATCGTTCTCGGCAGTGATGCTGTTGAACTCGCGAAGGATCAGGGCAATCTGTTCCGGATTGGAAATGTTACGCTGATTGACAGCCACGCCTATCTTGAAATAGTCCTTGTAGGCGTCTTTCAGACCGTCGGTTGGCTGGGGTGCCGGGCCGCGCTGCCATTGAGCGAAAGCCGGCGCTGCGCATAAAACGAGCGCAGAGAGAATTGATAAGGTGATTTTTTTCATAACAGTGATATAGTGTTATTATTGAGTTGGCATCTGCATATCGGATTGTCTAAGATACAACAAATCTCATTAAAAAAGACAAAAATTATACCATTTTTCAAGCAACGTTCAATGGGCTTGCTGCATCTATATCGTAAACCAAGTCCAAATATGCAACCACGTATCATAACCCTCTTCACAGTTCTCGTCGGATACTGCCGCCAGACACGCTGGATCATCAACCGCCAGTTCATCAGGAGCCTCTCTCTCAAGACCCTCATCGCCATCCGTTCAGGCGAGATTTCCGAGAAGCGTCTTCTCTACATCGTCAACATCGCCCTCAACTGCGGTGTCCCTGTCAGCAAGGACAACTACGGACTTGAGACGATAGTATTCGAAGTTTACAACAAGGTTGCACACACCGATGAATTCGATCGCAGCCGCGAATTCGGATTCAGTATGGAGGCGCTGTAATTTTCCGAAATTTTTTGTACCTTCGTGATATGATACAGACTAGATCCTATCACGGAGCAATAATTGACGAATGTGCGGCAGAAGGTTCCAATAAGATAGCATACTTGATCCTACCTGAGCGTCTGGATGCTGACGGAATCAAATGGGTCGAGCGGACTTCAGCAGTATATAACACTTCAATAGCCATAATCACCGGCATCGCCTGGAATGATGATCTCACTCCCTGGGTGGCCGACAGCCTGGGCAAAAAGGATAAGCCTTTCCGCGGTCACGCCAGTTTCTTTATGGGCACATTCATAAAGGATTACATCACCAACATCGAGAATCGTCTCAATATCACCAAGGCTTCCAGAACGCTCGCCGGCATATCCCTGTCAGGGCTCTTTGCATTGTGGGCCGCTCACGGCAGCGATGCATTCGACAACATCATTTCCCTATCCGGATCCTTCTGGTACGACCATTTCACAGAGTGGATTCAGAGCCACGACGTCCTGAGACCTCTTGACCGGGTATACATTGCGGTCGGAGAGAAGGAAAAAAAGAACAAGAATCCCCGTCTCAACAATCTTTTCCCCTGCACCGAATCCATCGTTGAAAATATGCGGAAGAAAGCCGGCCGCCTAAAATTCGAGATTGAACCGGGCACGAGCCACTTCTCATATGTCCTACCAAGACTCGAAAAAGCCTTCGACTACATATATTCCATCAAGACCGAAGGCGACGGCGATGACGACTGACAATTGAGCGGATGCTCCGCACATATTATCAAAAAAAATCAGATGATATGGATATCCCACTGAGGGAATGGAATCGAGATCTTGTGCTCTCCGAGGGCATTGTAGATAACTTCGCTGGCCTTTGAGACATAGGACGATTTCTCAGATACGAGCACATATTGCTTGACGGCAACATTGACCGAACTGTCACCGAAAGACTCGAACGCCACAGTCGTATCACGCTTAGGATCAACGATTTCACGACCATACTTATCCTTGACGCGCAGGACATCCATAGCCTCAAGCAGGACACGGCGGACCTGTTCGATATCCGATCCATATTCCACACCTACCACAATCTTGACGAACTCATAACTGTTGTTGCGCGTAAGATTCTTGAAATTCTTGTTGAAAAGTGAAGTATTGAGGAAAGACATCACGGCACCGTCTACCGTTTCGATCTGAGTGCTCTGATAGCTGATTGCGGTGACCTTGCCCCTGATTCCGTCGCACTCCATCCAGTCCCCCACCCGGAGACGGCCGGACATAAGCTGAATGCCATAGATGAAGTTGTTGAGAATATCCTTCATAGCAAGACCGATACCGGTCGCCAGACCCGCGGCAATAATGGAAACAGCCCCCATAGGAATCTTCAGCAGAAGAACCACCACGACGATATAGACGCCCCAGACGATGATGGCGATCACATTGTTCGCCAATGTAAGATTGATCTCGTTCGCCATCACGTGCTCTCTGTCGTTCTTCATTCGGAAGCCTTCAATCTTGAGTTCCCTGTACATTGCCTTGAAGGCATAACTGCCGAAATTGAAAGCAAAGTACAGACATACCACAAGGAGTATTTTGTAGAATGACAGATGGAAGATTACCGAGCCATCCTTTGTCGTGAAGTCAAAGAAAGGTTCATAGAATATGGTATGCCAGATTTCCTTCAAGTCAAAGACAGAAAGCGCCAGGTTGATGCAGATTGCCAGCGAGACCGCGCTCGCAATCGGAATCACCGCCATCCTGACAAGGTCGTACAGCCACGTGATGTTGAAGAAATCTCCATTTGACGCGGTTGCACCGGATATTTTCGATTCCTTCTTCGCCTTGTCGAGCTTGTGTCGCAGACTGTTCTTCTTGAATGCATCAAGAATGGTGTTCAACGCGCTCACGATGGCGATCACCGACAGTTGGAACAGCCACCAGATAAGGACAATAAGCGACAGCATAGTCAATCCGGCCCAGGAAAGCCCCATAACCACGGCAAGCACGAGAAGGCTGATATAACTTACAATGCTGTCAATCTTGTCGGCCTTTCCTCTGTACTTGATATTCTCGGCCAGTTGCCAGAAGAATACAGCTAGAAGTGCAGGAGGAAAAAGAATGTTCATCATTCTGTTCGGGAGGAACAGAATACGCAAGGCGACTACCATTATGCCGGCAAGAATGACAGGCATGTAAAGTTTCAGTCCCAAATTGATGTTCTTCGGATCAGGACGCACAAGCATCGAGAGGAAGATGGCACCTATGATCAGGGACAAGGTCAGTAGACGTTCCGACGCCATCAGGAAAAAATGGTTGTCCATTGAAAAACGGACTGTCGAGACGGCAATCAGGAAGACCAGGATACCCAGGAAGAATATGGTACAGTATTTCCTCGGAGCGAACTCCGCGCTGTTGAGATAGCTGACATTTTTCCTGAGTATCTTGAAAATGAGTATGCCCAGACAGGTGGCGACAGCAAGGCAGATGAAGACGATGAACATAAATCCGCTCACGACAGGGCCTCTCCATTCGCTGCCCCTCAGACTTTCGTCGTTGGAAATGTTCCGGCTGTACTTGACTTCAGAGTCATTGACCGCATTGCGGAAATAGGACGGGAAAGAAAACAGCACCTTGAAGAAATTGTCCTTGCTCTTGAAGAACTCATTCTTCTGAAGGGCGGCATATCTCTCGTGTGCATAGTCATACGACTCTTTCAACCGCTCGTTTGCCTCATCATAATATTTGTTGTCCGCCACTATCTTGTCCTTCTGCTCCTGATACATCTTCAACAGGCGGCTTGCAAACGCTATGCAAGAATCCCTGTCCTCCTGTCCGGACTCGTCAAGGACAAAGGCATACACTCCCTCACGCGCAATGCTGTCCAGTTCAGGCGACAGATTCTGAAAGACATTCAGTGAGTCGTTGTGATACTCAAGGCTGTCGGGAACTTCTTCAAGGTCCGTCCTCTCGGGAGGAAGCCTGCGCAGGGATTCTATCAGGCGGGAGTACCTGACGATTTCGACATCCATCCTGTTGGTGATTTCGTCAAAGGGGAGCCTTTTCTTGTTGAAGGAATCATACTCCTTGGTTACTTCCTTCAGGGCATAAGCGATGTCAAAGGTATAATCCTGGCTCTGGGAATAGAGCATCAGGGAAAGTTCGTTGCACTTCTTGAGGGTTTCTATGATCCTCTCGTGCTGCGCAAGTTCCCGTTTCTGGAGGCTTTTCGTATGCTGGTCGCTCTTGGAGCACTCCTGTTTCAGCTCAAAACGAAGGACGGAAAGCGTGTGCGCAAGATTCTTCTCATTGAACACCGCCCGCAGCGGCATCGCAACAAGAAATGCGAATATCGCCAGAATGATACCTTTTCTCTTCATCTGCTATTTTATTATGATTACAGCGCCGTCGTTCCCGGCAACCTGCAGAGGTTTCCTGTATTTGAGCACTTCTGCAGTCTCACCCTTAACGGTTGCTATCACACGGGCCTCCGTGCCACCCAGACCGGCAACGATGGCCTTCACATCAAGACTCAGCGGAGCATCGGCCGCATTGACTGCGCCTACATACCAGGTATCGCCGTTACGTCTGGCAATGACAGCGTTTTCGCCCGGCACACCGCCAAGATATCTGGTTTCATCCCAGGTGGTCGGCACCTCGGTGAGGAAGTCCAGCGCCAGCTTCGGAGCGTCTGTCAGGTTATTCGGAGCAAGCGCGAAATTCTGGATCGGATTCTGGAAAAGGACGGCAGTTGCGAGCGAGAAGGCATCCGTCGTACGGCGGATATTGCCTCGAACGCGTCCGAAGGCGTCAGGCTGGCCGTTCAGTCGGTCCATCCTCTCATTGAGGAAAGATCCGCCATACTCCATACAGCCGACGGCATTGCGGATGAACGGATGCAGCGACGCGCACTGCGCCTCGATATCACAGTCATACTGACTGAAAATGAGGTTTTCGGAGGCACGCACGGCCTCGCTTCCGACATAATTCGGATACATTCTCTCCCAGCCGCGAGGCAGAGTGCAGCCGTGGAAGATGACCATAAGGCCGTGGTCGTCGGCATCGCTGAGGATGCCCTCGTAGTGGCGCATCGTCTCCTGCTTGTCGCCGCCGAAAAAGTCAACCTTGATGCCCTTCACTCCAACATTCTCAAGCCAGGCCATCTCGCGCTTGCGCACGATCGGGTCGCTCATTATATTGATCGGGCCCTGCTCGATGTCATTCCACCAGCCGCTGGAAGAATACCACAGGAGCACGTCAATGCCCTTGGAGTTGGCGTACTTCACGAGTTCCGGTATCCTCTCGCGGGTGATGTTGACATCCCACCAGTTGTCCACGAGCACATACTTGAAGCCCATCGCGGCAGAGAGGTCGATATACTTGACCTGATCGTCGAAATTGATGGAGCCGTCCTGCCAGAGTATCCAGCTCCAGGTACCCTTGCCGTAACTGTACTTGCGGGTGCTTTCATAGCGGGGTTCGACGACATCGAAAGGAATCGTGGTCTCGACTATTGGGGCAAGGTCACTTCCCACCGTGATTGTCCTCCACGGAGTCGCGCCCGGAAGGGCGAACGCAGGCTCAACGGTGCCGTTGCCATTATTCTCCTCTGCCATAGGGAATTCAAGCTTGTATCCCTTTCCTTCTACATAGTCGGAAAGGCGCGAGCCGCAGTAACGGCTGTCAACGCCTGTTTCGCTTACAAGCACCCAGCCGGAACCGCCCACCTTGAAGAGGCAAGGGAAAGTGTACCCGTGACCGAACTGGGACTTTTCGGACATTGGGGCGTCGAGTTTGTAATACTCCTCATAACTTGGTTTGGTACGTTTCCAGCCGACCATCGCATCGCTCTGAGGGCACAAATAGCTTGTCGTACCCTCGGGGAAATTGAACCAGGTCTGTTCGTCGAGCACCCTCACACTGCCGGTCTCCCCGGTCTTTGGCAGCACATAGCGGAAAGCCACATCGTTGTTGAATACATACAGTTCGACCGACAGCCCGTGAGGCTTGTTCACTCCATAGTTGAGGAAAGCGTGAGTAGCTTCCTTGCTGATGCCGGAGGTCTTGATGCGGTCAAGCTCATACGAAACTGAAGTACGTTCCTGCGTAAGTTCGAATTCATTAAGTTCGGTAAAATCCGCGCAGTTCGTCCTGATGCCGAAATGTGACGGCGCCACAAGTTGGCGGCCATCATAGGAAATGCTATAGACAGGGCCGTCCACGGTTACCTTCAGACGGGAGTCGGGGCTTGCTATCACTACGGCAAGCAGGGCTGAAATCAAAAAATTCATATATCAGTGTATTTGTCTGCGCCCTTGTGCCAGAATCGGGACGTTACGTCCTCACGATGAAGGTAGAGGCGCTGGTTGGTGGTTCGTTCATTGAGCGGGCCGAATTCGGCATTATATGGCCCGACTTTCACATAGTCGAACGCCTCGTAGAGTTCCTGCTCCACTTCTTCGCGTCCGGAATAGATCGCCCGCGCGATGTTCGGGTGTCTGGTGCGGAGGTGCTCCGCAATGGCAAGCACCGCCGCCGGATCCTTCCCCTCTCCCAGCAGCAGGAAGCAGTTCACGCCGAAGTTCGCGGCAATCAGGGAATCGACGATGTCAGCCGTCAGTTCCTCGCCAATATCCTGCCTCAGGAATGGGGAATGGCATCCTACGCAGGAACCCTGACAGTTGGAAATTTCAACTGCCAGGGTCACTCTGTCCGGGATCTCCTCGAGGACGATATTTGTCATCCTCGGAACGTACTTAAGCATCTTTCGGGGTGTAATAGCGGTGCTGGGCTTCAATCTGTCTCGGTTCTGCGAACGAAGACACCCTCTTCAGGTAACCGATCACCCTGGTAAGGTAATCGATGTCGGTGCTGCCGCACTTAGGGCACTCGGTATGGGTATCCTTGCTGATGTGGCCGCACTTGTTGCAGACGGTATTGCGGCAGTTGAAGGTGAAGTAATTCGTGCCGTAGTGCGCCGCAACGTTGAGAAGCTGTCGGTACTGCTCTTTGGAAAGATGTTCCTGGAGGTTCATATGGAGGGCGGATCCGCCGTCGAGGTACTTGACGAAGTCCTCGCCGTGAAGCTTGAACTTGTCGATCATACTGACCTCGGTGTCTTCAGGATTATAGAAGTATGAACTGTAGAGGTTGTGCTTGTCGGATACGAAATAGCCGTCCTTCTTGTCCCATTTGTAGTTCTTGGCGGCAAGATTCTCGGCAGGCACGAACTCGGTGTTGAACATTGCGTCAGGAGTCCTGTCCTTGCGGTTCGCAATGTTGATGGTCTCGAGAATGGTGTTGACGAATGCGCCGTACTCCGGATTAGGAGACACCTCGAGTCCGAGGAATTCGGCAGCTTCCGTAAGGCCATTCACACCTACAGTCAGATACTGGCGCCTCATATCGATGAAACCGGCCTTGTATACGTCAAGCATATCGGCGTTGAGGAAGTCCTTGATGATCTCGTTGAACGCAATCTGATACTTGTGGACGCGTTCGGTCATCTCCCTGAGGTCCTTGTCGATGTAATTGACATACAGGTCATCCCTGTCGTAGAAGTTGGACACGGGATTGAGCGGTTTGCCGGATTCAAGATTGACGCCGCGGCGCTCCAGGAAGTAGCGGCGCACGGAATCCTGAATAATGCGGTTGAGATTGATGGTCATAACGGACTTGGAACCGGTAGAAACCGACGCAGTACCCATCGAATACTGGTGAGTGGTGTGGTTGTGGTCCACATCTTCCATATCCTTGAGGCTGTTGCGCAGACGGCAGCAGCTTGAGAGAGAGTCCGGGCTGTTGGAAAGGTAGCAGAAAAAGCTGTGACCCTTCGCCCACATCTCTGAAGTGAAATCGGCATAATCCTGATCGGCGAAGTCGTCTCCACCGTCGGTGAGGAGGGCCATAGTCTCTACCGGGAATGTAAGGATGTAGTTCTTGCGCTCCTCGTTGAACCAGTTCATGAAATGTCTCTGAAGCCAGTCAAGGGTCTCCCAGATAGGGGCTGACCCGTCAGGGAAACGGAACTCTCCGAAAACGCCCTCGAAATAAGGCTTGTCGAAATAACTGATGTTCCAGAACACGGTCTGGTAGCCGCGGTTGCCCGCAGGCATATTCATAGAGTGGACAACCTGCTGGAAATAGTTGTCGATAACCTTGCAGAGGGTGCGTTTCTTTACATTGTTCTCGACGACCTCATCGAGGTGCTCGATATAGTCGTCACCATAGTCCTTGCGGATGAAATAGTCAAGATACATCAGGAACTCAGGGGTGGCCACGGCACCCATGAACTGCGAAGATACCGAGTACACGAGATTGATGAACTCACCGCAGAAGCTCTTGAGGTCGGTAGGGGCGATTGACACGCCGCCCAGCTCCTTGAGACCGCTCACGAGGAAAGGATACATCGTGATGGCGACGCAGTAAGGGAATCCCGGGGTGCCGCTCTCATCGTGCTTGTAGAGGACGTGAGAATTGAGGTCGGCAAGATACTGGTCTGCGAGCGCGCGGCCGTAGAGCATCTTGATCTTGTCGCACATAATGTAGCGGTTCTGCTTGATGTTGTTCTCCTTGTACAGTTCGTTGCCGAGCGTGACGATGTTCTTCCTGGTCACATTTGCATTGGCATCGAACTTGGAGCCCGTTGCGGCGTTCTTGGCCACGATGTAGTCCTTGATGAAGTCGCGCTTCTTGCGAAGGTCAAGGTCGGCGTCGAACTTGTCGATATAGGCGTGGGCGACCTTCTTGTTGATGCCCATCAGGGCCTCCTCCACCTGACGGCGGATTTCCTGACTGGTGATGCCCTCGTAGATGTAAAGGTTGTTGATAATGGAGACTACTATCGCGTCATCGCAATACTGCCCCGCCGATTTGTAGGCCTCGTGGATACCACGGGCCAGTTTGGCTTTGTCGTACTCTTCAAGCGAGCCGTTGGTTTTACGTACGTCCATCTATATAGGAAGGTTAGAACTATGGTTATTATTTCCTTTTCCGCAAAGCGGTTGACAACAAAATTAGCCATATTAATCTCACCAATTCCCAACGCTCCGCACAAGTTTTCAACAAAGTTTTGAACAAGGGGAACTATATCTCCTTCCTATACGCCCTGCGTCGCATATATGGCACGGTTTCGTACTGCTCGAAGAGAGATTGGACCTTGATATTCTCCTCAAGCTGAGGGTTGAGGATCATCCTTTTGATGCCGCGCTTCAGGCAGTTTTCGTGCAGAGACTTGAACATCAGCACATTCGCGCCCTTTCCCTGATATTCCGGCAGAACGCCTATCATCAGAGCCTCGATGGTGTCATTGTGCCGGAGCGCCCTGAGGATGCGCAGGAAGCCCAGCGGAAAGAGCTTGCCCTTCGACTTCTTCACCGCCTTAGAGAGAGACGGCACGCAGAAAGTGAACCCTACAGGATTGTCATCCCTGTCCAGACAGATTGCCACGAAGTCCGGAATCAGGATAGGGACATAGGTCTTGAGATACCTGTCTATCTGCCTGTCGGTAAGAGGCGTGAACTGGAACAGCGGTGCAAAAGACTCGTTATACATATGGAACAGCGACAGTCCGTACTTCCTGCACATCTCTCTGACCGAACTGCACCTTGCGATTTTCAGTCCATATCGATTCCCTATCAGGTCGGCATACTGGAACATCGGAGGGAATTCCGACGGTATATTGACTATGCGCTGCGTCCAGTCCACATCCTTGCTGAAACCGATTTTCTTCAGGAGCGTGTCGTAGTATGGAAAATTGTACAGGCACGTGAACGGGCTGAGGTTTTCGTAACCTTCGACAAGCGAACCTTCCTTGTCCATATCGGTAAATCCCCACGGGCCCCTTACGGACACGCATCCGCGTGCACGACCCCATTCCACGACCTTGTCCATCAATGCGCGCAGCACTTCTTCGTCCTCGATGAAATCCAGCCATCCGAAGCGTACGATCTTCTCGCCCCAGAGTTCATTCGCCTTCCAGTTGATGATGGCCGCCACGCGGCCTGCGATGCGGCCGTCCTTATAGGCAAGGTACAGTTCGGCCTCGCAGTACTCAAAGGCTCCGTTGGTCTTGGGATTCAGCGTATCATACTCATCCCCCTCAAGGGCGGGAACCCAGTTTTCACAATTCTTGTAAAGTTCATAGGGAAACTTGACGAAAGCACGGAGAAGGGGCTTTGAGTCAACAATTCTGGTCGTGATCATACAATCCTGTAAGTTAAAGGTTTCACAAATTTAATAATTATTCTTATTTTTGAAGAGCAGAAACAAATAGAAAAACTTCTGAAAATATTATGGGAAATTACTTTTTTGATATGCTCCCTCCGGAGGAGCTCGCACAGCTGAAGTATATTCCGACCGTGCCGGAATTTTTAAGCTGGATCGGAGAAAAATGGGCTGACCTGCCTGCCATATCGGATACGACCGTCACATACACCTATTCGCAGATGTGCAGCCGCATCGCCCGCCGCCGCGCCTTCCTTGAAGACTGCGGGCTTGCAAAGGGTGACAAGGTCGCAATCTGGGAAAAGACATCCATCGATGCGATAGAGATGTTCCTTGCAACCCTTTCAGCAGGATACGTCGGAATAATCCTTCCTACCGGCCTTCCGGAACAGGCGGTCATCGGCTGCTGTATGAAATTCGGCGTTAAACTGCTCGCCGTCCGCGACGAGTTCGCTGAGAAAGTGGCCGCAGCCCCCTGCAAAGTTGCGTCATCTTCATCAATGGCTGACAGGGAGGCTCCTGCAGCAACTGTCGGCAAGGACGACCCTGCCGCAATATTCTTCACCGGAGGCACTACAGGAGCCCCTAAGGGAGCAATCCTGCCTCATCGCGCCCTAATGCGCGGCAGCTTCAACGGATGCTTCGCTCCGGGCAGCCAGCTGGGTCACCACCGTATGGTCTGCCTGCTTCCGCTCAGCCACGTATTCGGACTCATCCGCTCGACCCTTTCCGCATTCTATACGGGATCGCTATGGTATCCGGCCGAAGATATGAAGGCCACCATCGGCAAGCTGCCTGTCATCAAGCCTACCCTTCTCGTACTTGTCCCGGGCCTGTGCGACATCCTATACGGACTTACCCGGATGTATGGCCCGCAATTCCTGGGCGGAGAACTCAAGACAATCATCTCCGGGGCGGCAAACGTTCCGCCACGCCTTATTTCAGAATTCGACAAGCTCGGCATCGCCCTTCTTGCCGGCTATGGAATGACTGAAGGCGCCAACCTCACTTCCGGCAACAGCGACGTCAAGGACAAACCGACTTCAGTCGGCAGGATATATCCCGAGCAGGAGGTCAGGATCGTCGACGGTGAGATCTGGTTCCGCGGCGACAACGTATTCCTCGGATACTACGGAGACCCCGATGCCACCAAAGCCACCCTTACGGAAGACGGCTGGGTCAAGACCGGCGACCTCGGACGTCTCGATGAAGAAGGATACCTCTATATTACAGGCAGAATCAAGAATATCATCATACTCGCCAACGGCGAGAACGTCTCACCGGAAGAGATCGAGGAACCGTTCTACAAATGCGCCGCGCTCAAGGACTGCCTCGTCAAAGAAGTTGATTCCGACGGGGAGAAGGTAATCGGCATCGAGATATTCCCTCAGATGCCTGCATTCGAGGGAAAACCTTGGGAACAGGTTGAAGCCTTTTTCAACGACCTCGTCGACAAGGTCAACTCGGAACTGCCAAGCACCCACCGTATCCGGAAGGTGACCGTCCGTCACGAGGACTTCAAGCGCACCGGCTCTCTCAAAGTATCAAGAAACCAGAATTAAGTTATGACACGCGAAGATATACTCAACAATCTCAAGGAGATAGTTCTTACGATCAAGCCGAAGCTCGACTTTTCAAACATTACACCGGACTCATCCCTCGTGAAGGACCTTGGCATAGACTCGCTCTCGATGCTTCTGCTCTCACTTGCAATCGAGAACAAGTTCGGATTCCAGTTTGACCCCCAGGTGAGATTCAACACTATGGGCGAAGTCATCGACTATATCGACAAGGTAATGAACAAATAGCCGGCTTTCACATATGCAGGCGCAGTATGGACGCGCCATGAAGTATGGCAACAGCGTGTGCCAGAGCGGTATTTCCGCCGGTGAAGCGTTTGTCGGAAGCGCCTATAAGGACTGGATGTCCGAGGGCGGCAAGTTCTTCGAGCCTGTATAATATTTCCCAGCACTGTCCGGCTGTCTTGGCGAAGCCCAGCCCCGGATCAAGTACCCAGTCTGAGATACCCGCGGCGGAAGCCCGTCTGCCAAAATCCTTGAAATAATCAATGAGGGCGGTTACAACCCCTTCCGGATAATCGCATAGCCCGTCCATAGTGGTCGGGCTTCCTCTTTTATGCATAGCGACATACGGCAGGTGAAGTTTTCCGGCAGTACCGAGCATCAAAGAGTCATCCTCCCCTGAAGAGATGTCATTGACGATGATTTCGCCGAGAATGGAACAGGCGCGGAGGACAATCTCAGACCTGGTCGTATCTATCGATATCTGCGGACGCAACGGCATTGAAGCCACAGCCCGCAGTGCAGGCTCCAGCCGCTTCCATTCCTCTTCAACGCCGACCGGCGCGGCACCGGGACGGGTTGACACTGCGCCCAGGTCGATGATGGATGCCCCGGAATCCTGCATCGAACGGATTCGTGACCGGACATCTTCCGCCACAACCCTGCTGGACTCGACGAACGAGTCCGGCGTAAGATTGAGGACGCCCATCAGCCTGACCATCATTCAACGTGCTCTTTTAGGAATCTGCGAACGACAGCAGTGTACTCGGCCTGGTGGTCAGGATAGCTGAAAACGTGTCTTGATCCGCCTGCAATCCAGATTTCACGATATCCGTTGACCTTTGCGTCATAATTTATCCGGGCCATTGACACCGGCACGATCTGGTCGGCGTCGCCGTGTATGAACAGCATCGGCTTATAGCACTTTGCCACCTGGCGTGAAGGCACATCGTCAAGGACAGACCATCCGAAGCGGCGTTTTACCTGGGTATCAATATTCTCAAGTATCGGCACTGCGGGCAATCTGCGTTCGGTGAGCAGGCTGTCGGTGACATCCCACAGAGAAGAGAATCCGCAGTCGGAGATGAATCCGCGAACATAGTCGGGCGTGTCTTCTCCGCTTGCATTCATAATTGTGGCCGCCCCCATCGAAATACCGTGAAAGACCTGCAAGGTATCGCCAAAGACTTCGTGGGCGATTGCAGACCAGTCCAGGACATCATAGCGGTCGAGCCAACCCATCTGCACGGCAGCGCCCTCGCTGAGTCCGAGACGCCTCAGATCCGGCAGCAGGATATTGTATCCCAGCGAATCACGGAACATCCTGGCGATATGCATCATATTCATCGTGTTGGCACCATATCCGTGGACAATCACCGCCGTCCTGCCGGAAGGCACCGGTGCGGCGGAGTAGTTGGCGTGAAGCCTGAATCCGTCGCGCACGATGGTCGTGTCGTGCATCTGCCCAAGCAGGAACATCCGGTCCACCCACTCTGCCAACCCCGGGATCCTGCGGTCCATCTCTTTCTTTGACTTGGCAAAGGCCATAGGGTCATATTCTCTTTCCAGTCCCCGACGGATTATGATGGAACCGGCAATGCCGCAACTCTCAAGGACAAGCAGGGTTGTTGCAAGGGCAATGATAATATTCAGTATGCGTTTATTCATCAAGTATCACGGCAATATGTTCAGACAGTTCTTTCATTGAATGGAAAAGCACGTCGGCTCCCTCGGCAAGCAGCATCTCATCAGGGAGCGGACCCGTGTTAACCGCAATCACGTAACAGCCGGCCGCATGTCCCGAACGGACTCCGAGCGGCGCATTTTCGACGACGACGGCCTCGGATGCAGTCACACCTGCCCTCTCCATCCCTTTCAGATATGGTTCAGGGTCGGGTTTCCCCTTGATGACGTCGGCTGCCGTCACCATCCATTCCTTGCGGAAAAGTCCGCCATAATTCTCATCTATGCGGTCCAGCATATGCTTCTGGCCCGACCCGGTCACGACTATGGCAGTCGCACCGAAGTTGCGGACGGCCTCGACGGCCTCCCTGGCACCAGGCATTGCCGGAGCTTCCGGCATAGCATCAAAATATCTGCATTTGCGTTCATACAGGCGCGGCCACTCCTTCTCCCCTCTTTCAACACCGAGAAACAGACAGATGGAGGATTTGCCGGTACGCCCCTCGTTCTCGTAGATACGCGATTCGGGGAAGTCGAGTCCCTCGTCCAGCATCGCCTGCCGCCACGCCCTGGCGTGCCTCGGCATAGAGTCGAACAGGACTCCGTCCATATCAAACATCACAAGTCTCTTCATTATCGTTTGATTTAACTGCAAAATTAGTAAATTTGTACAAATGACTTGTGATGAAAAAGATAATATTGATTGCAACAGTGCTGTTCCTGTCCTTCACTCTCAACGCACAGGATTTTTCGAAATATCTCGACAAAGTATCAGGCTCCCCTTTCATAGTCATCAGCAAGGCTGACTTCCAGCTGACGCTGGTCAGCTCGGATGGGCAGGCCATAAGACAATACGGCTGCGCAGTCGCCAGAAACTTCGGTCCGAAGGAGAAACGTGGCGACCACAAGACCCCGGAAGGAATCTTCAAGATCAACGAACTGCTGAATTCCAAGAGCATTCCGCACGACTTCCACGACGGCAAAGGCCCCATCATCGGCGCATACGGTCCCTGGTTCCTCAGGCTTGACGTACCGGG
Source organism: Candidatus Cryptobacteroides sp. (assembly GCA_045616385.1). GTDB lineage: Bacteria > Bacteroidota > Bacteroidia > Bacteroidales > UBA932 > Cryptobacteroides. Next base: position 22,266 of record JAZLGQ010000070.1, read on the forward strand.
ATTCCGCGACATCGGCATCCACGGCACCCACCTTCCCGAGTCAATCGGTTCCCGCGCCACAGAAGGCTGCATACGCCTCAAAAACGAAGATATCCTGGACCTCAAGTCGCGTATCCGGCTTGGAACCGAAGTCATCATTCTTCCGGAAGGCGCAAGCGCATTATAGTTCCGATACATTATTTTATCAGCAATAATACCGATACTATGGCATCAATTACCGATTTTATCCTCAAGCAGGCCACTGCACAGACCAGCGGCATCAACATCCCTTCAAATCTCAAGGACCAGGTTCTCGGTGGGCTTTCGAACTCCATCATCGGCAGCCTTACCCAGACTGCTGCCCAGCCAAGCGGAGTTGACCAGATCAAGGGACTCCTCACCGGCAAGACACCTGCCGCTTCAAGCCCTATCACCGGCCTGGCAACAAACCTCTTCGCCAACAACATCGTCAAGAAGCTCGGCCTCGACGCCAAGCTCGGCAGCACTCTTTCCGGCCTCATCCCTACCATAATGGGCAAGCTTTCCGGCTTCATCAAAGACCAGGACGGCGACGGTGACGTCGACATCAACGACATCATCATCTCACTCAAGGGCGGCAACTCACAGAAGAGTTCCCTCCTCGGTGCTGCGACCTCCATTCTCGGCGGTATACTCAGAAAATAGAATCAGGAAAAAGCCCTGATGTTCTCCGCTATGGCGTCAACAAGGCGCCGACGCGCCTCCACGGAAGCCCAGGCAGTGTGGGGCGTAAAGCGGAAACGCTCCGGATGGCATACGGAAAGTAGAGGGCTGCCGGCAGGAAGCGGCTCAAAATCAAATACATCGAGTGCCGCACCGGCAATAATGCCCTTGTCGACGGCGTCAGCCAATGCGGCTTCAGACACGATGCCGCCACGCCCGGCGTTGATGAGGATTGCATTCCTTTTCATCAGGCGCAGCTCGTCTGCCCCCAGCAGGCCTTTTGTACGCTCATTCAGCGGCGCGTGTATGGTCACGACATCGGATGCGGCCAGAAACTCACGGAGCGGCAGCGAGGCGTATTCCCTGCAATGGGACGTTCCTGAAGTAGAGTAATACACCACCTTCATCCCGAAAGCCTCGCCAATCCTGGCGACTTTTGAGCCTATGTTGCCCATCCCGATGACACCCAGCGTCTTCCCGGCAAGTTCGCTCCAATTCAGCGACAGGTCAGTAAACAGCCCGGACGACGAATACGTACCATCCTTGACACGGCCGTCAAAATACGGGCCCTGTCCCGAAAGTGACAGGATATGTGCCCAGGTAAGCTGTGCGACCGAATCGGTGGAATAGCCGGCAACGTTCTTGACCGGAATCCCCCGCTCTGAAGCTGCAACGACATCAATATTGTTGATGCCCGTTGCAGCTTCGCATATCAGCCGCAGCCTTGGAGCTGCGCCCAGAAGTTCACGGGTGACCTTGACTTTATTGACAATCAGTACCTCAGCATCCGCGACCCTTTTCAAAGCCTCCTCCGGAGAGCTGACAGGATATGCTACAAGTTCTCCAAGGGAGGAAATCGGCGTGAGAGGAGTGTCGCCGAGCGTGGCGGCATCAAGGAATACTATCTTCATTTCCGGTCAAGATGAGAATAGATGACACCGTTGTGAGGTTCGAGGGCCTGACCCTTGATGGTGAACATCTGAGGTACGGTAACGAAGGTGTACCCCATCTTCTTGAGCGTAGGGATGACGGTCTTGAGAGCCTCGACGGTATTGTCATTGCCTTCGAAGTCGTGGAGGAGAAGTATGTCCCCATCCTCGACCATAGCGAGAATGCGATTGGCGCGCTCGACGGCGGACACCTCGGCAACCCAGTCATCGCAACCCTTGCCGCAGATGAAGGTCTGGTCAATAAGTTCGTGCATCCTCTCATCGACATTAATATACGGAGGACGGAAGAAGGCCGGATCCACGCCGGTGTATTTCTTGATCAGAGCGCTTGTCCGTGCAATCTCATCCTTTATGGCTTCGTCGGAAAGTGTAGTCATAGGAGAATGGGTCAGGGAATGGTTCTGATAGTCACAGCCGAGTGAAAGCCCCCTCCTGATAACCTTCGCCGCGGTCTCATCATTTATGAAATCCCCCCAGAGAAAGAAAGATGCCGGAACGCCGTTCGCCTCGAGCACGTCAAGCATTTTCGGGCTGGTGACAAGATTGGGGCCGTCATCGAAGCTCAATGCAACATATTTCGGAGAAGTCTGTGGTTTCGCCTTCACACGACCGGAACGGACAATGTCATATTCGTAAACGGCAATACCGCACTCGCTGCGCACATACTGTTCATTCTTGATGCAGCATCCCTCAAGAGGCTGATAAGAACGCAGCTTCAGTTGCGATCCGCGCGGCACATTGACGCGTGCCCTGATGATACGGCCATCCTTCCAGTCAATGTCAACCTTCGCGCCACCGCGTGCGCGGAAACCTTTCAGACTGCCCTCCTGCCATACTTCAGGAAGTGCAGGAAGAAGGAAGATGGCACCATCGTGGCTCTGGAGAAGCATCTCTGCTATACCTGCGCAGACACCGAAGTTACCGTCAATCTGGAATGGCGGGTGGGCGTCAAAGAGGTTAGGATAGATGCGGCCGTTGCGGAAGGCTGCCGGGTTCTTCCTCATCTCGGCAAAGGAGGTAGGAAGAAGGTGGAACATATTGCTGATGATCTTGAAGGCGTGGTCACCGTCGAGAAGGCGCGCCCAGAAATTGGTCTTCCAGCCAAGACTCCAGCCGGTTGCCATATCGCCCCTGTGGACGAGGGTGACCTTCGCGGCGTTGAAGAGTTCAGGAGTGGTGAACGGACTGATCTGTGATGAAGGATGCAGGCCGTACAACTGTGAGACGTGACGGTGGTCGTCGTTCGGGTCGTCACCGTCAATCTGCCATTCCTGAAGCTGGCCGAAACGCCCCACCTTCATAGGAGGGATGCGGTCAAGGGCGGCCTGGACCTTTGCGCGGTATTCCGGGTCCTCACCAAGGATTTCGGATGCCTGCAGGACACTGGTGAAGGTGTCGTAAAGAATCTGGTTGTCGTTGGTACTTCCGGAGCAGACCGGAGAACGCTTGCCCATAGGTCCGTGCTCAGGACTTACCGAAGGGCAGATGACCATATAGCCGGTGTTAGGGTCCTCTACCATAAAGTCGAGGAAGAAATCGGCCGCTCCCTTAAGTACAGGATAGTATTCACGGAGGAAATCCTTGTCCCGGGTAAAGAGGTAGTGGTCCCAGAGGTGGGTTGCGAGCCAGGCGCCTCCTGTCGGGTACATTCCCCAGTCGGCACCGTCAACAGGGCCGGCGATACGCCAGATGTCGGTATTATGATGCGCCATCCAGCCGCCGCAGCCATACATTTCCTTAGCAGTCTCCGCGCCGGTCTCGCTGAGATCCTTTACAAGGGAGAACAAAGGCTCGGCGGCTTCGGTAAGTCCGCAGACCTCTGCAGGCCAGTAATTCATCTCAAGATTGATGTTGATGGTATACTTGCCATCCCATGGAGCGTCGACTTCCTTGTTCCAGACACCCTGGAGATTGGCGGCCTGTCCGCCCGGCTGTGATGAGCTTATGAGCAGATAACGTCCGTAGTTGAACATAAGGGTGACCATACCCATATCGTCACTGCCGGTGAAGGCTTCAAGGCGCCGGTCTGTACGGAGCCCTGCATTTTCCTCATTGACCGGAAGGTCAAGAGAGACCCTGTCGTACTGCTCCTTGTAAGCTTTAATGTGCTTTTTGAGAAGTTTCTTGAACGGACGGCTCTCGGCAGAAGCCAGACGGGCCTCGTTGACAGGGGCAGGATCACCGCTGACATCCTTGTAGTTCACGAAATTGGTTGCGGCGCTGATGTAGATGGTGGCCTTCGTGGCATTCTTGACATCCACGGTGCCGTCACCGGAGGCAACTTCACCGTCCGCAACTATGTCTATGACGCACTGGGCGGTAAGTTTCGGATCTATGCCCTCAAGGGCGGAACCGGGAACGGAAACGGTAAGGCGGTTGCCTTCTGCGCTTACAGAGAATGCGGTCTCGCAGTCGTAGCCGGCCTTGAAATTCAGGGCACCCTTCTCGTCGGCCTCAAGCCTGACTACTATCACCTTCTCCGGAAGGGAGGCGAACACGGTACGCCTGTACGCCACGCCGCCGCGCTTGAAGTTAACGTGGGCGGTGGCTGTGCTGAGGTCAAGGTCGCGACGGTAATCGCTCACTTCCCCGCCGCCTTCAAAATCAAGCAGAAGGCTTCCCATTGAGAGGAATTTCATTCCGTGAGGACCGAGGATGAAATACTCGTTTATCTTGCGGCCGGCTTCTTCTTCATTGCCGTCCCAGACCAGCTGGCGCACCTCGGCGAGATGATCCAGGGAATATGGAGAGTTGTTGGAGTGAGGGCCTCCGGACCAGAAAGTCTCCTCATTGAGGGCTATCCTTTCTTTTTCGGGCCCGCCGAACACCATACCGCCCAAATTGGAATTGCCGACAGGCAGGGCCTGAAGCCAATCCTCGGCGGGAGTATCATACCAAATCTTGTCCTGTGCAGAAGCACACAGTCCCGACAATATGGCCAGGACCGATATGATCAATCTTTTCATTATTTAAGAACCCAGTTGGATTTTCTGAAATTGCCGCTAAGATGGAGCAGTGAGAAAATATACTCAAGACCATCGTAATAAACATCATAGTAGCCGTCTTCATAAGGCTCGAGTTTCATCTCCCACAGATGTTCCACGAACTCCCTGCTGAGGTCGGTATCCGTCATCAGGCTGGCGACGGCAGTGGTGCCGACGAGGCCGATCGAGTGACGCAGGCATCTGTATCCGCCGGCACCCATTATGAACTGAGGCTTGCCGCCGTCGAGGCTGAACTGGTCCGGGAACTTCCTGACGCCGTAACTGGCCATCGTGGCCTGGAATCTGTCGGCATAGTCCTTCTGCCATTCTGCATCCTTGTGAGACCAGCAGAAATCGCAGGCTATGTTCATAGGCACGCGCCAGGAATCATAGTGGAATTCGGAAATCATCTTGAAAGGTCCGAATTCGTGGACAGTCTGTCTGCCGTCGAACTCTGCCTGGTCCGGATTGATGCCCGTGACAGGATCGCAGGTCCTGTGGAGGAACTCACGCTCGTTGGCTGCGATCTCGCGGTACAGGTCCTCGCGGCCGTCCTGAGCACTTTCCGCCCAGACTTCCATAAAGGCAGGCAGGTGATATGAAGGGTCGGTCCACTTGTTGCTGACGGTATCGGGACAGAAATTGATGAGCTTGTGCTCCATATTGAAGATGTTGCACACGCCTTCAGAGCCATCCTTTGAGAAAAGAGTATCAAGAAGTTCCTGAGCCTCGGCAAGATAGTTATATTTTCCACTGCCGTTGCCCCAGCGGCGTGATGCAAGCAGGAGGTCGGTGACATAATACATCTCACCGTCGCTGGCAGACCCTTCATCGATATGGGTGCCGTCGTAACGGCAATGCCAGGCGTAAAGCCCCTTCCATTTGCCTTCTTTCTGGAGCATATATGTCTTGCACCAGGTCCAGAGGCGGTCGAACATATCCTGACGGCCGAACTGCACGGCCACCATCATTCCGTACGACATACCTTCTGTGCGGACGTCCTTGTTCTTCACGTCGGCAACATAGGCCATATCTTCGCCTACTTCGAAATAGGCGCGGCGTTCACTTTCGAACACCTCGTAAAAAGCATCGTTGAGCTTCTGGTTGATCTCTTTCTGAGAATGGCCGAGTTCCTTGAAATAATTGCGGTAAATCGGAGCTTCGGCATTATTGCAGCCAGAAAGAAATGGAATGAAAGCAAGCAAAACAAATAACTTTTTCATCTTATTCCGATTATGACTTAGTTTATGAGGAATACCTTCTTCTGACCCCTGTAAGTACAGGTGACCGCAGTGCGTCCGGCTGAGACAGGAGCAACTTCAATCTTGACCGACGGGTCATTTGACCTGACATCAAGGACGGAGTTGTCGCCAAGAGGTCCATAGACCTGATAGCGGGTCACGTCGGCATAACCGTTGGCGTTGGTGAAACGGACCGGGGTGTCAGGGATATTGAGCTTCTTTCCGTCAACCTTGATGGTGATCTCAGGCACTGAAGGACGCTCGATGGAGACGATCCTGTTGCTGAACCCGATTCCCTGAAGGTCAAAGAGTCCCTTAGGGCGCTGTGGACGCATCATCATAGGAGGTCGGCGCTGCTGTACGGGAGCTGCGAGTTCAGGACCGTCAGCCACAAGGTATATGGCGTGCTTGCCCTTGAGACCCTCGACCGCCTTTGCAACGTCTGCCGTAAATCTGGTACATACCTGAGGCGAATCGGCAGGAATGTCTATGACAGCGATCTCGGTCCCCTTCCAGGTGTCGTTGGCATAAGGGCCGTCGAGCATAACGTGGATCCTGAAGGCATCCTTTACGGTAGGGGTGAGGAAGAGTTCAAGTTTTGTCTGATCCTTCTTCTTAGCGCCGGCGAATGCCTTGATTCCCTTCTCGTCCTTTGCAAGACCGCCGAAGCCGAAATACTTGAAGCCGACCACGCCGCCGTTGGTGATACCGGCAAGGTCCATATGGTTGTCCCAGTTGTCCCAGGTATCCTGGAGCCAGTCGTTGCCCGTCATATAGCAGGCGATGCCGGCAGAATAGTATTTGAACGGATCAAGTCCGAAAATATTGAAGCCCTCGGAGGTGACTTCGCCGCCACGGTAGCAGGTACCGTCGGAAGCGGAAGCGACCCACTCCCCGTCCTTCACGAACGGATCGTATCCGGTGATGCGGACTTCTCCACCTTCAGCGACCGGTTTTTCATCCCATTCGATTTTGACAGGTGCGACCATTGCCTGACGGGCATAGCCGAAGCCGCGCGGAGGACGATGGTAGAACACATACCACTGGCCGTTGATTTCCTGAAGGGAGCCGTGGGTGTTGTGAGCCGCGTTGGTGGTGGTCAGATGCTCGCCGTTGGCATCCGGGACAACGCCGCGGGAGTCAACGAGGACACCGCCTGAGCGCCAAGGTCCGAGAGGGCTGTCGCCAAAAGCGTAGCGAAGGGCGGAGTTGGTGCTTTCAAGCCCGTAGTCAGGACCTGAGTATCCCGAGAACACCATCACATATTTGTTGCCGACCTGACGGATCGACGATGCCTCAAAGAAATTGAACTCGCCCGGATTCTGGCCCTTGTAAAGTGACGGATACTGAGTGCCTTCAGGGTCACGTACAACGCCGTAACGGGCGCTGGCCGGAATGAAATAGTCGTGGATCTCAGTCCCCGGGCGCTTGCTGAACATCGTCCTCTGGTCTAGCTCCACGGCAGTGGAGTGCTGGAAGCCGTAATACACATAGGCGCGAAAGCCGATTTCGTAATCAGGGTCGGCAGGATCCGTGACGTATTCGATGAATACGGAAGGGTCAAAGTCGATAAGGCTGCCGGGCACGCAGGTGCGTCCGTCGGCGGTCAGATTGACCGGAGTGAACGGGCCGTCGGGACGGTCACCCTTGCAGACGGTCGGAGTGCGCCCCCAGCCGCGGCTGTGAGGATAGAGCCAGTATGTCTTCTTTCCATCCTTGCCGATTACCTCGACGAGGTCCGGGGCATACATAATATCCCACTGACCGTCGACGAAATGGGTGTAGATGGGTCCCTCGTCCATCCAGTTGTTGAGATCCTCCACAGGAGCGGACCACATATGGATATCCGGACCGCAGTACTGTGTGTATGCGAGGTCGTGCGAGCCGATGATGTATGCGCGGAGGTGTCCCGGGTTGTCGGGATCTTCGAACACGCGCGGTTCTCCGTCCGGGATGTGCTCCCAAAGCGGAAGATAAGGGTTCTGCGCCAGCGCGATGACAGAAACGAGCGCTGCCGCTGCAATGGTAATGATTCTTTTCATATCGTTTTATTTAATGATTTGCTGATGGAAATAGTCGAAGTCGGCATAACCTCCAAGCTGTTCGGTGGCATAGCAGAACAGACCGGTGCGGTAGCCGGTGAAGTAGTCGAGGGTGAACCGCATCTGGAGCCTGTAGTCGATTTGAAGCCAGGTCTTGCGGTCATAGGAATATGCCATCGTTGCGGTATCGTCCGTGAAGTCATAGTCGAGCCTGAGAAAGATGACATCCTTCTCGACAGGGATGTGGGCGAGCACCTTGAGAGGCTGGCGGAAGCCCTCGACGGTAGCCTGGACGAACCTGTCGCCGTCTTCGGCTTTCACGCCGATGGCTATCCTGTTGCTCTGGAAGGTGCAGATTCCTGCGAAGTCGCCGTCCTTGAGGCCGGAGGCGTCCATCTTGACGATGCTTGCGCACTTAGGGCCGACGGTGCGCTGGGTAAGAGTGTTGCGGGCATCGGATATGCCTGTCGCAAGCTGTCCGGTGGTCAGGCGGAGCCATCCCTTGCGCTCGCTGTTGATGGACCAGCAGCCGTCGAGAGGCTTATGGTTCCACTGCCATACGAGTGCGAGTTGCTTCTTGTTGAAATCGTCATTGTCCCAGATATACTCCTTGCCGGACTCAGGGAGGTTCACCTCGAATGACTCGAGTGGTTTGGTGTTGTCCCCGAAAATCGGCCAGTCGTCAACCCAGGTCACAGGCTGGAGCGTAATCAGACGTCCGACTGCGCCGTGGTCCTGAAAGATGACGGAATACCAGTCGCCGTTCTGTGTCTCTACGATAGCGCCCTGTGCCACGCCATCGCCACGGCCGCCGATCGTGCCGTCGCAGACCACCTTCTGCTCGTAAGGCCCGGTGATGCTCCTGCTGCGCCAGCATCGCTCGGTACGATGTCCGCCGCGAGGCCAGTCGATCTCAAGGAGATAATAGTAATCGCCGATATGGTAGAAACGGGTGCCTTCGGCGCAGAGATTGAAGCCCTCCGGGTTGAAATCGACGATAAGTTCATTCACTCCGTCTTCCTTGACTCCGGACAGGTCAGACTCCAGTTCAACCACGCGGAGCTCACGGTTGCCGAACACTACATAATTGCGGCCGTCCCCGTCGAAGAGGAGTGACGCATCGTGGAAGAAATCGTCTATGACGGACACCTGCTCCCAATTGCTCTGCATAGCATCCTTGGTGCGATAGATGAAAGTCCTGTGCAGGTCGTTGGTGATGAAAAGGACGTAAAAGTATCCGTCGTGATACTGGAGGGATGTTGCCCACTGACCCTTGCCATAAGCATTTCTGCCGTTCTTCAGGAGATACTGGTCCGCATCGCCCAGGTCGGGAGTCACATAGCTTACGATTCTCCAGTGGACAAGGTCCTTTGAATGCATTATCGGCACCATCGGGCAGAAATACATTGTCGTGGTGACCAGATAATAGTCATCCCCCACCCTGAGCACGTCGGGATCGGGAGTGTCTGAATATGTAAGCGGATTGACGGCAATTGCATTTTCCGGTTGCGAACAGGAGCAAACTATGCCGAAGCACAGAGCAATGGTTAAAAGCACATTCTTCATAAATGGTCCATTAGTTTCAATTCAGACTGCAATTTAGCAAAAAGAAAGGAAAAAACCTCGTCGCATCACTGCGTCGAGGTTTCGAATCAAACTAATAACACAATTTAACCAATATATTCTTTTATAGTTTAAGTTCAGTGCCGTAGAATACAGCCGTAGCGGAAACTATAAACGTCAAGAACGGTCCTTGACGATGCAAATATAAAAAGCCGTGTCAAGAACGGCTTTTGAAAATGGATATTTAACTTTTGAAATTGGATAAATCAGCCGTCCGAGGGCTATATCTCGTTAGGAGATTTACCGTAGAACGACTTGAAAGCCGTACTGAAGTAGCTTGATGAAGAATACCCGCACATTTCTCCAACTTCCGTCACTGAATATTTGTGGGCCTGAAGAAGCTTGAGGGCATTGGTCATCCTGATAGTCTTTATGAATTCAGATGGAGACTGGTCTGACTGCGCCTTGAGTTTCTTATAAAGTGATGACGCGCTGACGTTCATCTCCTGGGCGAAAAGATCCTTGTCGAAAGACGGGTCCTGGATATGAGCATACACCACGCTGACAGCCTTCTTCACGAACGGGTCGTCAAGATTCTCAAGATCCTCCTCCGGCATCTGGCTCTCAACCTCCCTCGTAATGCCCATTATGGACACAAAACGGCTCTTGAGCTTACCGGCATACAATGTCCAGGCGGAATAGATCAGGAAATACAACAATGCAAGCTCGATGAGGATGAACCACCAGCTCAACCAGAACGGAGGCTTCACGGTAATTGTCATATCCCAGCTGTCGATGATCTCGCTGCCGGAAATGTCTGTAAGAAGAAGATGAAAGATATTCTTCCCGATGTTCAGCCTTGTAAAACGGCAGGACGAAGCGGTGGACAGGGGCGACCAGGCACCATCTATTCTTTCCATCCTCCAGCGGAACCGGTAATCTTCCCGATATCCTCCCGTGACATCGAAATCGAATATGGCATTGCGCTGCGAATACTTCACGGTCAGCTCCTCAAGGTCATTGGCGGGGAGAACGTCCCCCGAGCCCTGAAGATCCCTGACCGATACTCCTGAGAACACGATGTCTTCAACATAAAGCCGCATCTTAGGCTTGCCGCATTTGATAAGTTTCGGGTCGAACCTCAGCAAGCCCGACTGCGTCCCCCAGAGCTGTACGCCATCCGCCTTGAGCCAGCAGGCGCCGGTATTGAAGTTTCTGCGGGAAAATTCAGCTATATTCGAAAAGGTCTCCACCTTGCCCGTAAGCACGTCGTAACAGTCGAGCCCGACTTCATTGCCAAGCCAGATGCTGTTTCCTTCAACCAGCACGGAATTCACGAAATTCGAATGCAGTCCCGCATTCATATCCAGATATCTGCAGGCGCCTGACGGGGTCTCGCAGAACAGCACTCCCCTGCCTGACGTCGAAGCCCACACACCGTCGGAAGCCTTCGCGACATCCGTCATCATTCCCTCGGCGAGCGTGCGTTCGTACATCGTATTCTTGTCGAATGCCAGCAACCCGTGACGGCAGGCAAGATACAGAAGTCCGTCAGGACCTATGCAGCCGCTCTGAATATCGTACGCCTCATATTCCTGGTATCTGCCCGTGCGGGCATCCCTGCGCAACATTACTCGGTTGCCGAGTATCCATATGTCACCATCGGCATCCTCCACGAAGTCCAGCACCACATTGGGATTTCTGCCATCCGGGAAAAGAGCCTTGTCGTGGTGTTCAAGTTCCCTGAGAGTGGCGGCGTCGTAAATGAAGAAACCATTGCCGAAGGTACCGACCCACAGATGTCCGTTTCTGTCGAGATGGATAGCCCTGCAACTGTTTCCCGTACAAATATGGCTCCACCGATGCTCGGGATAGCTCATCACGCTTACCCCTCCATCTGTCGCAACTGCGGTGATCCGTGAATTCTCAAAGACATCGTTGACGTGGTCGTTGACAAGTGAATCATAGTCATTCGCCCTGTGCCGTATGCAGTTCACGGGAGTGATCTCGTCGCGGAAATAATAAAGTCCCCCGCCATAGGTTGCGATCCAGAATACGTTATCGTGATCGCAGAAAACATCATAGACGCCATTGGAGCCGAGGCTGGTCTCGTCATCATTGTTCTCGCTCTCGACTTCGACCAGCGAGCCGTCGGATGCATTGCGGAACCAGAGTCCTCCACCGTCATAACTGACTATCAGCATATCGTCCCCGTAAGGACTGATGGTGCTGCACCAGTATGAAGGCGCATCATCGATCTGATGAAGCGAATAATCGGAGAGTTCAAGATAATACAGTCCGAGGTAGCGGGTACCTATCCAAAGCCTATGCCTCGCGGCATCAAGGTAGAGCGCGGTCGCGTTAAGACGAGGGTCGCCGACGGTCAGCGACTCGATGCGTCCGTCCTGAAGATCGACGCGGAACAATCCGCAGCGTGACACGGCGAGCAGGTTGCCGTCTTCATCGAAGCATATCGAAGAATGGTTCGGGGCACGGTTCTCATTCAATATCGTGGACAGACCCTCGGATTCATCATATTTCAGAATGCCTACGGAAGTTGCGGCAATCAGGCTGCCGTCAGGAGCGACAAGCAGCTGGTTTATTGCGAAATAATTGACATTCGCCACCTCGGAGAAGTCGCAAAGGCGTTCAAAGCGGTCCTGCGCCTCGTCATAGACATACACGAGGCCGCAGTCGGCGTGGGCATACAGCCTGTGGTTCCCGAACGTGAGCCTGTTGATGTTGACCGCCTGACCATCGCGCGGCAGACGATATGTCTTGCTGCCGTTGAAAGTGAAACGGACCACGCCAAGCTTGTAGGATGCCCAGATGAAGCCGTGCTCATCTTCGCATACCGATGCCGTCTGCCGGATGGCAAGGCCCTGTTCATCATTGATGCAATGGAAATCCCTTCCGAATGCAAGACACACATTCAGAAGCACTGCCGCCGCCAATATGAACTTCCTACCTGACAAAGAAACTAACTGCCCTGCCTATGTATTCAACTTCCACGGTCCGCCCCGAACCGACGAAGCAAACCTTGAACTTCCTGGTATCCGGCATCCCGTCGAATCGGCCTTTCCTGTCACCGATGGTGAAGCTGTTGCCCTTGAGGGTCATCTTGATCGTGGAATACCGGCCCTTTTCATAATTATGGTTGTCGCCTTCGTCCTCATAGAGCGTGAATTCGCCGTTGGCACCATCATACACGAGGATGGTAAGGTCATCCATAGGCTTCTCCCCTACATAATTGATGTCATTTTCATAAATCGGAAGGATACTGCCCGCACGGGCGAACAAAGGTATGTCCGACAAACCCGCACTGACTGTAACGGAGGTGCCGCCATTGAATTTCTTCCCGGTGGACATTTCGTACCATTTGCAGCCGGCAGGCAGGTATACCTGAAATTCCTTCTGCACGCTCCAGTCGACGGATTCCTCGGACCACTCCCGTTTCTCCCTTGTGAACAGGGCCTTGTTGACAGGCGCAACGAGAAGGTTGCGGCCGAACAAAAACTCGGATTCAAGGTTCCATACATTGCGGTCTTCCTTGAAATCCATAAACAGAGCACGCTGGAATGTGCCGTTCTGGGAAGAGACCTCCCAGGCTGTGCTGTAGATATAAGGCATAAGCTTGTAGCGGAGCCTGATGGTTTTCTCGATCGCATCATAGACAGGGGTGCCCGGTTCACCGAATTCCCAGATTTCGCGGCGCGACGATTCACCGTGGCTGCGCATCATCGGACAGAACAGGCCATACTGCAGCCAGCGGACATACAGTTCCTGGAAAAGAGGATTCTGTGAGCAGGTCTGCGTGACACCCGGTTTGTTGTATCCTGAAGGGAAGAAGCCGCCGCAATCAGAATTGAAGTTCGGATTGCCTGTAAGGGCGAAGCCCAATCCGGCAGGTATCTGATGACGGAAATCGTCCCAGGTCGACTGGACGTCACCGCTCCAGGTATTTGCTCCGGTGCGCTGCTGTCCGGCCCATGCAGAACGGGTCAGGACCATCGGGCGGCGGTCGGAAACCTTAAGCTGGTTCTCGACCACACCGCTGACCGACAGGAGCGGGAACGCGTTGCGCACCTTGCGGAACGAACCCACGCCGGTCTCGACGTCAAGGTCGGAATCCTTGAAATCAAGATGGTCAGGCTCTGTGGAATCCATCCACCAGGCATCAATCCCCATATTTTCAAGGCGGAGAAGATGCTTCCAGTAGATTTCGCGGGCTTCTGCCATATACGGGTTATACGGGCGCACCCCGGACGGATAGTCCCGGCGGGGCGGCCAGTCGCTGAGTCCCGACTGCGGCCAGGTACTGAAATCGAACAGAAGTCCTTTTGCATCAAGCTCGCGGTACGGTTTGGTCATAGGGCCGAAAGATGCCCAGATTGAAATCATCATATGGGCGCCCTGCGCGTGAACCTCGTCTATCATAGCCTGCGGGCGGCGGAAGTCCTCATTGAGGAACTCCATCGCATTCCACTGGTAATTGTTGCCCCAGTACTGCCAGTCCTGGATAATGCAGTCAAGAGGGATGTTGCGTTCGCGGTAGCCGTGCAGCGCTCCGAGCAGTTCGGCGCTGCTCCTGTAGCGTTCGCGGCTCTGCATAAAGCCGTAGCTCCATTTCGGGAGCATCGGCACCGCGCCGGTCAGACTGCGGATACCGGCAATTACGCCGTCGGCATTGCCACCGTAAATAAAATAGTAGTCAATGGCATCACCGAGCTCTGAAGTGAATGACATTCCGTCGGCATTGTCCTCGAAGACGGTTGGTGAAGTGTTGTCCCAGAAAATGGCGTATCCCTTGACGGAATGAACTATGGACACGAAATCCTCGGTATTGCCCTGGATCATGTAGCGTTTCTTCCCGCGGAGGCTGAGCGCACCGTCCTGAAGGATGCCCAGACCATATATCGCCTCGTCCGGATCAAGGATGAAAGTCTGGCTGAGAGCGGAAGACTCTTTTTCCCTAAGTATTTCGCGGCCGTTGACCGCGAAGCTCACCTGGTCGTCTTTCACGGTGACGGTAAGCTTTGACGACATATAGGTCGTGACATTCCTGCCTTTTGAGACTTTGACCTTCACTTCCGCAGGCGAAGCGGTCACGGCATAACTGCTTTCGGGAGTCTTGTCCCCTTTCACGATGCGGACGGTGGTCGGAGTATAGAACTCCACCTTGACATTCTGTGCCGATACCGATACCGAAGCCAGCATCGCGGCGATTACGAGTATTCTTTTCATAACTGTATTTATTTCACAAGACAGACGAAGCCGCCGTTCGGACGGCATTCCACAGACTTGACGGAGCCCGGCCTGGTGATTGCGAACTCACGGTCGGAGGCGCCGTCGGCAAAGAGGGTTATGTCGCCGGTGAGTTCAGGGAATTCGAGGGTGAGGGTCTCGTCGGTGCCGTTGATTCCGCCTACGAACCATATGTCGCCGCTGCGGCGTGCCATAACCACGTGGTGTCCGGGATAGCCGCTGAGAAGCATCGTCTCATCCCATACGGCAGGAAGTTCCTTCAGGAAATCGATGACTTCGGCAGGCTGGCTCAGATAGGCCTCAGGCTTGTCGGCCATATGCTGCAGGCTGGACTGAAAGAGTACAGGAAGAGCAAGCTCGTGAGCGTAGGTGGTGATATGCGGATGCTGCGAATCAGAGAAAGTACAAGGAGTATAATCCATCGGCCCCATCAGACCGCGGGTGAATGGAAGCGTGGCGTTGTGCGATGCGGCCAGTCTCGTGAAGAACGGAACATTGTTGTACCATTCTGCACCATAGACTCCCTCCATCGACATCAGGTTTGGCCAGGTGCGCTGCCAGCCGCGAGGTGTCGTACTGCCGTGAAGGTCCACGAGAAGGTGGTGCTTCGCGGCATCCTCGAGGATATCGAGATAGTAGTTGACCATTTCGGCTCCGTCATCGGCAAAGAAGTCGACCTTCACGCCGGCGACCCCAAGGGATTCAAGCCAGGCGAACTCCCTTTCGCGGGCCTCAGGAGTTCGGAGACGGTCTTCCGGCTGAGGAGAACCGGGGCCCGTCCAGCTGGTGCCGGAATTGTACCACAGATTAATGCGCACGCCTTTTTCATCGGCATAGGCCATCACGTCCTCTATGGTCTTTCCGCCTTCCATTTGAGGCCATTCCCAGTCGACGAGACAATATGGCCAGCCCATCTCGGCGGCAAGGTCGATATATGAGCAGATTATGTCAAAATCCTTGGATCCGTGGTTGTACGCCCAGTATATCCAGGATGAGACACCCGGCTTTATCCAGGATGTATCCTCTATACGGCAAGGCTCGGAAAGGTCGGTGATCATCGTCGAAGACACGATGTTTTCGAGGCTTCCGATGGACAGAATGCGCCACGGGGTTACGTCATACTGAGGGTTCTCGTCCATAGTCTCGACGAGGTAGCGGCCCTGCTCCTCACCTGTGAGAAGGTGTGAACAGCTGTGGTCGCGCTCTATGCCGGCTTCGGCGATGAAGCCGAAGATGCCGTCGGAATATTCCACGAGAAGCGGATAAATCCATTTTCCGGGGACTGAAGCCTCAGCTTTAGGGAAGAGAGCCTCGTAGCCAGTATGTGACAACCTGCCCTGCCATCTTACAAGGCCTTCGGGAATGATGTAGGTCGTCTGGATCTCCTTTTGCAGGTAGCGGAAAGCGACCCCATCGTTGCGTACCTTTATCTCAACGTTCACTCCCGGTTCGAGGGGAACGGCGGTCTCGACGGTCTGGACAGGCTGGCCTTCGTAGAGGACAACCATTCCGTTTTCATTGATATCAACCTTAACTTTGCCGTCCGGCGACTTCAGATTTCCGGCGCAGCCCGTGAAAAGGATGCCGGCTGCAAGCAGAATTGATGATAGATGTCTCATAATGGTTCAATGTGTTTTCAGGATTGGGACCTTGAGAGTCACCATATTTTGATTGAATATGTACTTATAGTTAATATCACTGCAGAAGGCG
>JAZLGQ010000071.1:0-14366 GCA_045616385.1 Candidatus Cryptobacteroides sp.
TTATCCAACGTGTCTTTATAGAGTGGGGGAATGTCCCAAAATATTCTTCGATGATTCTTTGGGACAATTTTGGGACAAATCTATATGAAAAACCCCTCTGAGGTATTCTCAAAGGGGTTTTATCGTGACTCCTACAGGACTCAAACCTGTAACCTTTTGATCCGTAGTCAAATGCTCTATTCAATTGAGCTAAGGAGCCATTTCAAACCGGCTCAAGGCCGGTTTTTATTTTACTCGGCCGATACCTTGCGCTTTGCTTCCTTGATGCGGGCCTTCTTACCGGCGAGGTTGCGGAGGTAGAAGATGCGGGCGCGACGTACCTTACCAACTTTGTTGAGTTCGATCTTCTCGATGAAAGGTGACTCGAATGGGAAGATTCTCTCGACTCCGATACCGCCGGAAATCTTGCGGACAGTGAATGTCCTGGTGAACGGGGTAGAGCCGCAAATCTGTATTACGACACCGCGGAAGTCCTGAAGTCTTTCCTTATCGCCTTCCTTGATTCTGTAGGTAACGGTGATGGTGTCACCGGCCTTGAACTCTGGGTATGTAGCAGTCTTGTTCTGTGAGAATGACTGCTCAACAAGATTAATAAGATCCATAAATAATTTATGTAATATACCGCAGCGTCATCATACCGTCAGACGAGAGGCTGCTTTTTTCGGACTGCAAAGATAGGAATTATTTATTATCCCGCAAACTTTTTCCTAAAAATACTTACTTTCCTTTTCAAATAGCTGGCGGTCTTCGCGAGATGGGTCCGGTTTGAAGCTCGAACTGTTCCTGATGGCTTCGATTGCCTCTTTTTCGGACTTGCTGAGCTTGCGCGGAATCCATACCAGTACCTTTACGTAAAGGTCGCCTCGGCCTGAACCATATCCGTTGACTGCCGGAAGACCTTTGCCGCGCAGGCGCTCGACATATCCTGACTGTGTGCCTGGGTCGAGCTTGAGCTTGTATGGCCCGTCGAGGCAAGGGATGGTGATTTCGCAGCCGAGCATAGCTTCGGTCACGCTGATCACGCGTGTGTAGAACAGGTTGACCCCTTCGCGCTTGAGCTGGCTGTGCGGTTGCTCTTCGACGATGACCAGCAGGTCTCCGTTGATGCCGTTCTGAGGTGCGGCGTGGCCTTCACCGCGCGCAGTTATCTGCATTCCGTTCTCTACGCCGGCAGGAATCTTTATCTTGATGGTCTCCTTGACGCGGGTGACGCCGGTGCCGTTACATTTGCGGCAAGGGTTGGAAACGACCTTGCCGGTGCCGTTGCACTGAGGGCAGACAGAGTAGCTGACAGTCCTGCCGAACAGCGAGTTGACTATGTTCTGGACCTGGCCGGACCCCTTGCAGGTAGGGCAGGTCTTGATGTCCGACGAATTCTTGGTGCCTTTGCCGCCACATTCCTGGCAAGGCCTGTTGCGTTCGATAGTGACATCCTTCTCGCAACCGGTGGCAATCTCCTCGAGAGTCAGTTTCACCCGGGTGCGTATGTCACGCCCGCGCTGCTGGCGGGGACCCTGCTGCCCGAAGCCGCCGAATCCGAATCCTCCGTCTCCTCCACCGAATCCGAAACCGCCGAAAGCGCCTCCGAAGAGGTTGTTGAGGATGTCATTGAGGTTGCCGAATCCCTGGCTCCAGTCCTGAGCCCCAGCTCCGTCCACACCGGCGAAGCCGAACTGGTCGTACTTTGCCTTCTTGTCCGGGTCGCTGAGCACGGAATACGCCTCGGAAGCCTCCTTGAAATTGGCCTCCGCAGTCTTTTTCTCAGCATCCGTGCCGCTTACCCAGCGGTCGGGATGCCATTTGAGCGCAGCTTTGCGGTATGCTCCCTTTATCTCATCGGCGGAGGCTCCCTTCTGGAGCCCCAGCACTTCGTAGTAATCTCTTTTTTCTGCCATTTCCTATAAAAATCAGCAAGCGACGACAACCTTGGCGAAACGCATTATCTTGCCCTTGAAGGTGTATCCCGGCTTGAATACTTCGATGACCTTGCCTTTCATCTCAGGCGTCGGAGCCGGAATCTGGGTGAGGGCTTCGTGGAAATCCGTGTCGAAATCCTTGCCGAGCGCATCGATGACTTCGAGCCCGCAGGATTTGAGGTAATCCATCAATTTGTTGTATATCAGTTGGATGCCTTCGAGAGAAGATTTGTCTTCGGCGTTCTCCAGCACCTTCATCGCTGCATCGAGATCGTCCAGGACAGGAAGGAATCCCTTGATTGTGTCG
Organism: Candidatus Cryptobacteroides sp.; assembly: GCA_045616385.1. Classification (GTDB taxonomy): domain Bacteria; phylum Bacteroidota; class Bacteroidia; order Bacteroidales; family UBA932; genus Cryptobacteroides. The sequence goes on from JAZLGQ010000071.1 coordinate 2,224, forward strand.
GCGGCGGCCGAAGCGACAAGATTCAAGCGCTCTTCCGCGCTGCGGCGCCGGAAGGTCTCGAATTCCGCCATAAGCCGCGTGTAATCCTCTTTTTCCTTCGCCAATTTGTCAGTCAGCTCATCGACCTTCTTCTGAAGGCTGTCGTCTTTCTTTGATTTCTTCTTGTCAGCTTTCTGTTCTTTTACAGGCTCCTGCTGCGCCTCCTGTGCTGTTTCCTGTGCTGTTTCCGGCGCCATCTCTTCAATATTGTCGTTTACTTTGTTCATAATCAGTCTTGGTTTGTCAACAAGCAGCACAAAACCCCTGCCAACCGCTTATGTTGACTTTTTGTCAATGCCGACGTCCTACCGGAAGAATTTGTCGATAAGCTTGATGCTGTCTGGCATTGCGAACAGCGCTACGCGGTCGTATGGCTCGATGACGGTGTCGCCGACTGCGATGAATGACTCGCTGCCGCGGATCACACCTGCGATAATCGCATTCGGAGGGAAGTTGATGTCCCTGAGAGCGCCCTTGGTGATCTGCGAGCCGGGAGCGGCGGTATATTCCATCACTTCGGCATTGGTGCCGTTCATATATCGGACAAAGCGTGCCTTGCCGGAAAGCGTGAACTTGAAGATGCGGCCGGCGGTGATAAGTTTCTTGTTGATGACGGTATCGACACCCATCTCCTCGGCGAGTCGCATATAATCGATATTCTCGACTTCAGCCACGGTGCGTCCGATGCCGAGTTTCTTGGCGACCACGCAGGCGAGAACGTTTGCTTCGTCATTTTCGGTAAGGGCGACGAAAGCGTCATATTCACTGATGCCCTCATCGCTGAGGATATCCGGGTCGCGTCCGTCTCCGTTCACGATGAGAACATCGTTTGAGAGCCGCTCGCTGAGGGCTATGCAGCGTTCCTTGTCCTTCTCGATGATTTTCACCCGGACACCCTGGTGGTCGAGGGTCTTGGCAAGCATGGATGACATATCGTTGCCGCCGAGTATGATAACGCTTGATACGGCAGTGTTGGTCTTGCCGAAGCATTTATACAGCGATTCTACGCCCTCGCGCTTTGAGATAGTGAATACGAGGTCGCCGTAGTGGAATTTTGTGTCAAGTTTCGGGATGATTGTCTTTTCTTCGCGGGAAATGGCTATCACGCGGAACTGAAGCAGTTCTTCCGGCGTGAGCATCTTGATGAAATCACCAAGCTTGAGGTCAACCATAGGGGAGCCCTCGTCGAGCTTGAACACGGCAATCTGAAGCTTGCCGCGGGCGAAGTCCATAGTCTCGGCTGTTGAATTGTGCTTGAGGAAAGACACAATCTCGTCGGCGGCACTCTTCTCGGGGTAGAACATCAGTTCGATGCCCAACTCCTTGAATATGAGTTTGTTCTCCGGCGAGAGGTATGACTCGTCGTTGATTCGCGCTATGACTTTAGCCGCGCCGAGCTGCTTCGCGAGCAGGGCGCCCACGATGTTGACCTCCTGCGTTGCGAACGGGTAGACCGCGATGAAAAGATCAGCCGTCGGCACGCCTGCGGCTTTCAGTGTCTCGATGGCCGAAGGGTTGCCTTCGAATGTCTCTACATCGGTGTATGCCGACAGCGACGCGAGCCTCTGTGCATCGTTGTCAATCACGGTCACTGCATTGGATTCTGCGCGAAGCATCTTCGCGAGGTGTGAACCGACCTCTCCGGCTCCTTCAATGACAATATTCATATCCCTTGCATTTGTTTGAATTCTTTGTGAGCTTCCCTGACGGCTTCAAAAGCTGCCTTGCGCCCCGTCAGCAGGTATATGCAGGCTATCACTCCATCCATAACCATACGGAAGAATATCCGTCTTTCTGCAGATTTCGGGCCAATCTCATCCGGGAGATTGTTCGCCAGCATCAGCAGGGAGTTGCGGAAGTTCAGCTTCAGCTTGAAAGGTGACCCCTGCGGGAGTGTGCCGCCGCCGAGGTGCCATACCGTTGAGGCGGGGACGCAGCTTACCTGCCATCCAAGCCTGCGGGCACGCCAGCAATAGTCGATCTCCTCCATATGGGCGAAGAATCTGTCGTCAAGACCTCCCAGCTCGCGCCAGAGCGAACTTCTGGTCATCATACAGGCTCCCGTGATCCATTTTACGTCAGCAGGGGCGCTGTCATACTGCCCCTTGTCAACGGACGTGTGACTGAGGATGCGTCCGCGGCAGTAAGGATAGCCGTGTCGCGTGAGCATACCCCCGGCAGCCCCGGCATATTCGAAACGCCGTCCACGGACGATCGTGCCGTCTTCCGCCTGCTCAAGCTTGTGCAGTTTCGGTCCGCAGACACCGCAGCGCGGATGAGTGTCCATATATTCTGTCAAAGGCTCCAGCCAGCCATCTTCAACCTCGATGTCGGAATTGATCAGAACGATGTATTCCGGAGCGTCGGCCTCATTTGTCAACTGTGCGACAGCGCGGTTGTAACCGCCTGTGAAGCCGTAATTTGCGTCAAGAGGAATGACCTTTGCCTGCGGGAAGTTCTCCTTGACGAAATCCAACGATCCGTCGGTGGAGGCGCTGTCGGCAACGAATACCCCGGCATCGGCGCGCCTGCAGGAACTGACAAGTCCCGGCAGCCAGCGGCGCAGATAGTCCCTGGTGTTCCAGTTCAGTATGACGACAGCCGTTTTCATCAGGCACTGTCAATGGCAGTGGCCGCAGCCGCATTCGCCGTCGTGGTGATGCTCTCCGTGGCAGTTGCATTCGCCCTCGCCGTGATGGCATCCGCAGCTGCACTCCTCCTGCGGGAGGAACTCTCCGTGCAGTCCTTCGGCAAGCTCTTTTTCTGTAGCGGCGCGGACTGTCTCGACCTTGCCGGTGAAATGGAGGGTCTTGCCGGCCATAGGGTGGTTGAAGTCCATAGTCACGCTGTCTTCGCCGATGGCGGCGATTGTGCCCTGGACGACCTGTCCTGCCGAGTTGAGCATCGGGATGAGGCGGCCTACTTCAAGAAGGTCCTCACGGATCTGTCCGTCTACTGCAAATGAACTCTTCGGTATGTCGAATTTGTATTTCGAATCATATTCGCCATATCCGTCTTCAGGGCTCAGTATGAAATCGAAAGATTCACCCGGTTCCTTTCCTTCCACTGCGGCCTCGAATTTCGGGAGGAGCATACCGGTCCCGTGGATATATTCGAGCGGAGCTTCCGGGCGTGCCTTGTCCGCGATTTTACCTTCTACTTCAAGTTCGTAGCTGACACCTACGACGTAATCCTGCTGTGCTTTCATATTCTTGAATGATTGATTGTTGTTGTAACCGACAAAGTTAACCAGAGAAGTCGACATTTTCAAACGCCAGGGTAGGAACGAGCTTCGACATACACTGGCGTGCATCGGATCCGGCGGCCTTGAATCCCTGCCACAGTGTCAGGAAATTGCCTGTAACCAGCATCTCGCTGACGGGACGGACGATTTTTCCGTCCTTGAAAATGAATCCTTCAATGCCGTAGGAGAAGTCCCCCGTGGCCGGATTGGAATTTCCTCCGTTGAAGTCTGTAACAAGAATGCCGTCGCCGCAGAGCCTCAGGATTGCTGCGCGGTCGAGGCATTCCTGAGGGTATGGAAGTACGCGCGGACGTACGGGGTCCTCAACTGTCGGAGCCATTCCCAGTTTGTTGCCTATGAATGTATTGATGAAATATTCCTTCACCACGCCGTCCTTTATGATGGCGTGCGGAGTGGTGGCGGCTCCCTCGGAATCGAAAAGCTTGGAGCATACATTCCCCGGTATGTGAGGGTCGTCAAGGACGGTCAGTCCGGCGGGGAATATTTTCTTGCCTATGCTGCCCATCAGGAAGGAGTTGTTCTGCTGAATCTGATAGCCGCTGAGGGCGCGCAGGACAGGGGAGAGGACGCGCGATGCGCATTCCCTGTCAATCACCATCGTGTATTTCCCGCTTCCGGCGGGTTCAGAACCGATCTGGGCGACGGCTTTTTCCAATGCAAGCCTGCCGCAGGCTGCGGAGTCCAGCTCGTTGAAACGTGACCGGGAGTCCCAGGCGTATCCGCTGTACTTTTCGCCTTCGGCTTCAATGGTGATCTCCACGCCATAGTCGAAAGACGTTTCCGTCTGACGGCAGAATAGCCCGTTGGTGTCCATCAGGACAACTTCATAAAGACTGTCGGAGTATTCGCCTTCTTCGGATACGATCTTGTATTCAGGTGGCGTCGGGATTGAAAATACGGAAGCGTCCCGGGCGGTCTGACGACGTATTTCCGGTGTTATGCCGGCCCGTGCCGGGTCGACTGCGCCAAGCTCGTCGCCCCTCAGCGCAGTCTTGCAGGTTCTGGACGGGTCTGCAAGGTCTCTGCAAGGGTCTTCTGCAAGCATTCTGACAGTCTCGATGGCCTTGAGAATGAATTCGTGCAGAGCATTTGCCCCGAGCTTGTTGGTTGAGAAACTGCCGAAGCGCCCGTCGACGAAGAGGCATAGGCTCAGTGAACGGTCCTGGCATCGGGTTATGCGGTCGATGTCTCCGTTGAGGGTGGCCACAAGGTCTTCGGAACTGGTCGAAAGCGTGGCGCTTGCTTTCTGTGCGCCGTTTTTCTGCGCGAAGTCAAGAGCTTCGCGGATGAGTTTCGGTTCAATGTCAGTTATCATTCTCCGCCTACCGTTAAGTTCTTGATCAGTACTGATGGTATGCCGCAGGATACTGCGACGCTTTGTTCCTTGCCGCAGGTCCAGGTGCTTTCGTCTATCTTGAGATCATTTGCCACAGCTTCGATGTCGGCCAGAGCCTGTGGGCCGTTGCCAATGATGTTGATATCCTTTACCGGCACGGTGAGCCTGCCTTTTTCGATGAGCCAACCGCTCTTGACATAGAACGTGAAGTCTCCTTCGCCTATCTTGACCTCACCGTTGGCAAACTGGTCGACGAAGATGCCTTTCCTGACGCTGCCGATGAGGTCGTCGAGGATCCCGTCGCCGCCGTTCTCCATATATGTCGCCCGCATCCGCGGAATAGGGTTGTAGCGGAATGACTCCCGCCGCCCGTTGCCGGTAGGCGCGACGCCGTACCAGGCTGCGCTGATGCGGTCGTGAAGGTAGGATGTAAGCACGCCGTCGGTTACCATATACGTTTTCTGCCCGGGAATGCCTTCGTCGTCGAAGTTGCAGGCCCCCCGGCTGAAAGGTACGGTGCCGTCGTCCAATATGTTGATGCCTTTCCCGCATATCCGTCTGCCCATCTTGTCAGAGAAGACAGACTGGCCCTTTCGGTTGAAGTCGGCCTCGAAGGCGTGGCCCATCGCTTCGTGAAGCAGGATCCCGGAGGCTCCCGCGGCCATCACGACTGGCATCTGCCCGCCTTTTGGACGACGGGCTGCAAAGCGCTCGTCAATGCCTTTCACAGACCTGTCAACCAAGTCCCTGAGGACCTCCTCCGTGAGCATCTCGACACCCATTCGCAGACTGCGTGAGACATTCCGGCTTTCAATCATTTCTCCCTGTTTGAACACTGTCGATACCGTGAGGCTGCCCAGAGGTCGGCGGTCGCAGGTCAGTTCGCCGAACGAGTTGAACATTGCAACCTCGCTTATCGAGCAGGAAAGCATTGCGGTGACTTTCTCTGCCCTGGAGTCTTTGGCCTTGATGCCCTTTTCAATGCGCTCAAGGAAAGGGATGAAGTTTTTTGCTTCCGCTTCGCGCCAGTCCTTTTCAACGGGGTAGTGGTTCCGGACAGAAAATGTCCCGTCATCGGAACGGTAATGCCTGAGGGAATTGCCGCCGGCTGTCCCGCCAGATCCTGACGCTATGGCTCCAGCTGCGCGGGCCGCTGATACAAGATCCCTGTAATCGGTGCTTTCTGCGTATGCATAACCGGTCTTTTCGCCTTTGAGCACGCGGATCCCGCAGCCATAATCGATGTGGAATCCTCCAGTGCCGACAGTTCCGTCGCGAAGCATCAGGTCATAGTACGAAGTGTCTTCAAGGTAGAGGTCGCACCAGTCGCCGCCGTTGCCGAGTCCTTCGGAAATCAGGATGCGGAGCTGGTCTTCAGTCAATCCGAATCTGTCAAGGTTGTTCATTTTTCTGGATTGCGATATTACTTATTTGACGGTATTTTTCAGAGTCTTTGATTTCGATGGATTCTTTCGTGCCCCGGGCGACAATGGTGAAAGGAGCCGTCGAATTGTCACCGATGATCCATTCGTCGCATATGTTCATATATGTGTCGAACAGGTATCGCAGCCCCATTTCGTATCGTCTGCGCACGGTAGTGTCGTCGATGTGGTGTCCGCCTGCCTTGACCCTGGCCTGTACCCTTTTGATTGCGAGTTCGGGAGAATTCAGCCAGAAGTACAGAATCGTCACGGAGTATCCGCGTTCCTTTGCGCGCTGAATTATTCCTACAAGGGATCTTGTGGCGAGGGTGGTCTCAATGCTGAAGTCGTCATAGCGGTCGAGCAGGTATTTGATTTTCATCACCATATAACGGCTGGCCGTGATTGATGCGGCGGACGGGTCGAAAGGCGAAAGGCTCTTCGCGAATTCGTCGGAGTTCACAAATTCGCGGCAGTCGAGGATTTCGGGCAGCAGAGTGTATGATGCCGTTGTCTTCCCCGAACCGTTGCAACCTGAGATGATGAATAGCTTAGGCATTGTCCACTCCGTATCCAAATAGTGCGAAATCTCCTTTCAACGGATCATCAGGCCATATTTCACGGAAAGCATCCGTGATTTCCAAGGCGGTTCTGATGTCTTTCTGCTTGCGTTTCGTGAGCCCGAGGCTCACGGCTTCATCGTACACGTGGATGTCCAGCGGCACGATGAGCTCCTTGGGAGAGGTCTTTTTCCAGAGGCCGAGGTCCACTATCCCGTCGTCGCGGACCAGCCATCTGCGCATCATATTGATTTTCTTGTTGGCTGCGCGGGGGTCGGATTTCTGGCGGAAGATGGATGTGCGCATCTCGTCCTGCGTCAGGCCTTCGAGGGTCTGGTGCCAGCTGTACCATTCGCGGAGCCTGTGGCATATGCCTGCGACCTCAGACCATTTGACCGTGCGGTGAATGCTGGTGCCGTCATTGCGCCAGTCACCGGCATTGACATAGGCAAACGGTTGCCAGCCCATCTCGTCAAAAAGTCTTTCCAAGTCGCGGACGATCATATCGCGACGCCCCCAGGCGAAATGCGCCGAAAAGACCGCCGCAATCTCAATGTCCTGCCGCGACGCCCCGCGGCGGACGAATTCGCGCGGGAATGCTATCGGGTCAGCCTGGAAGTACTGAGGGTCATTGTATTTTTCAGCCCATTCTTCGAGCTGTTGTCTGATTGCTGGCTTTATCACTTGCTGATTATTATTTTGTTTTTTCCGCTTGTGAGCGCTATTTCCTTGCCGTTCCAGCGGAAGATGCCCGTTATTCCGGACGGAAGGCCGACTTCGGCGGTCAGATGCTTCTTGCGCGATATGCACTTGACATCAACGGTGCCGTAAGGATGCGGAACGGATGTCTCGTATCTGGTGATGCCCTCGGCAGCCGGCTCGACCAGAACTTTGGAGAATCCCTCTTCCAGAGGCATTATGACGACCTCTCCCGGCTCGGGGCCGAGACAGATGCGTCTGGCTTCCTTGAGGTAGGGGGTGAAGTCTTCGGAGCATCGGAGAACAGTCTTGTCCTCCAAAATGTTCTTGATAAGGGAAGTGGCTTCTTCGCCTGATATCAAGCTTGCCAGGATGGCAAGCAAGTTGACGTGCTGTGAAAAACTATCGCGGTCAGAATTGTCTGCAAACATTTTCCTGCCATTGTCCCAATACCATCCCCGAAAGGTGAAGCTTATCCTGTCGGCTGTCTGGTTCCAGGCCTTGCCTATCCCGGGATTGCCGAAACCGGATTCCATCTCGGCCGCCTTTTTCAGAGCCAGGATGTACATTATGTCCACAAAAGCGTTGCGCCCCAGCTTATCGACGGCAAGCATGGCGCTGTCGGAATCATTGACGCGGATGAAATTCTGCTTTGGAAGATTGTGGAGGCAGTTGTCATCCTTGAGATACATCTCGAACCAGGACAGGATGTTCCTTTCGGTAGGAACAAGTGTCTTCATATATTCCTCCTCGCCCCTGTACATCCAGAACTGATGGGCGGCGAATATCCATTCGAGCGAGAATGCGGGCATATCAAGCCGGCCCTCTTCAAGGGTCTCTTTCAGCCTCTCGCCGTTATTGTCCGGAAGGTATATTTGAGCGTTAATCCTGGCGCACACTGTGGTCAGGATGCACGCCAGGATGATTGTTTTCCTGAACATTCTTATTTCTCGGGAATTGCTTCGAGTACGGCCTTGAGGAATTCCCAGGTCCTTTCAACAGAAGGGATGAAGGTCCTCTCGTCAGGTGAGTGAGGGTACATTACGGTTGGTCCTATGGATACCATTTCCCAGTCAGGGTATTTGTCTCCGAGGAGGGCGCATTCGAGTCCGCCGTGGGTGGCGAGCACGTTCATAGGGGTGCCGAACATCTTCTTGTGCGTCTCGTTGAGAAGGGTGTTGATGGCGAGGTCCGGCTTCGGAGTCCAGCCGGGATACCCGCCGAAGAACTTGATTTTGGCACCGGCGAATTCGAATATGTACTTGACTCTGAGTGCGAGGTCCTCCTTGGACTCGTTGATTGCGCTGCGGAGGAGGGATGCCACGGTGAGATGACCGCGGTTGCAACGTACGACCGCGAGGTTGATGGATGTCTCGGTGAGGCCCGGCATACTCTGGCTCATACGGATCACGTTGGACGGACAGGCGGCTATGGCCTTCATTGCGTTCAGGGCGACCGCGTCTTCGATGTATCTTGCAGGCTTTGCCCGACGCTCGATGGTGACTGACATACCCGGGTCGGTCTCCTTGTATTTCTTCTTGAGGTTGCTGAAAATCTTGCGGGCCGCCTTGAGGGCCGGGTTGACCTTCTCTGAAGGGATGAGGACAACTGCACCGGCTTCGAAAGGAATGGCATTGCGGAGGCTGCCTCCGGTGAAATCTGCCAGCTTGGCGCCGTATTTCTCGACGAGAGGGATGAGCGCCCTGACGAGTATCTTGTTGGCATTGGCGCGATAGAGCGAGATGTCCATACCTGAGTGTCCGCCTGCAAGACCTTTGACGTCGAAGTTGAATGCCTTGTAGCCTGCAGGGCTCTTGAGCGACTTGTACTTGAAGTCGGCGACTGCATCGAGTCCGCCTGCGCAGCCTATGCAGAGCTCGAGCTCGTCTTCGGAGTCGAGATTGAGGAGAATGTCACCCTTGAGAACTCCCGGTTTGAGGGCTTCTGCGCCGCTCATACCTGTCTCTTCGTCGTAGGTGACGAGAATCTCTACCGGTCCGTGCTTGACCGTCTGATCTTCGGCGACCGACATTGCGAGAGCCACGCCGAGTCCGTTGTCGGCACCCAGAGTGGTCCCATTTGCGGTGAGCCATTCGCCTTCAACCACGGTCTCGATAGGATCCTTGAGGAAATCGTGCTTTGTGTCGGCGGTCTTCTGCGGAACCATATCCATATGCCCCTGGAGGATGACGCCCTTGCGGTTTTCGTAGCCCTTGGTGGCAGGAACGCGCATTATGACGTTGCCGGTTTCGTCCGCGAAGGCTTCCACTTCGTGCTCTTTCGCCCAGTCAAGAAGGTGCTTGCGTACGATTTCCTCGTGCTTTGACGGGCGCGGACAGCGGGTGAGTCCGTAGAAATTGTTCCAGACGATTGCCGGTTTCAGATCTTTGATAGTCATATTCTTTAATGTTTAGTGGTTATTCTCTTTGAAATGATTGTATTTACAAATATACCATTTTTTCTTATCTTTGCGAATGCACCACGTGCACTAAAGCAATTAATTATCCACATCAATATGTTCAAAGGTCAACCTAAAGGTTTGTTCGCCCTTGCCCTCGCCAATACGGGCGAGCGCTTCGGCTACTACACCATGCTTGCCATCTTCATGCTTTTCCTCCAGGCCAAGTTCGGCTGGGAGCAGGCTGCGGCTAGCCAGGTGTACTCCATTTTTCTTGCTGCAGTTTATTTTATGCCGGTAGTCGGCGGCTGGCTCGCTGACAAGATCGGTTACGGCAAGTGTGTCGTCACCGGTGTCTGCATTATGTTCCTCGGCTACCTCGCCCTGGCAATACCGACGGCCGCCAACGGCCTTGGCATAGCCCTGATGCTCGGAGCCCTGCTTCTCATCGCTGTCGGTACCGGCCTCTTCAAGGGCAATCTCCAGGTGCTTGTAGGCAACCTTTATGACGATCCGAAGTATTCGTCGAAGCGCGATTCCGCCTTCAGCCTCTTCTATATGGCTATCAACATCGGTGCGATGTTCGCTCCTTCAGCCGCAACGGCCATCACCAACAGTTTCCTCGGCAAGGCCGGCCTCATCTACAAGGCCGATGTCCCAGCCCTTGCACATCAGTTCCTCAATGGCACCATTGCTGCCGACGGTGCGGACAAACTCGCCGGACTGCAGGCCGTGATGCCGGGCGCCGACGTGGCAGCGATGGCCCCGGCCGACTTCTGCAACTACTACATCGAGCACCTGTCATCAGCATACAATATGGGCTTTGCCGTTGCCTGCGTGTCACTCATCCTCTCCATTGCGATCTATTTCGCCTGCCGCGGATGGTTCAAGCACGCTGACGTCAATGCCAATCAGGCTGCAGCCCAGGCCGCCGCTTCAGGCACCGTGATCGACGAACTCACTCCGAAGCAGACCAAGGACCGCGTCGTCGCCCTCTGTCTCGTGTTTGCGGTTGTCATCTTCTTCTGGATGGCATTCCACCAGAACGGCCAGAGCCTCACCTGGTTTGCGCGTGATTATACCACCGCCACTGCGACGGGCGCGACCCGCTTCGGTTTCAATATCTGGATTCTCGCCCTTATCGCAGTTTCCATCTACACCCTGTTCGGCTCATTCCAGTCAGAGAGCGGCAAGGGCAAGGCCGTCTGCGCTGCCGCTACCGCAGCTCTCTGGGGTGGTGCGTTCGCCATATATAAAGGACTCCCGGAGCCCCTCGACATCTTCCCTCAGCTCTTCCAGCAGTTCAATCCGTTCTTCGTGGTATTCCTTACCCCTATCTCAATGGCCATCTTCTCCGCCCTGGCGGCGAAGAAATCTGACAGATATCCAAAGGGAATGGAGCCATCCGCTCCGAAGAAAATCGGTATCGGAATGTTCGTCGCAGCTCTCGGTTATCTTATAATGATCATGGCATCACTCGGACAGCAGTCACCTGCAGAACTCAACGGGACAGTCTCTCCTGATCCTGTGGTACCTATGTACCTTATCAGTACATATCTGGTCCTCACATTTGCTGAACTCCTCCTCAGCCCTATGGGCATCTCTTTCGTTTCGAAAGTAGCTCCACCGAAGCTCAAGGGTCTTATGATGGGTCTCTGGTTCGCGGCAACTGCTGTCGGCAACTATCTCAGCTCAATCCCCGGCCTTCTCTGGAAGAACGTTCCTCTCTGGGCCAACTGGGCAATCCTTATGGCTCTCTGCGTGATTGCCGGCGGCATAATGTTCGCAATGCTCAAGAAAATCGAGGCCGCCACGGAATAGTCCCCATCATAAATTCGAAAACTTATTCCGCTTCGAGGAGCAGCACGCGTGAAGACCAGTCGGAATTCATTTCCGGGTACTTCATGTTGTTGGTCATAGGTATGCTGAGACCGTTCTCCATAAGGAACTTGCCGGAGAATGACCTGCCCTCGAAGAAGAGAGGACGCACGTCAACCCTGTCGAGTTCGGTGATCTTGTACATCTTGTCCGGGTCGAGACCGGCGAACTTTGCGAGGCTGAAGTGCTCGTCCTGGAAGTTCTTGATCTTCCACCAGTAGAATACGGCGGCAGACTTGTCCGCGGCGACGTGCATCATTGAAGCGTAGCCCTTGTCGTCGTACGGGGAGACGATGCGGTAGATGTCGCCGAACTGGACGATAGGACGGATGCGCTTGTATTCGGCGATGGCCTTGCGGCATACTTCCTTCTCGTTGTCGGTCATGTTCTTAGGCTGAATCTCCATACCGAGGCGGCCGCTCATTGCCACGTCGATGCGGTACTTGATGGACGTGGTCCTGCGTACGGTGTGGTTTGGAGTGGCGCTGATGTGCGATGCCATAGCGATGGCCGGGAAGAAGTACGACGTGCCCCACTGCATAAACAC